>NZ_JBVJNN010000011.1:0-166511 GCF_055583685.1 Streptomyces sp. NPDC104581
GGTGGTGGGTGCTCCGGCGGTGAGGATCGTCCATGTCTGGTGGTCGCCGGCATCGGTGGCGACGGAACCACTGGTCAGGGGTGTCCACTCGACCGTGAACAGCCGGTTGTGTGTGCTGGTACCGGCCGCAGCCAACTCCGCCGAATCCACAGGACGGAGGACGAGTCCGCCGACGTCGGCGATCGGCCGTCCTGTGAGGTCGGCCAGCGCGACGTTGACCGTCGTGTCGTTCACACGAGTGACCTGAACGCGGGCCGCTGAGGCCCCCGTTGCATAAAGAGCTACGTCAGTCCAGGCGAAGGGAAGATGAACGGCGCCGTCAATGTCCTCGGTGATGCCGAGGGTGTGGAGTGCGGCGTCGAGGAGTGCGGGGTGGATGCCGTAGCCGGTGACGTCGGTGTCGGGGGCGAGTTCGATCTCGGCGTAGAGGTTGTCGCCGTCGCGCCAGGCGGCCGTGAGCCCCTGGAAGGTCGGACCGTACTCGTTGCCGCGCGTGGCGAACGCCTCGTACAGCGCGTCGACCTTCATCTCCACGGCGCCCCGGGGAGGCCACACGGTGAGATCGGCCGAGCTGGTCTGCTCGGTGACGGCCATGCCCAACTGCCCTGTGGCGTGGAGGGTCCAGGGTTCGTCGTCGGCTTGGCGGGAGTGGATGGTGAGGGGGATGTGGTGCTGGGTGGTGTCGGGGTCCGGGTCTTGGGGGCCGGTGGAGATGTGGAGTTGGACGGTTTCGTGTTCGGGGATGGTGAGGGGGGTTTGGAGGGTGAGTTCGGTGAGGTGGGGGTGGTTGGTGTGGTGTCCGGCGTGGAGTGCGAGGTCGATGTAGGCGGTGCCGGGGAGGAGGACGGTGCCGGTGACGGCGTGGTCGGTGAGCCAGGGGTGGGTGCGGAGTGAGAGTGTGCCGGTGAAGGTGGTGGTGTGGCTGTCGGGGTGTTCGATGGTGGCGGGTAGCAGAGGGTGGTCGGTGTGCTGGAGTCCGAGGGTTGCGGGGTCTCCACTGGTGCCTGTGGGTGTGTCGTTGAGCCAGTAGTGGTGGTGTTGGAAGGCGTAGGTGGGGAGGGTGGTGGGTTGGGTGGTGGGGGTGGGCCAGGTGGTGGGGGTGTTGTGGGTGTGGAGGGTGGCTTGGGCGAGGCGGAATTGGGTGGGTCCGTGTTGGTGGCGTCGGAGGGTTCCGGTGACGGTGAGGGGGGTGGTGTTGGTGTCGGTGGTGTTTTCGTTGGTTTGGTTGATGGGGGTGGTGAGGGTGGGGTGGGGGCTTGTTTCGATGTAGGTGGTGTGGCCGGTGTTGTTGAGGTGGGTGAGGGTGGTGTGGAAGTGGACGGGTTGGCGGAGGTTGTCGTACCAGTAGGTGCTGGTCAGGGTGGTGGTGTCGGTGGGCTCGTGGGTGGGGTGGGTGGTGGAGTGGAACGGGATCTGGGCGGTCTGGGGGGTGATGTCCGCGAGGACGGTCAGGAGTTGTTCTTTGAGTGCTTCGACGTGGGGGCTGTGGGAGGCGTAGTCGACGGGCAGCAGCCGGGTCTGGACGTCGGCGGCGGTGCAGTGGTCGAGGTAGGTGTGGATGTCCTCGGTGGTGCCGGAGATCACCGTGTGGGTAGGGGAGTTGATGACCGCGACGGACAGGCTGCCGTATCCGGCGATCTGTTCGGCGACTTGTTCGTGGGGCAGGGTGACCGAGGCCATGGTGCCCCGCCCGGTGAGCGAGGTGAGGGCCTTGCTGCGCAGGGCGACGATCTTCGCGGCGTCGTCCAGGGTCAGGGCGCCGGCGATGTGGGCGGCGGCGATCTCGCCCTGTGAGTGACCGATGACCGCGTCGGGTCGGGTGCCGTGGTGTTCCCAGAGGCGTGCGAGGGAGACCATGACGGCGAAGAGGGCGGGCTGGACGACGTCCACGCGTTCCAGGAGTTCACCGGTCGGGTCGTTCAGGACCTCGCGCAAGGACCAGTCCACATACGGGTCCAGGGCCCTCGCACAGTCGTCGATGGACTGGGCGTAGACGGGTTCCGTCGAGAGGAGGTCGGCGGTCATGAGGGGCCATTGGGCGCCCTGTCCGGGGAAGACGAACACCGTCTTGCCCTGCGGCCGTGTCACCCCGCTGACGACATGCGCACTGGGGGTGTCGGTGCCAAGTGCGGCGAGGCCCTCCATCAGGTCCGCGTACTCGGTCGCGACGACCGCGCCCCGGTGACTGAGGGCCGCGCGGGTTGTGGTCAGTGCATGCGCCACCTGCCCGGCCGTGATCTCCGGATGCGCGGTCAGGTGTGCGTGCAAGCGGGAAGCCTGCGCGGCCAGCGCGTCAGCGGTGTGACCGGAGACCGGCCACACCACCACACCCGGCGGGTCATCCGTCACCACGGTCTCGGCCGGTTCGGCAACAGGCGCCTGTTCCAGGATGACGTGCGCGTTCGTCCCGCTCATGCCGAACGAGGACACACCGGCCCGCCTCGGCCGATCCTCCCCGACCGCCCACGGAGTGTTCTCCGTCAGAAGCTCAACTGCCCCCGCCGACCAGTCGATGTGTGATGACGGCTCGTCCACGTGCAGGGTGCGAGGAAGTACCCCTTCCCGCATCGCCAACACCATCTTGATCACACCGCCCACACCGGCAGCCGCCTGCGTGTGTCCAAGGTTCGACTTCAGCGATCCCAGCCACAGCGGGGCGCCCTCCGGCCGGTCCTGACCGTACGTCGCGAGCAGAGCCTGTGCCTCGATCGGGTCACCCAGCGTCGTACCCGTGCCATGTGCCTCCACGGCCTGGACGTCCGCCGCCGACAGACCCGCGTTCGCGAGCGCCTGGCGGATCACCCGCTGCTGCGACGGCCCGTTCGGTGCCGTGAGCCCGTTGGACGCACCGTCCTGGTTGATCGCCGAACCCTTGACCACCGCGAGCACCTGGTGCCCGTTGCGCTTGGCGTCCGACAACCGCTCCACCAACACCAGCCCGACACCCTCGGACCAGCCCGTACCGTCCGCACCGGCCGCGAACGGCTTGCACCGGCCGTCCGGCGCCAGTCCACGCTGCCGGCTGAAGACGACGAACGCGTGCGGTGTCGGCATCACGGTCACGCCGCCGGCCAGCGCGAGGTCGCACTCGCCGTTCCGCAGCGACTGGGCCGCCATGTGCAGCGCCACCAGCGACGACGAACACGCCGTGTCCACGGTCACCGCCGGACCCTCCAGGCCCAGCGTGTAGGCGATGCGCCCCGACGCGATGCTGCCGAGCGTGCCCGTACCCATGAAGCCCTCGTACTCCTCGGGCACGGAGGAGAGACGGGTCAGATAGTCCTGGTTGACCAGCCCGGTGAAGACACCGGTCGCGCTTCCGTGGAGCGTCGTCGGATCGATGCCGGCGCCCTCGAAGGTCTCCCACGCCGTCTCCAGCAGCAGCCGCTGCTGCGGATCCGTCGCCGTCGCCTCACGCGGACTGATCCGGAAGAAGTCATGGTCGAACTCGGCGGCGTCGTAGAGGAATCCGCCCTGCCGTACGTACGAGGTTCCGGGACGGGTCGGGTCCGGGTCGTAAAGCCCCTCGGTGTCCCAGCCGCGGTCGGTCGGGAACTCGCCGATCCCGTCGCGCCCCTCTTCGAGCAGACGCCAGAGGTCCTCCGGCGAGGTCACCCCGCCCGGGAAGCGGCACGCCATGCCGACGATCGCGATCGGCTCGTCCTCCACCACGGTGCCGCTCGGCGACACGGGACGTGCCGCGTCCGCCGACTCGGTACCCATGAGCTGGGTGAGCAGGAAATCCGCCAGCAGCCCGGGCGTCGGATAGTCGAAGATCAGGGTGGCCGGGAGAGCCAGACCTGTCGCCCCGCCGACGCGGTTGCGCAGTTCGACGGCGGTCAGCGAGTCGAAACCCAGCTCCTTGAAGGGGCGCGCGGCATCGACCGCCGTACCGCTGTTGTGTCCCAGTACGGCTGCCGCGTGAGCGGTCACCACGTCCAGCAGCCGTTGACGGCGGTCACTTCCGCCGAGACGTGCCAGCTGTCCCGCCAGTCCGGAGCCGCTGTCCGCGCTGCCGCTCGCGGCGGCGCGCCGTGTGCCGGCACGTATCAGACCGCGGAGCAGCGCGGGCACGGGCTCGGTGAGCCTGGCCGTCTGCACGGCGGCGGAGACCAGCATCGGCTGACCGCTGAGCAGACCTTCGTCGAACAGCCGTATGCCGAGTTCCGTGCTGAGCGGGATCACTCCGCCGCGTTCCATGCGGGCGAGTCCGTCGGCGTCGATGTGCTGGGTCAGACCGGTGGCCTCGGCCCAGAAGCCCCAGGCGAGGGAGACGGTGGGCAGACCCTGGTGCCGCCGGTGGGCGGCGAGCGCGTCGAGGAAGGCGTTGGCGGACGCGTAGTTGGCCTGTCCTGGCGCGCCGAGTACGCCGGCGGCCGACGAGAAGAGGACGAAGGCGTCCAGGTCGGAACCCGCCGTCAGCTCGTGCAGGTTCCAGGCCGCGTCCACCTTCGGACGCAGTACGCTCCGCAGTCGCTCGGGGGTGAGGTTCGTGACCGTGGTGTCGTCCAGTGCGCCGGCCGCGTGGATGACGGCGCTGAGCGGGTGCTCGGCGGGCACGGTCTCCAGCAGTTCGGCGAGCTGCTGGCGGTCGGCCGCGTCGCACGCGGCGATACGTACCCGTGCTCCGAGCCCGGCCAGTTCCTCGTGAAGCTCCGCCGCTCCGGGCGCATCCGGCCCCGACCGGCTGATGAGCAGCAGGTCGCGCACTCCGTGGTCCGTGACCAGATGCCTGGCGACATGTCCGCCGAGTACGCCGGTGCCGCCGGTGATCAGCACCGTGCCGTCCGGGGAGAACCCGGTCGGCAGGGTGAGAACCACCTTGCCGATGTGCCGGGCCTGGCTGAAGTACCTCATCGCCGTCCGCGCGTCGTGGAAGTCCCACGCCGTCACCGGGAGCGGTCGCAGAGTCCCCGCTTCACACAGCTCGCGCAGCTCGGCGAGAATCTCCCGCACGCGCTCGGGCGTCGCCTCACCGAGGTCGAAGGCACGGTACGCGACGTCCGGATGGTCCCCGCGGACCGACGCCGCGTCGCGGATGTCGGTCTTCCCCATCTCCATGAAACGGCCGCCGTCCCCGAGCAGCCGCAGAGACGCGTCCACGAAGTCCCCGGCGAGCGAGTTCAGGACGACATCCGCTCCGGCATCACCGAGCGCCGTGCGGAAGTGCTCCTCGAAGTCCAGCGTGCGCGACGAGGCGATGTGGGCGTCGTCCAGACCATGGGCGCGCAGCACGTGCTGCTTGCCGGGGCCGGCCGTGGCGAACACCTCGACACCCCAGTGGCGGGCGAGCTGGAGCGTGGCCATGCCGACGCCGCCCGCACCCGCGTGCACCAGCAGCTTCTCCCCGGGCCGGATCTTTGCCAGATCGACGAGCCCCAGATACGCGGTGAGGAAGACGATCGGCAGAGTCGCCGCCTCGGCGAAGCTCCAACCGCTCGGTACGGTCGTGACCATCCGTGCGTCGGCCACGGTGACGGGCCCCGTACCGTCGATCAGACCCACCACCCGGTCGCCCACCGCGAGGTGGCTGACGTCCGGCCCCACTTCGAGGACCACGCCCGCACCCTCACCACCGAGCGCGCGTGCGTCGTCCACGACGCCCAGCGCGACCGCCACGTCCCGGAAGTTGAGCCCGGCCGCGTGCAGCCGTATACGGATCTGCCCCGAGCCGAGCGGCGCGTCCGCCGCCGGGAACTCGACCAGTCCCAGGTCGTCCAGCGTCCCCTTCCCCGTCACGCCGAGCCGCCTGCGCAGACCGTCGTGCGGTTCCGGGAACCGTTCCGCCGTGGGGAAGGGGGAGAGGCGGGGAGTGAGGATGTTGCCGTTGCGGAGGGCGAGTTGGGGTTCGTCGGTGGTGGTGGCGGTGTGGACGGCCGCGACGAGCTGCCGGGTGCTGTCGGGGTAGTTGTCGGTGTCGATGAGGGTGATGCGGTCGGGGTTCTCGCTCTGGGCGCTGCGGACCAGGCCCCAGACCGGCGCGTGAACGAGGTCGGTCAGACGTTCGCCGGGTTGGGCCGTGACGGCGCCGTGGGTGAGGACGACCAGATGGCGACGGGCATTGGCGGGGTCGGCGAGCCAGCGCTGAAGAAGGTCGAGGGCCTGTTCACCCGCGGCCTGGACCTGCTCGGGAAGCGACAGCTCACGGTCCACCGGATCGAGAGCCGCATGGACGGGCAGGTCGCCAAGCGACTCCAGGGGGACCCCGACCGGTACGACACTCCAGTCCCGGGCAGAATCCTGGGCCGCGGCGGCGTCGACGGCCGGGACCGGTGTCCACTCGACCGAGAACAGCGAACCGTGCGGGCGAGCCGCCGTACCGGAAGCCTTGAGCTGCGCCGGGTCGATCGCCCGCAGCGTGAGTCCGCCGACCCTGGCGACGATCTCGCCGGTGGGGTCGGCGAGCGTCAGCTCGACCGTCGACGGAGTACTGCGGGCGACTCGCACCCGAAGTGCTGTCGCACCGGTGGCGTGCAGCTCAACGGACGTCCAGGAGAAGGGAAGCAGCACCTCTCCGGTCTCGGCGCCCTCCAGCGCGAGGGTGTGGAGTGCGGCGTCGAGGAGTGCGGGGTGGATGCCGTAGCCGGTGACGTCGGTGTCGGGGTCGAGTTCGATCTCGGCGTAGAGGTTGTCGCCGTCGCGCCAGGCGGCGGTGAGTCCTTGGAAGGCGGGGCCGTAGCCGTAGCCGTGGGCGGCGAGGTCGTCGTAGAGGCTGTCGGTACTGAGCGCCGTGGTGTTGGCGGGCGGCCAGGAGGTGAGGGCATCGACGGCCGAGGGCACCGGCGAGTGAGCCGAGAGCGTCCCCTCGGCGTGCGTGGTCCAGGGCTCGTCGTCGGTACGCCGCGAGTGGACGAACAGCGTACGGAGGCCCCCCTCGTCGATGGGCCCCACCGTCACCTGGAGTTGGACGGTCGCTTGCTCCGGGATGGTGAGGGGGGTTTGGAGGGTGAGTTCGGTGAGGTGGGGGTGGTTGGTGTGGTGTCCGGCGTGGAGTGCGAGGTCGATGTAGGCGGTGCCGGGCAGGAGGACGGTGCCGGCGACGGCGTGATCGCTGAGCCAAGGGTGGGTGTGCTGGTTGAGTGTGCCGGTGAAGACAGTCGTGTGGGTGGTGCTGTCGGCGAGTTGTATCGCTGCGCCGAGGAGTGGGTGGTTGGCGGGGGTGAGTCCGGCGGTGGTGAGGTTTGCTTGAGTGGGTGTGTCGTTGAGCCAGTAGTGGTGGTGTTGGAAGGCGTAGGTGGGGAGGGTGGTGGGTTGGGTGGTGGGGGTGGGCCAGGTGGTGGGGGTGTTGTGGGTGTGGAGGGTGGCTTGGGCGAGGCGGAATTGGGTGGGTCCGTGCTGGTGGCGTCGGAGGGTTCCGGTGACGGTGAGGGGGGTGGTGTTGGTGTCGGTGGTGTCTTCGTTGGTTTGATTGATGGGGGTGGTGAGGGTGGGGTGGGGGCTTGTTTCGATGTAGGTGGTGTGGCCGGTGTTGTTGAGGTGGGTGAGGGTGGTGTGGAAGTGGACGGGTTGGCGGAGGTTGTCGTACCAGTAGGTGTGGGTCAGGGTGGTGGTGTCGGTGGGCTGGTCGGTGGGGTGGGTGGTGGAGTGGAACGGGACGCTCGCGGCCTGGGGGGTGATGTCCGCCAGGACGGTCAGCAGTTCTGATTTGAGTGCTTCGACGTGGGGGCTGTGGGAGGCGTAGTCGACCGGAAGCAGCCTGGTCTGCACGCCGTTTTCCTGGCAGTGGCCGAGGTAGGTGTGGATGTCCTCGGTCGTGCCCGAGATCACCGTGTGCGTCGGAGAGTTGATGACCGCGACCGACAGACTCCCGTACCCGGCGATCTGTTCGGCGACGACTTCGTGGGGCAGGGTGACCGAGGCCATAGTGCCCCGCCCGGTGAGCGAGGTGAGGGCTTTGCTCCGCAGGGCGACGATCTTCGCGGCGTCGTCCAGGGTCAGGGCGCCGGCGATGTGCGCGGCGGCGATCTCGCCCTGTGAGTGACCGATGACCGCGTCCGCACGGGTGCCGTGGTGTTCCCACAGCCGGGCCAGCGACACCATGACGGCGAAGAGGGCGGGCTGGACGACGTCCACGCGTTCCAGGAGTTCACCGGTGGGGTCGTTCAGGACTTCGTGCAGTGACCAGTCGATGTGCGGTGCGAGCGCCTGGGCGCAGTCGTCGATGGACTGGGCGTAGACGGGTTCCGTCGAGAGGAGGTCGGCGGTCATGAGGGGCCATTGGGCGCCCTGTCCGGGGAAGACGAACACGGTCTTGCCCTGCGGCCGTGTCACCCCGCTGACGACATGTGCGCTGGGGGTGTCCGTACCAAGTGCGGCGAGGCCCTCCATCAGGTCCGCGTACTCGGTCGCGACGACCGCGCCCCGGTGGCTGAGGGCCGCGCGGGTTGTGGTCAGTGCATGCGCCACCTGCCCGGCCGTGATCTCCGGATGCGCGGTCAGGTGTGCGTGCAAGCGGGAAGCCTGCGCGGCCAGCGCGTCAGCGGTGTGACCGGAGACCGGCCACACCACCACACCCGGCGGGTCATCCGTCACCACGGTCTCGGCCGGTTCGGTAACAGGCGCCTGTTCCAGGATGACGTGCGCGTTCGTCCCGCTCATACCGAACGAGGACACACCGGCCCGCCTCGGCCGGTCCTCCCCCACCGCCCACGGAGTGTTCTCCCTGAGCAGCTCAACGGCCCCCGCCGACCAGTCCACATGCGGTGTCGGCTCATCCACGTGCAGGGTGCGAGGAAGCACGCCCTCCCGCATCGCCATGACCATCTTGATCACACCTGCGACCCCGGACGCGGCGCGCGTGTGCCCGATGTTGGACTTCAGCGATCCGAGCCTCAACGGCTGCTCGGCGGTGCGGTTCTTGCCGTAGGTGTCCAGCAACGCCTGCGCCTCGATCGGGTCGCCGAGCGTCGTACCCGTCCCGTGCGCCTCCACCGCGTCCACGTCCGAGACCGAAAGGCGGGCGTTGACGACGGCCTGCTCGATCGCCTTGCGCTGGGCGGGCCCGTTCGGAGCCGTGAGCCCGTTCGACGCACCGTCCTGGTTGACCGCCGAACCCCGCACCACCGCGAGCACCTGGTGCCCGTTGCGCTTGGCGTCCGACAGCCGCTCCAGGAGGAGCATGCTCGCGCCTTCGCTCCAGCCGGTGCCGTCCGCACCGGCCGCGAACGGCTTGCACCGGCCGTCCGCGGACATGGCCCGCTGCCTGCTGAAGATCACGAAACAGGCAGGCGTGGCCATCACGGTCACACCGCCGGCCAGGGCGAGCGACGACTCGCCCTTGCGCAGCGACTCGCATGCCAGGTGCAGCGCCACCAGCGACGACGAACACGCCGTGTCCACCGTCACCGCCGGACCCTCGAATCCGAAGGTGTAGGAGACACGACCGGAAGCGACGCTCATCGAGGCGCCCGTCCCGATGTACCCCTCGTACTCCTCCGGCACGGAGTGCAGACGGCTGATGTAGTCCTGGTCCTCGACGCCTGCGAATACCCCGACCTGGTGGCCGCGCTCCGCCGTCGGATCGATACCGGCCCGCTCGAACGCCTCCCAGGACGTCTCCAGCAGCAACCGCTGCTGCGGGTCCATCGCCGTCGCCTCGCGCGGCGAGATGCCGAAGAACTCGGGGTCGAACTGGGCCGCGTCGTGCAGGAATCCGCCGTGCCGCGAGTAGCTGGTACCCGGATTGTCGGGGTCGGGGTGGTAGAGCGAGTCGGTGTCCCAGCCGCGGTCGGTGGGGAACTCCGAGATGGCGTCGGTCCCGTTGGAGACCAGCTCCCACAGATCCTCCGGCGACGACACATCACCCGGGAGACGGCATGACATACCCACGATGGCGATGGGTTCGTCACCGTCCGTTTCGAGCTGGCGCACCCGCTGGCGGGCCTGCCGCAACTCGGCGGTGACCCACTTGAGGTGGTCGAGAAGCTTCTTCTCGTTCTCCATTAGCGCAAGCTCCTTGAGTCGTCGGGGAAGGTCATGCGTGCGTCCGGTCCGCTTCTGGTCGCCATCACGACTTCCCGAACTCGTCGCTGATCAGGTCGAAGAGCTCTTCCGCGGTCACCGCGTCGAGATCCTGGTGTGAACTGTCTTCATCGGTCTGGTCTGGGCCGTCCCCCCACTTGGAGAGCAGGACTTGCAGCCGGCCGGCGACCCTCCGCCGACCGCTGTCCGCCAGAGAGAGGGACCGCAGGGCGCCGTCGAGCCGCTCCAGCTCCGCCAGCAGCGTCGCCTCGGTGACGGCGTCCTCCTCGGTGATCTCGGTCAGGAGGTACTGCGAGAGAGCGAGAGGAGTGGGGTAGTCGTAGAGCAGGGTGGCCGACACATTCAGCCCGGTGGCCGCGTTGACGGCGTTGCGGAGCTTGATGCTGCCCAGCGAGTCGAGGCCCACTTCGCGGAACGCCTTGTCGCCCTCGACGAGATCGGCCGAGCCATGACCGAGCACCGTCGCGAGCCGGGTCTGCACCAACTCCAGTACCACCTGCTCGCGTTCGGCCTTCGACCCCGCGCCCTGGAGCTTCTCCCGGAGAGCGGTGGCGGCCAGCAGGCCGTCGGCTGCGACCTGATCGGCCGACTGCCACACCGCTCGTACTTCCGGAAACTCGCCGAGCAGTTGGTCCCGGCGGGCGGCGTCGGCGGCGGAGGCCGCGACGAGCTGCCATTCGATGTCGGCGACTACCAGCCGCGTCTCGTCCCGGTCGAGAGCCTCCTGCAACGCCGCGAGCGCGACATCCGGGGCCAGCGGCCGTACGCCGGTGGTGCGTATGTTGCGGTCGACCGCCTCGTCGGCCGCCATGCCGTCGCCGCTCCAAGGGCCCCAGGCGATCGAGGTGGTGGGCAGCCCGGCGGCGCGTCGGTACTCGCTGAACGCATCCAAGTGGGCATTGGCGGCGGCGTAGTTGGCCTGCCCCATGCTGCCCAGTACCCCGGCGATCGAGGAGAAGAGTACGAAGGCGGACAGGTCGAGGTCCTTGGTCAGTTCGTGCAGATTCAGCACGGCGTCCGTCTTGGGCCGCAGTACGCGACCCAGCCTCTCCGGAGTGAGCGCGTCGAGCACGCCGTCGTCCAGCACCCCGGCCGTGTGTACGACAGCGGTCAGCGGCTGCTCCGCCGGCACGGCCGCCAGTACGGCAGCCAGCTGGTCCCGGTCGGCCACGTCACAGCGCGCCATGGTGACCGTGGCGCCCAACTCCGCCAGCTCCGCGCGCAGTTGCGCGGCCCCGGGTGCGGACTCGCCCCGGCGGCTGGTGAGGAGCAGATGCGCCGCTCCCTTGTCGGCGAGCCAGCGGGCGACATGGGCTCCCAGCGCACCGGTTCCGCCCGTGACCAGTACGGTGCCGGCCGGGCGCCAGTCACGGCGCGGCGGTCGGCCGCCCGACGCGGGCCGTAGCCGGCACCCGAAGACGCCGCCCGGCCGGATCGCGACCTGGTCCTCCCCGCCGTTGCCGGCCAGCGTGGCGGCCAGCAGCCCACCACTTCGCTCGTCCAGCTCACCGACGACATCCACCAACCCACCCCAGCGCTCGGGGTGTTCGGCAGCGGCCACCCTCCCCAGACCCCAGACATGGGCCTGGGCGGGGTGTGTGACGGGTGCTGAGAGCCCGGTGGAGACGGCGCCGCTGGTGAGACTCCACATCGGTGCCTGCCACCCCGCGTCGCCGAGCGCCTGGATCAGCGCGGTCGAGGCTGACAACGACGCGTATCCGGTCCCGTCCGTGTCGGTGAGTGCGAGCAGGGACAGCACACCGGCCGGCGGGTGTTCGTCGTCGCCGGGCAGATTCCCGAGCGCCTTGACGAAGTCGGCGCGATCGGTGGCGGGGCCGTCCGTCCTCAGCTCCACGACCTCCGCACCGGCGCGGCGCAGGGCCGCGGTGCACCAGGCGACCCAGTCCGCGGACGGTCCCTGTTCTCCGTGCTTCCCGGCTTCTCCGGACCCGGACTCGTCGGCGGAGACGACGAGCCATCGACCGGAGAGCGCGGCGGAGGACGGGGTGTTGACCGGCGTCCAGCCCAGTTGGTAGCGGGAGTTGCTCACCGCGGAACGCTCCGTGTGCTGCTTGCGCCACGAAGACAGCATCGGGAGCACGGGCGAGAGCGCCGTCAGCGCCGCCTTTGCCGAGTCCGAGTCCGAGTCGGTGCCCGTGGCGGCCGGGAGCCGGAGTGTGGTGGCCAGGGCATCGAGATCACCTTGCTCGATCGCCTGCCAGAACTGCGCCTCCTCGGCGTCAGTGACCTGCCCCGAAGCGCTGCTGTTCTTGGGGGCGTTGAGCCAGTAGTGGTGGTGTTGGAAGGCGTAGGTGGGGAGGGTGGGGTGGTGACGGGAGGTGGTGGGGGTGGTGGGCCAGGTGAGGGGGGTGTGGTGGGTGTGGAGTGTGGCGAGGGCGGTGTGGAGGGTGTGCTGGTGGGGGTGTTTGGGGTGCAGGGTCCCGATGGCGGTGGTGTCGGGGAGGGTCTGGGTGGTGAGGGTGGTGAGGGTGGTGTCGGGGCCGAGTTCGAGATACGTGGTGGTGCCGGTGGCGTGCAGGTGTTCGGTGATGCCGTGGTAGTTGACGGCGTGGCGGAGTTGTTCGGTCCAGTAGTCGGGTGAGGTGGCTTGTTCGGGGGTGAGGGGGAGTGCGGTGCGGTTGGAGATGACCGGCAGGGTCGGGGGCTGGGGGGTGAGGGTGGTGAATGTGGCGTGGAAGGTGTCGAGGGCGGGGTCCATGTGGGCGGAGTGGAAGGCGTGGCTGACGTTCAGGGCGCGGGTGCGGATTCCGGCTTCACTGGCGCGGGTGTTGAGTGCCTCGATCTCGGCCACGGTTCCGGAGATGACGGTGTTGGTGGGTGAGTTGTGGGCGGCGATCTCCAGCCCGGTGCCTTCGAGGAGGGGGGTGATCTGGTCGGGGGTGGTGTGGAGGGTGAGCATGGTGCCCTGCCCGGGGGGGAGTTCTCCCATGAGGCGGGCGCGTGTTGTGACGAGGGTGGCGGCGTCGGTGAGGGTGAACACGCCGGCGATGTGGGCGGCGGTGAGTTCACCGATCGAATGCCCCGCCAGCGCGTCGGGCCGCACCCCGTAGGACTCCACCAGCCGGTAGAGAGCCGTCTCCAGCGCGAACAGGGCCGGTTGGGTGTAGGTGGTGTCATGCAGGAGGTCCGCTTCCGGCGACCCCGGCTCGGCGAACATCACCGTCTGGAGTGGTGCCGGAAGGTGCGGGTCCAGAGCTGCGCAGACCTCGTCGAGCGCGTCGCGGAAGACGGGGTGGGTGGTGTAGAGGTCGTGTCCCATGCCCGGGTACTGGGACCCTTGGCCGGTGAACAGGACGGCGAGCTTGCCCGCCTGGTACCTGCCGGTCACACCCTGCGCGGTCGGGGTCCCGGCCGCGACGGCGGCCAGCGCGTCGGTCAGCTCCCCGCGCCGGGTGCCGAACACGACGGCCCGGTGATCAAGCGTCGCGCGGGTGGCGGTGAGGGCGTTCGCGACGGCGGGGAGGTCGGTGTCGGGGTGGTCCTCCAGCCAGGAATGCAGCCGCGAAGCCTGCCCGGCCAACGCCTCGGCCGTATGACCGGACACCGGCCACACCACCACACCCGCAGTCCCCTCCGACCCTGCCGCAGACTCGACCGGCTCGACCGGATCAACGGCCGGGGCCTGCTCCAGCACCACATGCGCGTTCGTGCCACTGATCCCGAACGAGGACACACCGGCCCGCCTCAGCCGGTCCTCCCCGACCACCCACGGAGTGTTCTCCGTCAGAAGCTCAACCGCTCCCGCCGACCAGTCCACATGCGGCGTCGGCTCATCCACATGAAGGCTCCGCGGGAGTACACCCGCCCGCATCGCCATCACCATCTTGATCACACCACCCACACCGGCAGCCGCCTGCGTGTGCCCAAGGTTCGACTTCAACGACCCCAACCACAACGGAGCGCCCTCCGGCCGCCCCTGACCGTAAGTAGTGAGGATGGCCTGCGCTTCGATCGGGTCGCCGAGTGCGGTGCCGGTGCCGTGCGCCTCCACGGCCTGGACGTCCGCCGCCGAGAGCCCCGCGTTGGCGAGCGCCTGGCGGATCACCCGCTGCTGCGACGGACCGTTCGGAGCCGTGAGCCCGTTCGACGCACCGTCCTGATTGACCGCCGAACCCCGCACCACCGCGAGCACCTCGTGCCCGTTGCGTACCGCATCCGACAACCGCTCCACCAGCAGCAGCCCCACACCCTCCGACCAGCCCGTACCGTCCGCGCCCGCCGCGAACGGCTTGCACCGGCCGTCCGGCGCCAGCCCACGCTGCCGGCTGAACTCCACGAACATGCTCGGACTCGCCATCACCGTCACACCACCGGCCAGCGCGAGCGACGACTCACCGCTCCGCAGCGACTGGCACGCCAGATGCAGCGCCACCAGCGACGACGAACACGCCGTGTCCACCGTCACCGCAGGACCCTCAAGCCCGAACGCGTACGACACCCGACCCGAAGCGACACTCGGGGCACTGCCTGTCAGCAGGTGCCCCGCCACCCCGTCGCCCTGCTCGCTCAGCCGTGGCCCGTACTCCTGGAAGGTGCCTCCCACGAACACACCTGTCGTGCTGCCGCGCAGCGACTGCGGGTCGACACCGGCCCGTTCGAAGGCTTCCCACGCCGTCTCCAGCACCAGGCGCTGCTGGGGGTCCATGGCCAGCGCCTCGCGCGGCGAGATACCGAAGAGCGCGGCGTCGAATTCGGCTGCCTCGTGGAGGAAGCCTCCGTCGCGGACGTACGACGTGCCGTTCCGCGCGCTCTCGGAGTCGGGCTGGTAGAGGGCGTCGAGGTCCCAGCCCCGGTCGCCGGGGAACGGGCCGATGACGTCGCGGCCCTCGGCCACCAGTCGCCACAGCGCCTCCGGTGAGTCGCCGCCGCCCGGGTAGCGGCAGGCCATGCCCACGATCGCGAGCGGTTCGTCGGTGGATCCGGTCGACGCGATCGGCGCCGAGTGGGCTGTTTCGCCGACGAGTTGGTCGCGGAGGGCGGCGGCCAGGCGTAGGGGGGTGGGGTGGTCGAACAACAGGGACGAGGGCAGGGTGAGGCCGGTGGTCAGCGTCAGCCGGTGGCGCAGTTCGACGGAGCCCTGCGAGTCGAAGCCGAGGTCACGGAAGGGCAGGCGTTCCTCGACGGCGTCCGGGGAGTCGTGGCCCAGCAGCGCGGCGGCCTCGGTGCGGATCAGGTCGAGGACGAGGCGCCGGCCGTCGTGGGCGTCCCGGCCGCTGAGCCGGTCCCGCCATGATTCCGCCAGGGGCCGGGCCGGGCCGTCCGGTGATGACGCGCCGGTCTCGTCCGTGAACGCCGCTGCTCCGCCGCCGAGTTCACGCGGGTCGGTGAGTTCCCGGGCGTCGCCGGGTTCACGGATGTCGGAGAGCTCCCGCACGACCGAGCCGGCGGACGGCCGGGGTGCCAGCCAGTGACTGCGTCGCTGGAAGGGGTAGGTGGGCAGCGGCACCCGGCCCGCTCCTGTGGGCAGGAGCGCGTCGCTCCAGTCGACCGGGACGCCGTGCGTGTACGCCGTGGCGACGGCGGCCAGTATCTCGTCCGCCTCGGAACCGCCGCCCCGGCGGCTCAGGGGGACGAAGGCCAGTTCCGGTTCGTCGACACAGCCACGCGCCATCGTGGTGAGGGTGTTGTCGGGGCCGAGTTCGACGAAGGTGGTGACGTCGGCCGCCCGCAGGTGCTCGACGCCGTCGGCGAAGCGCACCGCGTGGCGCGCGTGCCGTACCCAGTAGTCGGCGCTGCGGAGTTCGTCGGGCTCGGCGAGCTGTCCGGTGAGGTTGGAGACGACGGGGATGCGCGGGGCGTGGTAGGTGAGCGCTTCGGCGACCTCGCGGAACGCGTCGAGCATGCCGTCCATGCGGGCGGAGTGGAAGGCGTGGCTGACCCGGAGCTGTTTTGTTCGGCGGCCCTTGGCGTGCCAGCGTGCCGCGACGGCGAGTACGGGCTCCTCGTCCCCGGCGATGACGGTGGCGCTGGGGCCGTTGACGGCCGCGATGCCGACGCGACCGGTCTCCCCCGCGGCCTCCGGTCCCGGTCCGGCGGCCAGTCCGGGTCCGGTGGCCAGTTCGGGTTCGGCGGCCAGTTCCGCTTCGGTGGCCTCGATCGCCACCATGGCTCCGCCGGCGGGGAGTTCCTGCATCAGCCGTGCGCGGGCGGCGACGAGCGTGCAGGCGTCGGTGAGGGACAGCACACCGGCGGTGTGGGCGGCGGCGATTTCACCGATCGAGTGGCCGAGGAGGTAGTCGGGCCGTACTCCCCAGCTCTCCAGGAGCCGGAAGGCGGCGGTCTCGTAGGCGAAGAGGGCCGGCTGGGTGTAGGCGGTCCGGTGGAGCAGCGCGGCTTCCGGGGTGCCCTCGGGCGCGGCGATGACGCGGCGCAGGGGGACTTCGAGGTGCTGGTCGAACTCATCGCAGACGGAGTCGAAGGCGGCGCGGAACGCGGGGTGTGCGTCGGCCAGTTGGAGCCCCATGCCGGGTCGCTGGCTGCCCTGTCCGGCGAAGAGGAAGGCGGTGCCGCCCCGGAGGGAGGTGCCGCGTGCGGCTCCGGCGGGGGTGTTTCCCCCGGCGAGTTCGGTGAGGTGGGTGATGAGTGTCGCGCGGTCGGGGGCGAAGAGGACGGCGCGCTGTTCGAAGGCGGAGCGGTGTACGGCGAGGGAGTGCGCGACGTCGGTGAGGCGGTGCGAGGGCTGTTCGGTGAGGAAGTCGGCCAGTCGGGTGGCCTGGTCCCGCAGGGCGGGCTCGCTGCGGGCCGACAGGACGTAGGGCAGGGGGGCGGGGGTCCGTGCGTCCGGCGCGGTGTTCTCGGAGGCGGCGGCCGTGGTGTCGGCGGCGTACTCGCGCAGCACCACGTGGCAGTTGGTGCCGCCCATGCCGAAGGAGCTGACACCGGCGGTCAGTTGCCGGTCCGGGTGGGGCCAGTGGCGTGTCTCCCGTACGAGCTCCAGGCGCAGTTCGCCGAGGGGGATCCGCGGGTTGGCCTCGGTGAAGTGGAGGCTGGCGGGGAGTTGCCGGTGACGTACGGCGAGGATGGTCTTGAGGAGGCCGGTGATGCCGGCCGCGCCTTCGAGGTGGCCGACGTTGGTCTTGACGGAGCCGACGAGCAGCGGGTCCCCGGAGTCGCGCCGGGGTCCGGCGAAGGCGCCGAGGGCCGCGGCCTCGACGGGGTCGCCGAGCCGGGTTCCGGTGCCGTGCAGTTCGACGTACTGGACGTCCGCCGCCGTGAGGCCCGCCCGCCGGTAGGCGGCGTCGAGTACCTGCTGCTGGGCGTCGGGGCTGGGCTGGGTGAGCGCCCGGGTGCTGCCGTCGTTGTTCATGGCGCTGGAGCTGATGAGGCAGTGCACGGTGTCGCCGTCGGCGAGCGCGCGGTCGAGCGGCTTGAGTACGAGGACGACGCCGCCCTCGCCCCTGACGTAGCCGTCGGCCGCGGCGTCGAAGGTGCGGCAGGCGCCGGTCGGCGAGAGGGCGCCGAAGCGGGCGGCGGTGAGGAAGCCCTCGCCGGCCAGGGCGAGGTTCACGCCGCCGGCCAGGGCGACGTCGGATTCGCCGCGCAGCAGGCTCTCGCAGGCGAGGTGGACGGCGACCAGTGAGGAGGACTGGGCGGTGTCGACGGTCAGGCTGGGGCCGCGCAGTCCCAGGGTGTAGGAGACGCGGTTGGCGATGACTCCGCGGTTGAGGCCGGTGGCGGTGTGCCTGCCGATGCCGTCGGGGCCGTGCTCGCGGGTGACGGCCGCGTAGCCGTCCTCCATGGCGCCGACGAAGACGCCGACGGGGGCTCCGTCGAGGGTGGCGGGGACGATACCGGCCTCTTCGAGGGCTTCCCAGGTGAGTTCGAGTACGAGCCGCTGGTGCGGGTCGACGGCGGCGGCTTCCTTCGGGGGGATACCGAAGAAGGCGGGGTCGAACTCGTCGACGCGGGGCAGGTATCCGGCGCGTGCGGTGCCGATCAGGCCGGCGTCCACGAGTGCCTGGGGGGTGAGCGATCCTTCGGGCCAGCGGCCTTCGGGGGCGGGGCCGACGGCGTCCCGGCCGTCTCGCAGCAGGTCCCAGAAGTCGTCCGGTCCGCCCGCCCCGGGCAGCCGGCAGGCCATGCCGACGACGGCGATGGGCCGTCGGTTCGCCGCGGGATCCGCGAAGGCGCTGCCGTCCCGGTCCGCGTCCTGGTGGGATTCCTGCCCGGCAACCGACATCGTCGGCACTCCCATCGACCATCCACGTGGCCCAGGCAGGCGAGGACTGAGACTGCCCGGCTGTCCGCTAGATGCTCGGTACCTCGGCTAAAGGCTCTCTTACCAAGACCTTTGGCCGACGAAGGTAGTGATCCTAAACGAAAGTGGATCACCTATACTTTTCAAGGATTCATGAAGTTCTAGCAGATAGTGGATTATGGTACGAGGTACCGACAAGAGAGGACGAAATATGCCGGCCTTGCCCGATACCGAGGCGACCCAGGACGCGGCGGTCGCCCAATTCGTCGAGCGTTTCGCGTTGAGCCTGTCCGCGTTCGCGTTCCCGCGTATGGCCGCCCGTGTGTTCGTGGCGGTGCTCATCTCCGAGAAGGGCCGTCTGACCTCCCGTGAGCTCGCCGACACCCTTCAGGTGAGCCTGGCCGCCGTCTCGCAGTCGGTGCAGTACCTCCAGCAGGTGGGGCTCATCTCCAAGGACCGCGAGCCCGGTCAGCGGCGCGACAACTACCGCCTGCACGACGAGGGCTGGTACGAGATGTTCGCCCGCAGGGACGAGGCGTTCCTTCAGATGGAAGACCTGCTCGCGGCCGGTTCCGACGCGCTGGGCCCGGACTCCTCGGGTGCGCAGCGGCTGGACGAGACGCGCAGGTTCATGGAGTTCGTCAGGACCGAGGTCGCTGACATGCTGCGCCGCTGGCAGGAGTCCAGTGGCCGGCACGGGGTGACGGAGAAGTAGCGTCCTCCTCTCCCACTCCGGAGTGCGCCGGGGTGGGAGCGCGTATCGCCGGAGTCGCGAGGCCGACTCCCTTTCAACCCGGCCGTGTTGTTCCCGGCCCGCCGCCTCCCCCTCCCCCCGCTGTGACTGCCGAACAGGGGTACCCCCTGCCGCGGTTCGCCATGCCTTGAGGGGGGTACCCCTCTCCGCCGTCCCGCGCCGGAGGGCCGGACCGCCGTGGACGGTCCGGCCCTCCGGTGCGACCCGGGCGGTCAGATGCTCAGGTTGCGCCGCCGGAAGAGCGCGGCGCCACCGGCCATGAGCAGGGCCGCGATGACCAGCAGGACCAGTACGGGCCCGGCGGCGAACTCCGCGGAGGGCATCTGCGGGACATGGCTGTACGGCGAGATGTCCAGCACCGCTTCCGGAAGGTCCAGCGCGGCGCCCACCTGACCGATCAGCAGACAGATCGCGAAGACGGCCCACGGCAGTACCACCGACAGCCGCGGCAGCATCCCGAAGACGGCGACGGTGACACCGGCCAGGACCAGTACGGCGGGCAGCCGTACCAGCGCGGCGGCGGTGAGATCGCCGATCCCGCCACCGATGTCGCCGGCGGCGATGCCGTAGCCGAGCCCGGCGCTCAGCCCGCTGAGCAGGGTGAGGAGCACTATGCCGATGACGGCGCAGGCGATCTGGCTGATCAGCCACTGGTACCGGCTGACTGCGGTGGAGAGCAGGGATTCGAGGCCGCCCGTGGTCTCCTCGGAGCGCATCCGGTTGAGCAGCTGCACCGCGTAGGCACCGATGGCCAGGCCCAGGAGTCCGACGGTCGCCGAGAGATAGGAGTCCACCAGCGAGCCGGCGCCGCCCAACTGTTCGACGATCTCGGCCGTGCGGTCGCTGTCACCGACGAGGTCGTTGATCTCGTCTCCGACGGCTCCGAAGGAGAAGCCCATGATCACGACGCCCGCGGCCCAGCCGATCAGGGCACCGCGCTGGAGCCGCCAGGCCAGGCCGAACGGGCTGAGCAGGGACGGTGCGGCGCTCGGCGGACCGAGCTTGACGGCCCGCAGGCCCATGCCCACGTCCCGCACCTTGGTCAGCGCGAAGGCAGCGCCGACCAGGCCGGCGAAGGCGGCGAGCGGCAGGATCAGCACCCACCACGCGTTGTCGTCGTAGGGGCGGATCTGCTGGCCCCAGCCGATCGGCGACAGCCAGGACGGCCAGGAGCTCGACACGCGGGTGCTGTTCTCGCTGAGCGTGCCGGCGGCGTCGCCGACCGCGCGCAGCAGGAACGCGAGTCCGAGGAAGGCGGCGGCGGCGCCGTTCGCGGCGCGTGAGCTCTCCCAGATCTGCGCGGTCACGGCGGCGACACCGGCGAAGGCGATGCCGACCGCGCCGATGGCGGCGCCGGCGGCGAGGGAGCCGCCCGCCGACAGTCCGCTGCCGATCAGCGTCACGGTGGTGACGAGCGCCAGCACCACGTTGGCCAGTACGGCGAGGATGAGCGCGGCGGTAAGGGCGGCGTGCCGGCCGACGACGGAGGAGCCGATCAGCTCGGCCCGGCCGGTCTCCTCGTTCTGCCGGGTGTGCCGTACGACGGCCAGTGAGCTCATCAGTGCGGCGGCGACCAGGACGAGCAGCAGCGCCTGCGTCATCGCGGTGGCGCCTTCGCTGGTACCGGAGACCAGGCCGTTGAAGACCAGGGCGACGGCGTTCTCGGCCGCGGCCTGCTGGGCGCTGACGCGTTCCTGTTCGTTCGCGTACAGGCTGATGACACCGGAGACCGTCGACGACGTGACGAGCGTCAGGGCGACGATCCACACCGGCAGTTGGATGCGGTCGCGGCGCAGCGCGAGCCGTAGCAGGTTTCCCGTTCCGGTGAAGCTCACAGCTTGGCTCCGACCTCTGACCTCTGACCGGGCAGCTCGTCGCCGTAGTGCCGCAGGAAGAGCTCTTCCAGGGTGGGCGGCGTACTGGTGAGGGAGCGGACCCCGTACTGGGTGACGTGGCGCAGCACCGCGTCGAGGTGGCTGGTGTCGACGTCGAAGTGCACACCGTCGTGGTCGCTCTTGAGGTCGTGCACGCCCGCCAGCCCCTCCAGGCCGTCGAGTTCACGCTCGGTCTGTACGGAGATGGTCATCCGGGTGAGGTGGCGCAGCTCGCTCATGGTGCCCGACTCCACGGTGCGGCCGTCGCGGATGATGCTCACCCGGTCGCACAGCACCTCGGCCTCGGCCAGGATGTGACTGGAGAGGAGGACGGTCTTCCCGGCGTTCTTGATCTCCAGGACGCTCTCCTGGAAGACGGACTCCATGAGCGGGTCGAGGCCCGAGGTGGGCTCGTCGAAGATGAACAGCTCGACGTCCGAGGCCAGCGCGGCGACGAGGGCCACCTTCTGGCGGTTCCCCTTGGAGTAGGTGCGGAACTTCTTCGTCGGATCGAGCTTGAACCGCTCCAGCAGCTCGTCACGGCGGCCCTTGTCGATCCCGCCGCGCAACTTGCCGAGCAGATCGATGGATTCACCGCCCGACAGGTTCGGCCAGAGGTTCACGTCTCCGGGCACATAGGCGAGTCTGCGGTGCAGTCCGACCGCGTCGGCCCAGGGGTCGCCCTCAAGCAGTTCGGTGGTGCCGGAGTCGGCCCGCAGCAGACCCAGCAGGATGCGGATCGTCGTGGACTTGCCCGCGCCGTTCGGGCCGAGGAGGCCGTGCACCTCCCCTCTGGCAACTGTCAGGTCCAGCCCGTCGAGTGCTCGCACCGGACCAAACGTCTTCACCAGGTTCGACACATGAATGGAGTTCATCACTCTCAACATATATCAAACATCAGCGAATTTGTGAAATGTGTGAGTGCTGGCAACTACCAGTCGTATCAACGGAGTTACCCCGCCCCGGGCAGCCGACACCGGGAGAGGCGGGCCGGCGGAGCTCCGGGCCCCGCCCCACGCTCCTTCCCCGCACCCGTCCCCCGTGCCGTGCCGGGCACCCCCCGGCCCCCGGCACGGCACGGGTTCAGGACCCTGAAACATACGCGTAACAAGGCTGACGGACAGTCACGATCCTTAAGGGGGCCTTGGGCCCGACTAGGGGCGGGGGTAGGGGTTATGAGCGCGCCTTCCCGTCTCCTAGTGTCCTTCTCGCCACACCCCCTCACCGTGCGAAACGGAGCCGGGGTGTGCGCCGCCTCGACTGTCCTGGGGCGAAGACACACGGGGGAGTTGGTCGAGTGCCGTGGGCGATGACGCCCACGGCACTCGGCCGACGCCGTCATCTCAGGAAGCGATCAATCAGGAAGAGGCTCGTATGAAGTACGAGATACTTGGGCCACTGCGAGTGACTGACGAAAACGGCAGTTACTTCATCAACGCCAGGAAAATGCAGGTCCTGCTCACCCTGCTGCTCATCAGGGCGAAGCAGGTCGTTTCGATAGACGAGGCGATCACGGAGATCTGGGGCACCAATCCACCACGCCGGGCCACCGCCGGCATCCATGTGTACATCTCGCAGCTGCGGAAGTTCCTGACCCGGCCCGACCGGGCGGAGAGCCCCATCCTGACCCAGCCTCCCGGCTACATCCTGAACCTCGGCGACGACGAGATCGACGTCCACCAGTTCCAGGCGCTGATGCACCAGGGCCGCGAATCCATGAAGGCCAGTCAGTACACCGACGCCTCGGCCTCCTTCGAGAGCGCGCTCGCCCTGTGGCGGGGCCCCGTGCTGGGTGAGCTCCACGGCGGACCGGCCCTGGAGGGATTCACCGCCTGGACCCACGAGACCCGGCTGGAGTGCACCGAGCTGCTCGTGGAGGCCCAGCTCAGTCTCGGCCGCCACCTCGAACTGGTGGGCCGTCTCTACTCGCTGACGGCCGAACACCCCCTGCGGGAAGCGTTCTACCGTCAGCTCATGCTCGCCCTCAGCCGCTCCGAGCGGCAGGCCGACGCGCTGCGCGTCTACCAGCACGCACGGAACATCCTCAACGAGGAACTGGGCCTGGAGCCCTGCCGGGCCCTGCGCGAGATGCAGCGGGCGATCCTCGTCAACGACGAGCGGCTCGAAATCGCCACCGCGGCGTGACCGACACGGCCCTTGAGAGGACGCCGCGGGGACCGCGGCGTCGCTCGACGGCACCGTACGGGCCCGCGGGCCCGTAGAGATCGGCTCGGCGCGGGCCGGATCACCCGGACACCGGGGGTCCGGCCCGAGCAGCGTCCGGGGGAAGCACCACATCGCCCGGGCACCCGGGCCGGCACCGCCCGGAACGGGCGACCGCGGCCGGGCCGGTTCACCACCGGATCGCACCGGCTCCCGCCTTCGTGCACCGGCTCGCCCCCCTCTCCGCCCCCTATACCGACGGCGGACCCCCCTAACCGAGCGCCCGAGGCTGTCGTCCCGCACAGGCGCCTCTTAGATTTCCGGCATATTTCACATCCCGAACCCGGCAAGCAGGTTACCCATGATCACCATCCCGCAGGAAGACGCACGCATCGGTGTCCATGTGGACGAATTCGATGCCATGACCGCTGCGGCGGAAGATCTGACCGCACTCAAACAACTCGTCTACACCGACCGGATCGTGGTCCTCCGCAACCAGCGTCTGTCGCCTGCCCAGTTCGTGGAATTCGGTAGGCGGCTCGGCGAGGTGGAGACCTATTACCAGCCGATGTACCACCACCCCGAGCACAAGGAAATCTTCGTCTCCTCGAACGTGAAGGAGGACGGGGCCCAGGTCGGGGTGCCGCAGACCGGGAAATTCTGGCACCACGACTACTCGTTCATGCCGCGCCCTTTCGGACTGACGCTGATATACCCGCAAGTCGTGCCACAGCGGCACCGCGGCACGTATTTCATCGACATGGCGCGGGCCTACGAGAACCTGCCCGCCGAACTGAAGGCGGAGATCCGCGGCAGCCGCGGTCTGAACAGCGTGCGCCGCTACTTCAAGATCCGGCCCACCGATGTCTACCGCCCGATCTCCGAGGTCCTCGCCGAGATCGAGTCGGTCACACCGGCCGCCGCGCACCCCACCGTCTTCACCCACCCGGTCACCGGTGAGCAGGTGCTCTACATCAGCGAGGCCGTCACCTACCGGCTGGAGGACGCCGCCGGCGACGAACTCAGGCAGGGCCTGCTGGACGAGCTGTTCGCGGCGTGCGGCCAGGCCGACACCACGTTCACGCACGACAACATCCACCTCCAGACCTTCGAGAAGGGCGACCTGCTCCTGTGGGACAACCGGAGTCTGGTCCACCGGGCCCTGCACACGGTGAACCCGGAGCCGACCGTCTCCTTCCGGGTGACCGTGCACGACGAGTACGACTTCTATCCCGGCATCGGCTGAGGGGGCGACGTGCAGTTCGGCCATGACGAGGACCTGCTGGAGCGAACGCTGCGGGTGTACAAACCCCACTGCCGGTATCTGACCTCGACGGTCGTGACGGCCAAGGGCGACCCCGCGGACCAAGGCGGACAGGTCGGCGTGCGCGGCCGATTCCATATCCCGGAGTCCTGCTACATCGACGACACCGGCCACTTCAACGCGGTCGAGTTCAACCTCTGCTTCAACCAGATGATCTATTTCATCATGGCCAAGGCGGTCAAGGAGCGGCTGGTCCGCGCCTTCGCCGACTGGACCATGGAGGACTACTGGACGCGGCAGCTCCCCGACATGTTCATCGTCGATTTCCGCAGCACGTTCCGCCGCGCCATGCGCGGCCGGCACTTCTGGGGTGAGCTCGACATCGTGGATGTCGTCCAACGCGACGGCGGGAACGGCCGGTTGCTGATCCTGCACACCACCTGCCGGTACGGCGAGGACGAGAAGACGGCCTCCCACGGCACCGTACGCCTCGCCCTGAAGAACCCGCGCCCGGCCGTCGCGGCCCCCGCGTGACCCCGTACTCCCGTCAGCAGCCCACTCAGCCGCCCGGCCCCTCCGGCCGTCCGGCCGACCGGAGGTAGGAGCCTTGCCCACCACCTACGACGAGCCTGTCGCCATTGTCGGTATCGGGCTGCGGCTGCCCGGCGCCAACGACACACCGGACGGACTCACCGAATTCCTGCGTGCCGGACGGTCCGGTCTGGGGCCGATACCCACCGACCGCTGGGACCCCGAGGGCCTGACGTCCGACGACCCCGAGGCCAAGGGCACCATGCGGTGCGCACAGGGCGGATTCCTCGACAGACCGGACCACTTCGACGCGAAGTTCTACAACGTCTCGCCGAAGGAGGCCGACTACATCGACCCCCAGCAGCGGCTCGCCCTGGAGGTCGCCTGGGAGGCCCTGGAGGACGCGGGCATCGACCCCACCGGGCTGCGCCACGGTGACGGCGCCGTCTATGTCGCCGTCAGCAACATGGACTACGCCGCCGAGATGATGGCGCTGCCCGTGGCGGAACTGAACGGCTACATCGGCACCGGCATGGCGCACAGCGCGGTCTCCGGCCGCATCTCCTACTTCCTCGGGTGGCGCGGCCCCAGCATCACCGTGGACACCGCCTGTTCCGCGTCCCTGGTCGCCGTCCACCTCGCGGCGCGGGCGCTTCGCTCGGGCGAGTGCGGCATCGCACTGGCCGGTGGCGTCAACACGATCCACAGCCCGCGCGGGCACATCATCGCCTCGCAGTCGAAGATGCTCGCCCCCGACGGGATCTGCAAGACGTTCGACGACTCCGCCGACGGCTACTGCCGCAGTGAGGGCGGGGCGATGATCGCCCTGAAACGGCTCTCCGACGCCCGGCGGGACGGCGACCGTGTCTACGCCGTGGTCCGGGGCTCCGCCGTCGGCCAGGACGGTGAGAGCAGCGCGCTGATGGTGCCCAACGGGGCCGCCCAGGAGAGCGTCATGCGCCGGGCGATCGACAGCGCGGGGCTCACCCCCTCCGACATCTCCTACGTCGAGGCCCACGGAACGGGCACCTCGCTCGGCGACCCCATCGAAATGGGCGCCATCAGCTCCGTGTTCGGCCGGTCGCACTCCCCCGGCGCCCCCGTGACCGTCGCCTCCCTCAAGACCAACCTGGGGCACATGGAGGCCGCCGCGGGCATCGGCGGGCTCGTCAAGACCGCGCTCCAACTCCGGGAAGCCACCATCTTCCCGCATCTGAACTTCACCACCCCCTCCCGGCAGATCCCTTGGGACACGGCCCCGGTGACCGTGCCGACGACGCTGCGGCCCTGGAAGGCGCCGACCCGTCGCGGCGTGGTCAACTCCTTCGGCTTCGCGGGCACCATCTCCTCGGTCGTCCTGGAGGAGGCACCGGCCGAGCCGCCCGCGGAGGAGGACGAGGAGGACACCGGACGCGCGGCGCCCGAGGGGCCGCATGTCCTCGCGCTGTCCGCGAAGACCGCTCCGGCGCTCCGGGGCCAGATCCAGCGCTATCAGGAACTGCTCGCCGACCACCCGGAGCTGGACGTCGGCGAGCTGTGCGCCGCCGCCGGTGTCGGCCGGGCGCATTTCCCGCTGCGCGTCGCTGGAGTGGTGCGTGACCAGGACGACGTGGCCCGGCTGCTCGACCGGAGCCGTACCCGCGCCACCCGGACCGGCAGGAACCCCGACACCGCGAAGGTCGCCTTCCTCTTCTCCGGCGGCGGTTCGCAGTACGTGGGCATGGGGCGCCCGCTGTACGAGCGGTTCGAGGTGTTCCGGGACCGGCTCGACACCTGCGACCGGCTGTTCTCCCCCCATCTGGGCCGGTCCTTGCGGGACATGGTCCTCGGTGACGCCGGCGACGCTGAACTCATCCACGAGATCCGCTACATGCAGCCGGCGCTGTTCTCGCTGGAGTACGCGGTCGCGGAGCTGTGGATGTCCTGGGGCATCACCCCGTCCGTCGTGGCGGGCCACAGCATCGGCGAGATCGTGGCCGCCACCGTCGCCGGGGTCTTCTCGCTGGAGGACGCCGTCACCCTGATGGCGGCGCGCGGTGAGCTGATGCACGAGTCACCGCCGGGAGCCATGGCCGCCGTCGAGGCCACCACCGACGAGGTCGCCCCGCTGCTCGCCGAGCGCCCCGACCTCTCGCTCGCCGCCGTCAACGGCACGAACCAGATCGTGATCTCCGGGGGCGAGGAGTCCCTCGCGCGGGTCGTCGAGGTCCTCGGGGAGCGCGGGATCAGGACCAAGCGCCTCGCGGTCTCCTGCGCCTCGCACTCCCCGCTGATGGCCGGGGCCGCCGAGCGGCTCCGCGAGGTCGTCGCCGGACTCACCTTCCACGAGCCGCGGTTCACCCTGGTGTCCAATCTGACGGGAGCGGTCGCGGCGCCCGGCGAACTCGCCTCCGCCGACTTCTGGGCCCGTCACCTCCTCGAACCGGTGATGTTCGCGGACGGTCTGCGCGCCGTCGCGGCCCGGGGGCGGCACGCCTTCGTCGAGATCGGCCCGGCCACCGAGCTGATCGGCATGGGCAAGCAGTGTCTGCCCGCCGACGAACACCTCTGGCTGAGCAGCCTGCACTCCGAGGACACCGACGCCACCGTCGTACGGCAGTCCCTCGCGCAGCTGTACGTGAGCGGGGCGCCGGTCGACTGGGCGGCGCACCACGGTCGCCCGCGGCGAGTGATGACCCTGCCCACCTACGCGTTCGACCGCAAGCGGCACTGGCTCCCGGAGGCCGCCGCCGCGCCGTTGCGCACGGGCGGCGACACTCACCCCCTGCTGGGGCGGGAGATCAGTACCGACGAACAACGCGCGGCCGGTACACGGGAGTTCGCGTCCCGGCTGGGCGCCGGACAGCCCGCGTACCTGGCCGACCACAAGGTGATGGGCAAGGTCGTCTTCCCGGGGGCCGGCTATCTGGAGATGCTGCTGGCCCTCCAGGACGCCGTCCACGGCGAGAGCGGCCTGCCGATGACCGGTGTGACGATCCATGAGGCGCTGTTCCTCGACGAGACCGCGGCCACCGAGGTCCGTACCCGGCTGTACACGCGGGAGGACGGCACGGCCGGGGTCGACATCGTCAGTCTCGCCGAGCCGGAGGACGGGGACCGGTCCGCGCTGGAGAGGCTCCACGTCACCGCCACCATCGCCGTGGACGGGGACGCCGGGGGCGGGGAGCCGCTGGCGGCCACCGAGCGTGAACTGCGCGGCGCGTCCGACGCCGCGGGCCCACCGCGGACCGAGTACCGGTCGGACGACCTGTACGCGGAATTCGCCGAGTTGGGCGTCGACTACGGTCCGGGGTTCCGGGGCCTGGAACATGTCGGTCTCCACGGCCACGAGCTCGTGGTGGGCACGGTGCGCGGCGTCTCCGCCGCCCCCGCCGAGCTGCTGCCACCGGCCGTGCTGGACTGCGCGTTCCAGACCCTCGCCGCGCTGTCGCGGGAGGGGGACGCGGTCGCCATGCCGGTCGGCTTCCGCCGCTGCCGGCTGCTGCGGAAGCCGCGCGGCGCCGCACTGCGCAGCGTGCTGCGCCGCGCCCCGGTCACGGACCCGGACGACCTGCCCCGCGCGGATCTGCTGATC
This sequence comes from Streptomyces sp. NPDC104581, assembly GCF_055583685.1. NCBI lineage: Bacteria > Bacillati > Actinomycetota > Actinomycetes > Kitasatosporales > Streptomycetaceae > Streptomyces > Streptomyces sp. NPDC104581. The sequence goes on from NZ_JBVJNN010000011.1 coordinate 28,360, forward strand.
CTGGACGGGGACCGCGCCGTCTTCGTACTGGAGGGCCTGGCGCTGCGCCGGGTGGCGAACGCGGCTCCCGACCGGGAGCGGATGTACTCCGAGGTGCGCTGGGTGAAGCGGTCCCTGCGTTCGGAGAACCGCGAGCCGCGCCGTGTGCTGCTCGTCGGTGCCGGACCGGAGGGCCTCGCCGGACTCGCCGAGGCCGCCGCCGGGCAGAACGCCGAGCTGACGGTCGCGGCCGACGCGGCGCAGGCCCTGCCGCTGCTGGCGGAGCGGCCCACCGACGTGTGCTGGTTCTGGCGCGGTACCGGCTCCGTGCCGGACGGCGGGGACGGGGACGCGGCCGGGCTGCGGGCCGAGTGCGAACGCAACTACCGCGACCTGCTGGCCCTGCGGGACGGTCTGGACGCGGCGGGCTTCGGCGGTGGTCAGCGGCTCTGGCTGATCACCGAGGGCGGCCAGTGGGTGCCGGGCGACAGCGCCTGGGACACCGGGGTGCCCCCGGCGGCGGCGACGCTCTGGGGCTTCGGCCAGGTCATGTGGACGGAGTACCCGGCGTACCGGGTGACGCTGGTGGACCTGCCCGGCGGTGGGCACGATCTGAGCCGGCTGCCCGCGGAGTGGTCGGCGCCCGACTCGGCCGAGTACCAGATCGCCTACCGCTCCGGGCTGCGCCATGTGCGACGGGTGTACACCGGGACGGGCGGTCCGCGTACGGACGTCGAGCTGGTCATCAGGGAGTACGGGCGGCTCGACGGCGTCGTCCCGGTGCCGCTCCAGGATTCGCCCGCCCCCGAGGGGGACGAGATCCAGGTACGGGTCCACGCGGCGGGTCTCAACTTCAAGGACGTCCTCAACGTGCTCGGTCTGCACCGGGAGCACGCGAGGGCGTCCGGACTGGACGACACGGCGCTGCCGCTCGGTCTGGAGTGCGCCGGTGTGGTGACGGCGGTCGGTCCGGACGCGGAGTTCTCCGTGGGTGACGAGGTCGTCCTCGCCCATCCGGGTTGCTTCAGGCAGCGGGTGACGTGCGCGTCAGCGATGGCGGCCCGGAAACCGGCGCATCTGTCGTTCGCCGAGGCGGCGGCCCTGCCCACCGCGTTCCTCACCGCCCACCACGGGCTGCACCACCTGGCCGGGATCAAACCGGGTGACCGGGTCCTGATCCACGCCGCCGCGGGCGGTGTCGGCCAGGCCGCGGTCCAGCTCGCGAAGCTGGCGGGAGCGGAGATCTTCGCCACGGCGAGCCCGCACAAGTGGCCGCTGCTGCGCTCCCAGGGTGTGACCCGGCTGGCGAGCTCGCGCACCCCGGACTTCGCCGACGAGATCCTCGCGGCGACCGGCGGGGCGGGCGTCGACATCGTCCTCAACAGCCTGGCCCAGGAGTTCATCGAGGAGAGCGTCCGGGCGCTGGCCGAGGGCGGCCGGTTCGTCGAACTGGGCACGATGAGTGCCTGGACCGCGCAGGAGATGAGCCGCGAACGGCCCGACGTGACGTACCACACGGTCGATTTCGGTGTCTATGACCCCGCTCAGGCCCAGCGGCTGGCCCGTGAGGTGCTCGGCGGTGTGATGAAGCGGGTGGACGGCCGCGAGCTGACGCCCCTTCCCACCACCGCGTACACCCTCGACGAGGTCGAGGAAGCCTTCAGTGTGCTCAGCAGGGGCGCCAACATCGGCAAGGTCGTCATCGGATTCGGCGAACCCGCCGCCGCGACGGCGGCCGACACCGCGGTCCGGCCCGACGAGACCTATCTGATCACCGGTGGCTTCGGCGCGCTCGGCCAAGTCGTGGCGGAGCGCCTCGTCCATCTGGGAGCCCGCCATGTGGCGCTCCTGGGGCGGCGCGCTCCGGCGCCCGAGGCACTGGACGCGCTCCGGGCGCGCCTCGGGCCCGGCATCGAGGTCACCCCCCTCACCGGGGACATCGGCGACCCGGCCGACGTCCGCCGGATCACGGAGACCCTCGGCGCTCTCCCCCGTCCCCTCGGCGGAGTCGTCCACGCGGCCGGCGTACTCGCCGACGCCCCGGTCGCGGCGCAGACGTGGGAGAGCGTCGACACGGTGTTCCGGTCGAAGGTGTACGGCAGTTGGCTGCTGCACCGGGCGACCGAGCACTTCCCTTCGTTGCGGTTCTTCGTCGGCTACTCGTCCGTGGCGTCGGTCGTCGGCTCGCGGGGACAGGCGAACTACGCGGCCGGGAACAGCTTCCTCGACACGCTGATGTGCCGGCGCCGCGCCGCGGCCCTGCCCGCCCTGAGCGTCAACTGGGGTGCCTGGGGCGACGTCGGGCTGGCCAGCGGGATGGAAGCGCGGCACATCGCGAACGTGGAGGACCAGGGCTTCTCGTTCTTCGGGCCCACCGTCGGCATCCGCGCCCTGTTCCGTGTCCTGGACCGGCCCGCCGCCCAGGTCGTCATCGCCGAGGTCGACTGGGACCGGTACTCCGCGACCCGGCCGCAGCCGAACGCCCTCTACTTCCAGGTGGGTCGCCGTACCGCGGACGTCACGGTCCATGTCGATCCGCAGGTGCTGCTGGCACTGCCGCGCGGTGAGCGTTTGGAGGCGGTGTCCGAGGTGCTGCGGGGAGCCATCGCGGATCTGCTGCACTTCGACGGCGCCGACGACGTCCCGCCGGACGCGCGGTTCTTCGAGGTGGGCCTGGACTCCCTGGCCGCGGTCGAGCTGAAGAACCGGCTGGAGCTCCAGTTCCGCGTCCCGCTGTCCACGTCGAGCGTCTTCGACCACCCGTCCGTGGCCCTGCTCACCGAGTTCATCGAGCAGCGGCTGACCACACCGGAGGAGACGCGATGAACGCCCCGGACGCCGAACGGCCCGCCGTGCGGAGGTTTCCCACCCTCACGGCCACCGCGGCCCACCACGCCGAGACGCGCCCCGACCGGGTCGCCGTGCGGTGCGGGGACAGGGAGGTGACGTTCCTGGAGCTGTACCGCCGCGGCAACCGGACGGCGCACGCGCTGCTGGCCGATGGACTCGCCCCCGGCAGCCGAGTGGCGTACCTGGCCAAGGACACCGAGCACTACTACGACCTGCTGCTCGCGTGCGCCGCCGCCGGCACCGTCCTGGTCCCGGTGGACCCCCGGCTGACACCCGGTGAGATCGAGCACGTGCTGCGCGACTCGGGAACCGAACTCCTCGTCACCGAGGAGGAGAAGCTGCCGGTGGTCGGGGGCCTGGAGCTGGGCGCCCTGCGTACGGTGCTGACGCTCGACGACGACGGGGCACGGCCCGGCGGGTTCCTCCGGTGGAAGGCCGAGCGGCCGGACACCCCGCCCGGCGCACCCGCCGGCTCACGACGACCACTGGCCCAGATGTACACCAGCGGCACCACCGGCAGGCCCAAGGGTGTGGTGCTCGGCCAGCACACCTTCTGGGCGGTGAACGACCTGCTGGCCAGGCACGGGCTCGACTGGATCGACTGGCGGGAGGAGGACCGCCTCCTCCAGGTACTGCCCGGTCACCACATCGGTGGTCCCTGGTGGTTCATGCAGGGCTTCCGGGCGGGCGCCGCGCATGTCGTGGCCCAGGGGTTCGACGCCGCGCGCACCCTCGCGCTGATCGCCGAAGGCGGGATCACCACCACGCTGGTGGTGCCGTCCATGCTGCGCATCCTGCTCTCCGAACCGGGGGTGGGACCGGAGCACTTCGCGGGTCTGCGGAAGGTCGTCTACGGGGGCGCGCCGATCCCCGAGCCGCTGCTCGAACAGTGCCTGTCCGTGATGGGCTGCGAGTTCGCGCAGATCTACGGTCTCACCGAGACCTGTGCCTCCGCGGTCTGTCTGCCCCCGGCCGACCACGTACCGGGAAATCCGCGGCTCAAGGCGGTGGGCCGCCCCTACCCGGGGGTCGCCGTGGAGGCCGTCGACCGGTCCGGGGAGCCGCTGCCGCCGGGCGGGGTCGGGGAGATCCGCATCGACACCCCGGCCGTCATGACCGGTTACTGGCAGCGGCCCGAGGAGACGGAACTCGCCCTGAACGACGGGTGGCTGCACACCGGTGACGCCGGCCATGTCGACGAGGACGGCTATGTCTACCTCCACGACCGCATCAAGGACGTCATCCTCGTCGCGGGCGAGAACGTCTACCCGGCCGAGGTGGAGAACGCGCTCAGCAAGCACCCGGCGGTCGCCGAGGCCGCGGTGGTCGCGACGCCCGACCAGGTACGCGGCGAGGCCGTGCGGGCCTGTGTCGTGGTGCGGGCGGGCGAGCGGCTCACCGCCCGTGAACTGATGCTGTTCCTGCGGGACCTGCTGGCCCCCTACAAGATCCCCACGGCCTACACCTTCGTGGACTCGCTGCCGCGCAACGCCGCGGGCAAGATCCTCCGCCGCGAGCTGCGCGACCGCTTCTAGAAAGAGAGTCTCCATGTCACGACCGACCGAAGAACTCCCGGCGCTGCCGACGCCCCGGCTGGACGAATGCCCCTTCGGGCCGGCGCCGGAGATGACGAAGCTGCGCGAGACCGACCCGGTGATCCGGGTCAGGTGCCCGACGGGCATCACCGCCTGGCTGATCACCCGGTACGCCGACGTCCGCGAGGTGCTCGGGGACTCGGAGCGGTTCAGCAGCCGCCCCGGGCAGGCGGCGCACGTCCTGGCCCACATGAACCCCGACCGCCCGGTGGGCGAGGGGGAGTTCACCCGGATGGACGGGCCCGCGTACCAGCGCTTCCGGCACCATCTGGGCCCGGAGATCGGTATGCCGAGACGGCTGCTGGAACTGCGCCCGGTCGTACGGCGGATCGTCGACGAGCGGATCGACGCGCTGGCGGCGGCCGGCCGGTCGGCGGAGTTCTACGGCGACTTGGCGGTCCCGGTCACCACCGCCACCATCGGCGGCCTGCTCGGTGTCCCGTACGCCGACCGGGGGCTGTTCCACGACGCGGCGGCGGCGATGTTCGGCTCGGCGACGAGCGAGACGGGCATCAGGGCGAGCACGGAGCCGCTCTTCCGGTATGTGCACGGGCTGGTCCAGGAGCGGCGGAGGAACCCGGGTGACGACGCGATCAGCCGGATGATCGGACGCAGCGCCGCGTCGGCGGAGCCGTTCTCCGACACCGAACTGGTCATGATGAGCGCCGGGTTGCTGATCAGCGGGTTCGACACAACGGCGACGACGCTGACCCATGGCCTGCTGGCCCTGCTGGTGGACTCCGGAAAGTCCGGGGAAGCCGGGGACTCCGGGGCGTCCCGGGAGTGGGACCGGCTGCGGGCCGACCCGTCGCTCCTGCCGGCCGCGGTCGAGGAGTTCGCCCGCTACTTCGGGGGCGCCGCCGGCCTGACCCGTGAGGTCACCGAGGACACGGAGATCGGCGGACAGCCGCTGGCCAAGGGCGATTACGTCGTGCTCGCCGTGCAGACCGCCGACCGTGACCCGGCGGTCTTCGAGCATCCGGAGCGCCTCGACATCGGCCGGTCCGCGCAGGGGCATCTGGGGTTCGGCTACGGGCCGCACCAGTGCGTCGGACAGCAGACCGCGCGTCTGGAGATGAGCGTGGTGCTGGAGACCCTGACCCGGCGGATCCCGTCGCTGCGCCTGGCGGTGGACCTCGCCGACATCCCGTTCAAGACGGGTACACCGGTGGTCGGCCCGGCCGCGCTGGCCGTGGAGTGGGACGCCGTCCTGCCGTCGGAGGAGGACCGATGACACTGCGGGTGAGGGTGGAGGCCGAGCGGTGCGTGGCCTCCGGCATGTGTGTGTTCAGCGCGCCGGAGGTCTTCGACCAGGACGAGCGGGACGGGGTGGTCGTGGTGCTGCGCGACGATCCGGACGACGACCAGTACGACGCGGTGCGGGCCGCGATCGGCAGCTGCCCCGCCCAGGTGATCTCCGTCGACGCGCCGTGACTCGGCGGTCCCGTCCGCGCCGGTGGGCGCCGGCGGGACCGCCGTTCGTGCCGTGGACCGCGGTCAGGCGGTGCCGGAGGTCAGTGCCCCGAGGCACTCGGCGACGTACGCCAGGGGCTTCTCGGGACCCGTGGTGAAGAAGAAGTGGCCGCCCTCGAAGACCCGCTTCTCGAAGGGTCCTTCGGTGTAGTGGGTCCAGGCGTCCGCCTCGACCGTGCTGACCTGCGGGTCGTTGTCGCCGGTGAGCGCGTGGACGGGGCAGGTCAGCTTCTCGCCCGGCTGGTAGCGGTAGGTCTCGGCCGCCCGGTAGTCGCTGCGCATGACGGGCAGGATCATGCGCACGATGTCCGGGTCGCGCAGCACCTCCACGTCCGTTCCGCTCAACTGGGCGACGTGCTCGATGAGTTCGGCGTCGGTGGACTTGTGCAGTCCCTCGTCCTTGACCTCCGCCGGGGCCCGGCGGCCGGACGCGAACAGCGCGAGTGGCTTCTCACCGGCCCGCTCCAGGCGCCGCGCGACCTCGAAGGCCAGCGTGGCGCCCATGCTGTGCCCGAAGAGGGCGGTCGGGATGTCCATCGTGCCCCGCAGCTCGGCCGTGACCGCGTCGGCGAGCTCCGTGATGCTGTCGATGCACGGGGTGCCGCGGCGGTCCTGCCGGCCGGGGTACTGGAGGACCAGTACGTCGGCCACGGACGACAGCGCGCGCGAGACCGGGAAGTAGTACGACGCCGATCCCCCGGCGTGCGGGAAGCACACCACCCTCACGCGGGGTTCCGGGACCGGGTGGAACCGTATGATCCACGGGCTGGTCGCCTCGGTGGCTCCTGCCATGACTGTTCTTTCCTTACCTCGTCGGTGGGTTGACGCGCCGTCAGCGCAGTGTCTCGGAGAAGGCTTCCAGCAACCGGGGGCCGCTCTGGTCGGCGTGCAGGAAGAAGTGGTCGCCCGGTACCACCCGCAGCTCGAAGGGGCCGCCGGTCAGGCCCTCCCAGGCTCTCATGTCGGCCTCCGGCACCACCGGGTCGCCGGCTCCGTGGAAGGCGGTCACCCCGGTCGTCAGCGGAGCCTCCGCCGGATCGTGCCGGTAGCTCTGCACGATCCGCAGGTCCCCGTAGCCGCAGCCGCTGGTCGACGCGTCGAGCTTGGCGGCCACCCGGTCGTCGAACTCCTCGCGCAGGGCCCGCTCGTACTCCCCCGGCCGCTCGCGCCGCAGCCGCAGCAGGTCCTGCTGCGCGGGCATGCCCGGGAACCCGAGGGACCGCATCACGGCGAGGATGCGGTCGTCGAGCGGATTGACGGCCCCGGTGGGCGCGCTGAACGCACCGACGAACAGGTGGCGCAGCAGTGGGCCGTGCTCGGCGCCGAGGCGGTGCGCCAGGCGGTACGCCAGGAGGCCGCCCATGCTGTGGCCGTAGAAGGCGAACGGCCGGTCCAGATACGGCTTGAGGACCTGCGCGATGCTCTCGACCGCCTCGTCCGCGTTGACGATGCCCAGTTCGCCCGCGCGCTCCTCACGGCCCGGAAGCTGCACGGGGCAGACCTCGACGCCGCCGTCGAGCTCCCGCGGCCAGTCGCGGTACAGGGAAGCGCCGCGACCGCCGTAGGGCAGGCAGAACAGCCTGAGCCGGGAGGTCTCCCGGACGGCGGTGCCGAGCCAGCGGGCGCTGTCCAGGTCGTAGTCGCGCGGTGCGGACCGGGTGGCGCCCGGCTCGTCGTCCGTCGCGATCTCCGAGGCGATGTGCCGGGCGAGTTCGTCCAGCGACGGTCCGTCGACGAGGAGTTCGACGGGCAGGTCGACGCCCGTACCGGTACGGATCCGCTTGCGCAGCTCCATGGCGGCGAGCGATTCGAGGCCCAGCTCGGCAAGGGGCCGGCCGGCCGGGATCTCGTCGGCGGGCTGCCGCAGCAGTCCCGAGGCCGTCTCGGTGAGGAAGCCCATCAGCACCCCGGGGCGGTCGGCGGGGGCGGCGGCCCGGTGGCGGGCGAGGAGCTCGCCGGAGTGGTCGCCGGTCCGCTCGCCGTCGGTCACGGCCAGCAGGCTGAGACTCTCCCGCGGGCTGATCACCTGGACCTCGGTGTCCCGGCCCGAGGCGACGATCCGGCCCCGGTCGTCGCAGAGCAGATGGTCGCCGACGAGCCGCTGCCCCACCGCCGACCTCAGCCGTACGTGGCACCAGAGCGGTCCGGTGACCGGCGCGCCGACGGCGTCGGCCTCGCCGAGGCGGGCGGTGATGAACAGGTCGTCGTCGGCGAGGGCGCCGCCGGCGGCCAGGGCGTAGAGCTGTACGCAGGCGTCGAGCACTCCCGGGTGGGCGGGCAGGGCGCGGCCGGGACGCCCGGCGGGCACGGCGGCCTCGCCCGCGGGCCGCAGCCTGGCGAGCACTTCGCCGTCGCCAGCCCAGGCCTCCTCGACCCATTCGACGGAGGGGCCGAGGGCCACGCCCCGGTCCCGCATCAGCTTGTAGAACTCCTCGCCGCCGATCCGCTCGGTGCAGCGGCCGAGTATGCGTTCCCGTTCGGTCCCGGTCAGGGGCGCCGACTCCTCCTCGGTGCGGTCGGCGGGGCCGGGCCGTACGCTGCCGCGCACGTGGCGGTCCCATTCGGTGCCCGCGGTGGGGCGGCTGTAGAAGGTGAAGTCCGCCCAGCCCTTGTCGTCGGCGGGCTCCACGACGAGCTGCACGGTGCGCTCCTGACGGCCGGACAGCCGCAGCGCCTGGTGGAAGTTGACGTCCCGCACGTAGAAGCCGTCGGCCGCGCCGTCGCCCGCGCCGTCGCCCGCGGTCGCTGCGGCGAGCATCTCCTGGTAGTAGCCGACGTGCAGGACGCCGGCCGTGTCGGCGAGTTCGGGCAGCGCGGCGCGGCTGACGACGGTGTCGAACTGGTGCTGGTCGAGGGGCGAGGGCACCGTACGCAGGGCGAGTTCACCGATCGGCCGCACGCTCGCGGGCGTGGGCGCCGGGGTGGGCGCGGCCGTGCCCAGAGGCCCGTACGAGCGCCGCTGGAAGGGGTAGGTGGGCAGGGTGAGCCGGGCCCGGTCGTGGCCGAGGTCGAGATCGGACCAGTCGACGTCGGCTCCAGCCAGATACCTGCCGGCGGCGCCGGTGAGCAGTTCCTCCCACACGTCGTCGCCGGGAACCGCCCAGTGGGCCAAAGCTGTTGAGGTGTTCTCGTGGTGCGTGGCCACGTCGGCCGTGTCGCCGAGGGAGACCAGCGTGCCGTACCCGTGGCCGGCGAGCGCCTCCGTCAGGGCGGGCGCCGTCGTCCCCTCGCTCGGGCGGGCCCAGAACCGGGGATCGGCCGCCCGCTCGGCGGTGACGGCGTCGGCGCCCGGCCCGTGCAGCAGGCGCAGCCGGGGACCGCGTGCCTCGGTGAGCGCCGGTACCGGGGAGTCCTGGTGCCGCGCGGCGAGCAGGCGCCCCGCCGTCCCGGCGTCGAAGACTCCCGCGAGGCAGGCGGCGGCGAGTTCACCGGGGCCGGAGCCGGCGACGGCGCCTGCCGACACCCGCCAGCCGTCGAGCGTGCGCACGAGCGCGATCTGGTACGCGAGGGCGACGGCGTCCCTGAACAGCGGTGCGCCGGAGGGACCCTGGGCGAGGGCGGCGGCGAGCGGACCGCCGACGGCGGGCCGCAGGAGCGCGTCGCACCGGTCGAAGTGGTCACGGAACGCGGGGTGCGAGGCGTACAGGCGCTCGGCCGACCGCCATGCGCGGTCCCCGGTGGCGTTGAGCAGGAAGGCGACGGGGCCGGTGGTGCGCTCGGGCGGGGCCGCCGGTTCGCCGGCGACGGCGCGCAGCCGTTCCGCGAGGTCGTCGGCCGGGCGTACGACGAGGGCGGTCCGGTACGGGAACGCGGGGCGGCGGGCGCCGACGGTGTGGCAGACGTCGGCCAGGGAGGCTTCGGGGTGCTCGGTGAGCCAGTGGGCGAGCCGCAGCGCCGATTCCCGCAGTCCGCGCGGGTCGCGGGCGGAGAGCGCCAGCAGGTGCGCGGGGCGCTCCTCGGTGCGGGTCTGCGGGGCGCGGGCGGCGGGGGCCTCCCGTACCACCAGGTGGGCATTGGTGCCGTTGAATCCGAAGGCGCTGACTCCCGCGACGCGCGGCCGGTCGGCGGAGGCGGGCCAGGGGCGGGCGGAGTCGCAGAAGTCCACCGGCAGCCGGTCCGCGCGCAGTTGCGGATTGAGCTGGTTCAGATGCAGATTGCCCGGCACCTGTGCGTGCCGGAGGGCCAGTACGGTCTTGATGAGACCGGCGACTCCGGCGGCGGCCTCCAGATGGCCCACGTTGGATTTCACGGCGCCGATGCGCAGGGGGGTGGCGGGGTCGCGGTCGGCGCAGAACACCTCGGCGGCGGCGCGGACCTCGATGGGGTCGCCGAGCGGGGTTCCCGTGCCGTGCGCCTCCAGGTAGTCGACCTCGTCGGGGCGGGTGCGGGCGGCGGTGAGGGCGGCGGTGATGAGTTCGCGCTGCGCGCGCCCGTTGGGAACGGTGAGTCCTGCGGTGTGTCCGTCGTGGTTGACGGCGGAGCCCGCGATCAGGGCGAGGACGGGGGCGCGCACCGCGGCGGCGTCGGAGGCCCGCATCAGGGCGACCATGCCGGCGCCCTCGGAGCGGACGTAGCCGTCGGCCTCGGCGTCGAACACCTTGCAGCGGCCGTCGGCGGCCAGGGCTTCCATCCGGCAGAGGGCGACGAAGACGTCGGGCGACATCATGGCGCTGGCACCGCCCGCGACGGCGGCGGTGCACTCGCCCCTGCGCAGGCTCTCGACCGCGAGATGGATCGCCACGAGGGAGGAGGAGCAGGCGGTGTCGACGGCGAGTGCGGGGCCCCGCAGCCCGAGGGCGTAGGCGATGCGTCCGGCGGTGATGCTCGGTGCGGCACCGGTCGCGGTGTAGGGCCCGGTGTCGTCGAGCGGGCGGTTCAGCAGGGAGCTCTCGGAGCCGGAGACACCGACGAAGACGCCGATCCGTTCGCCGTTGAGGGCGTTGGAGAGCAGGCCGCCGCTCTCCAGCGCCTCCCAGCTCGTCTCCAGGAGCAGGCGCTGCTGGGGGTCCATCTCGCGTGCCTCGGCGTCCGTGATGCCGAAGAACGGGCCGTCGAAGGCGTGTACGTCCCCGGTGAGGAAACCGCCCTTGCGGGTGTAGGCGGTACCGGGCTCGTCGCGGGCGTCGGAGTGGAACCGGTCGGCGGACCAGCGCTCGGGCGGTACGTCGGTGATGGCGTCCCTGCCGTCGCGCAGCAGCTCCCAGAACCGCTCGGGGGTGTCGGCGCCGCCGGGGAACCGGCACCCCATGCCGACCAGCGCGATCGGTTCCTCGGCGGCCGAGGTCAGTTCCCGCATCTGTTCGCGGAGGACCCGGATGGCGTTCAGCGAACGCCTCAGCAGCACATCGTCGGTCATCGCTCGTGTCCTCCTCGGTCGGAGCCGTACTCGTCGGTGCCGGCCGTGTCCGGGCGGCGGGTCCGGGACGTTTCCCGGGGGCGTCCGTTGGGGGTCGCCCGCCGGTACGGCCCGATCCAGCGGGGCTCTCAGAGCCCGAGTTCCTCCAGGGTGTCGAGCAGTTCGACGGCGGTGGTGCGCTGCCGCGCCACGTCGTCGCGGCTCACCTCGGGATGTTCGATCCGCAGGACCCGGTCGAGCTTCTCGCGGTCGGCGAGCACCACTCCGATCTCCGGTTCGGCGGTACGCAGGGCGACGTCGAATGCTTCGACACCCGCGTCCGTCGGCAGGTGTTCCAGTCCGAGCCGCCTGCGGACGAAGCCGCCGGTCTCGGCGTCCACGCGCATTCCGCCGTCCCGCCAGAAGGGCCACACGACGGTGATGCTGGCGCCGGAGCGCTCGCCGTTGGCGCGCTGCCGTTCGCGGCCCCGGCTGAAGGCGTTGAGGAACCGGCTGGCGAACGCGTAGTCCACCTGGCCGGGGTTGCCGGCGAGTGCGGCCAGGGAGGAGAACGTCATGAAGAAGTCGAGTTCGTCGAGGCGGGTCGCCTCGTCCAGGGCGCGTGCCCCGTCGACCTTCGCGGACAGGACGGTGCCGATCTCCTCGGCGCTCTTGTTCAGTATCAGCGCGTCGCGCAGGACTCCGGCGGAGTGGATGACGCCGTGCAGCCGGCCCCAGCGTCCTCGCGTCTCGTCCAGGACTCGGGTGACCTCGGCGGCGTCACTGACGTCCACGCTCTCGTAGACCACCTCGGATCCCAGTGAACGGATCCGGTCGAGCACCTCGCGGCGGGTGGCGTCGAGTGCGGAGCGGCCGAGGAGCAGGAGCCGTACCCGGGACCGCTGTGCCAGGTGCTCGGCGAAGATGAGGCCGAGGCCGCCACCGCCGCCGGTGATCACATAGGTGCCGCCGTCGCGTACGGCGACCTTGGGCGTCCCGGTGACGGGCGCCAGTTCACGCAGGCGGCGGGTCCAGCGCCCGGCCCGGTCGTGCCGTACCTCGGCCTCCACCGCGTCGTCGACGGCGAGTTCACCGACGCAGGCGCGCAGGATGTCCGCGGCCGGGTCACCGGTGACGCCGACGGTCAGCGCCTGGTAGACGAGGTTCGGGTTCTCGTGGCGGACGGAACGGGCGAATCCGCCGAACGCCTCCGCCATCGCGTCGGGGTGCTCCCCGTCGAACGTCTCGACGCGCAGCAGCCGCAGCGGGCGCGACACACGGCCGCGCATCAGCGCCTGGGTGAGCCGGAACGCCGAGGTGAGACCGGCCTCGGAGCCCGGCCAGGCGTGAATGACGGTCGTGGGGTTGGTGCCCAGGGCGGCGAGCAGCGCCGCGTAGTCCTCGTCGTGGTCCGGCCGGATCCGGTAGGAGTCCGCCGCGCCGTCGAAGGTGTCGCCGGTGCGTACGGTGACGATCCGCGCGTCGTCACCGGCGTGCTCCCGCGCCAGTTCGGAGAGCCGTCCGTCCGGGTCGAAGACCAGTACCGGACCCGTGAGGCGGGCGGCGTTCCCGGGCGGTGCGGCGGCCGGCTCCCAGTCCACCCGGTAGTGGACGGTGCGCTGGACGGGCACGGCCTCGGCGCGGGTGGGCGGGGCGCTCTCCGTGACGGGCTCGGGCGCGTCGAGGTCGAGCTGTTCCAGCAGGAAGCCGGTGAGGTCGTCCACGCAGGGGTAGTCGAAGGTGACGCTGGTGTACAGCTCGATGCCGAGGAGTTCCTCCAGGGTGTTGCCGAGGCGTACCGACATCACCGAGTCCATGCCCAGGTCGAAGAAGCCGCGGCGGCGGTCCGGCGGGGAGTCCGGGGGGAATTCGAGAAGGCGGCCGAGTTCGGTCTGGAGGTAGGTGGCCAGCGCCGGGTTCCGCTCCCCCTCGGGGAGGCTCGCGAGCCGCTCCAGCAGGGTCTGGTCCGTGTCGCCGGCCGTGACGGCGACGGGCGTGGTGACGGGCTCCGCCGTCACGGGCGCCTGGGCGGTCGGCCCGGCCTCCGCCATCCAGTACCGGCGGCGGGCGAAGGGGTAGGTGGGCAGGGAGACGCGGCGGGGCGACAGTCCCCGCAGGTAGGCGTCCCAGTCCGGGGTCGCGCCCGCGACCCACGCGGAGGCGGCCTCGCGGGGTGACGCGCCGTCGGCCAGGGACGGCGGGGTCGAACGGGGTTCGCAGTGACCGGTGCTGACGGAGCTGCCGCCGGTCGCCGCCGCGATCGCGTCCAGCCCGTTCAGGATCCCGGGGAGGTCGTCGGCGACGAACGCCGCGCGGTGCTCCATCGGTTCACGGCCGCTCTGGAGTGTGTGGGCGATGTCGGCCACCCGGACCGAACCGGCGGGCAGGGCCCGCAGATGGCCGGCCATGCGCGCGGCCAGATCGCGCAGCGTCTCGGGCTCGCGTGCGGACAGGGGGAAGACGAGGTCACGCGGGGGCGCCGGCGCGGTGGCGACGGCCGGTGCCTCCTCCAGCACCAGGTGGACGTTGACGCCGCCGGCGCCGAAGGAGCTGATACCCGCGCGGCGGGGGTGGACCAGCTCGCCCCCGGCCGGGCCCAAGGTGCGGGGACGCTCCCAGGGGGTCCGTTCCCGCTGGACCCTGAACGGTGTCCGCTCCAGCTCCAGGTTGCTGTTGGTCGTGGCCGAGTGGAGCAGCGAGGGCGCCAGTTCGCCGTGCCGCATCTGGAGCGCCACCTTGGTCACCTGGGCGATACCGGCGGCGGCTTCGGCGTGCCCGATGCCGGACTTGACGGACCCGATGGCGCAGAACTGGCGGGCGTCGGTGGTGGCGGCGAACGCGTCGGTGAGGCCGCGGATCTCGATGGGGTCGCCGAGGTTGGTGCCGGTGCCGTGGGCTTCGACGTAGCTGATGGTCTCCGCGGCGACTCCGGCGTCCGCCAGCGCGGCGGTGATCAGCTCGCTCTGGGCGACGGGGTTGGGCACGCTGTAGCCGAAGGTGTGGCCGTCGCTGTTGACCGCGGAGCCCTTGATGACGGCGTACACCTGGTCTCCGTCGGCCAGGGCGCGCTCCAGCGGTTTGAGCAGCACCGCGCCCACGGCCTCGGCGGGTACGTAGCCGGTGCCGCCGTCGCCGAACGCCCGGCAGCGGCCGTCCTCGGCCAGGAAGCCGGCCTCGGCGAGCATCATGTACTTGCTGGGGTGGAGCGAGAGGTTCACGCCGCCGGCCAGCGCCGTCTCGCACTCACCGCGTCTGATGCTCGCGACGGCCAGGTGAACGGCGTACAGCGACGACGAGCAGGCGGTGTCCACGGTCAGGCTGGGGCCGCCCAGGTTGAACAGGTAGGACACCCGGTTGGCGATGGAGAAGGTCTGCGAGCTGATGGGCTGCCACTGCCCGTGCTCCAGATCGTTCGCCGCGAACATCTGGTAGTTGTTGAAGGTCACTCCGGCGAAGACACCGACGGATCCCCGCGCGTCGCCCGCCGTCGGGTCGGCCAGGCTCTTCCTGGTGTAGCCGGCGTCCTCCAGCGTCTCCCACGCGGTCTCCAGGAACAGCCGCTCCTGCGGGTCGAGTGCCCGTGCCTCGCGCGGCGATATCTGGAAGAACTGCGGATCGAACGCGTCGACGTCGTCGAGGAATCCGCCCCAGCGGTACCACTTGTCGCCGTAGCGCTCGCGTGCGAGCTCGGCGTAGCGCCGGTAGCCGGGCCGGTCCAGGGGGATCTCGCCGACGCAGTCGCGTCCGTCGAGCAGGTTCTTCCAGTAGTCGGCCAGGGACGGGGCCATCGGGTAGCGCCCGCTCATGCCGATGATGGCGATGTCACCGCCGCCGGTGCCCGCCGGGGCGGGGACGGGGACACGGGCCGAGGGGGCGATCGCGACGGCGGGTACGGGAGCGGCGGGTACGGGAGCGGGGGGTACGGCCGGGGCGGGAGCGGGCGCCGTTGCCTGCTGCCTTCCGGCGGGTGGTGGTGCCAGACCCTCGGCGCGCGCCTTGGCCGCGACGTACCTGGTCAGGTCGGCGAGGTTCTTGTAGACGTAGAACGTGGTGCTGTCGATGGGGCCGTAGTGGGCCACCAGGCGGCGGCGGAGCTGCTCGATGACCAGCGAGTTGAGGCCGAGCTCGTCGAAGGCGACGGCCGGGTCGACCTCCTCCGGGCGCCACTTCAGGGTCTCGGCGAACACGGCGGCGAGATGGGCGCCGACCTGTTCGTCCGTGACCGGCCCGGCCGGGGCGAGGGGCGCGGCGGGCGCCGGAACGGGCGCGCCCACGGCGGAGACGGGGGCGGTTCCGGCCGGGGGGACGGAGTGCCGGGGCGCGAGGTCCTGCGGCCAGCAGCGGCGCCGTTCGAAGGGGTAGGTCGGCAGGGGTGTCCGGCGGACGGGACGGTCGCCGCGCAGCTCCCGCCAGTCGAGGTCCGCGCCGGCGGCCCACAGCCGGGCCAGTTTGTCCGTCGCCCCGCGGTCCAGGAGGGCCTGGAGATAGGCGGCCCCCTCCTCGTCGCTCAGCAGGACGCCGGAGAGCGCTCCGGCGCCGGCGGCGTTGCCCGCGTACCAGGCGGTGCCGGCGTCCTCGCCGCGCAGATAGCGGACCAGCCCGTCGTAGAGGTCGTCGGTGTCGGCGACCACGAGGGCCAGGCGCTCGTCCATGGCGTCCCGGCCGAGCTGGAGGGTGTCGGCGAGCGCGGAGAGGTCGAAGGCGGGTGCCCCGGCCTCGGGCGCGTGCTTGTCCAGCCAGCGCACCACCGCGTCGGCGTACTCGCGCAGGGCGCCGGGCGTACGGGCGGAGAGGGGCACCAGATACGGTCCGGCCGCCGGGTCCGCCGGACGGTCCGGGGCGGGTGGGGCGATGAACTCCTCCAGCACCACGTGTGCGTTGGTGCCGCCGAAGCCGAAGGAGCTGACGCCGCAGCGGCGTGGGACCGGCGCCCCTTCACCGTCCGTCGGACGCGGCCACGCCTCGGTGCGGTCGACGATCCGGAACGGGCTGTCTTCCATGCGGATGAAGGGGTTGAGTTCGCCGAAGTGCCGCAGCGCGGGCAGCCGTTCGTGGCGCAGCGCCAGCAGCATCTTGACGACGCCCGCGAGGCCCGCCGCCGCTTCGAGGTGGCCGATGGAGGTCTTGACCGAGCCGAGGCCGATGTGCGGTTCGGTCCGACCGGTGTGGCCCCAGTCCCGGTAGAGCGCGGCGAACGCCTTCTTGAGGCCCTCGATCTCGATGGGGTCGCCGAGGCTGGTGCCGGTGCCGTGGGTCTCGATGTAGGAGGCGGTGGCCGGGTCGAGCCCGGACCGGCGCCAGGCGGTGGCGACGAGGTCGGCCTGCGCGTCCGGGCTGGGCGCGGTAAGCGAGGCGCTGCGCCCGCCGTGGTTGACGGCGCTGCCGCGCACGACGGCGTGGACGTGGTCGCCGTCCGCGAGGGCCTTGTCGAGCGGCTTGAGTACGACGGCGACGACGCCCTCGCCGCGTACGTAGCCGTCCGCGGCACGGTCGAAGGTCTTGCAGCGCCCGTCCGGCGCGAGCATTCCCGCCTGCTGGAAGGAGTCGAAGGGGGTGGGGCTCATGAGGATGCTCGCGCCGCCGGCGACGGCGAGGTCGCACTCGCCCTCGCGCAGGCTCCGTACGGCCCGGTGCAGGGCGACCAGTGAGGAGGAGCAGGCGGTGTCGACGGACTCACTGGGTCCGCGCAGGTCGAGCTGGTGGGAGATCCGGTTGGGGAGGATCGAGTGCGCGAGACCGGTCGCGGTGTGGGACTGGGTGCCCGCCGCGCTGTGGGCGAGGACCTCCACGTAGTCCATGGAGCCGTGGCCCACGAAGAGACCGGTGCGGGTGCCCGCGAGTTCGGTGGGACGCCGTCCGGCGTCCTCGAACGCCTTCCACACGGTCTGGAGGAAGATCCGCTGGTGGGGGTCCATCAGTTCGGCCTCGCCGGGCGAGATCCCGAAGAAGCGGCAGTCGAAGGTGTCGAAGTCCTGGATGAGCGCGCCCCGTGCCCCGGGGGCGCGGTGCGGTCCGGCCCACTCCCGCCACCGGTCGGCCGGGGTGTCCGTCACCAGTTCGGTGCCGTCGACCAGGTGCTGCCAGAACTCGTCGAGGTTCGCGGAGCCGGGGAGTACGGCGCTCACACCGACGATCGCGACGGCGTCGGCACCGGATTCCGTGCCGGTGGCGGCGGGCGGCGCGCCGGCACCGTCATGGGACGCGGGTACGGCCCCGGACCGGGCGCGCCCGGCGTTCCCGGCGGGCGCCGCGGGTGTCCGGTCCGCGTCGGCGGCGGTGTCCCGGTAGCGGGCCACGACCGTGTCCCGGTGCTCGGCGAGCAGGTGCGCGGTGAACGCGCCGATGGTGAAGTACTCGAAGAACACCGACGGCGTCAGGTCGACGCCGAACTCCTCGCGGAGCTGGTCGGCGAACTCGATCAGCTTGATGGAGTCGAAGCCCAGGGCGCTGAGTTCGGTCTCCGCCCGCAGCGCTCCGGGGTCGGCCGCCAGCACGCGGGTGACGATGGTCCGCAGGTCGGCGAGGAGCAGTGCGGTGAGCTGTTCCTCGGTGTGGCCGGTGCTCCGGGCGCGGCCGCGGGCGGGACGGCGCAGCCGCAGGGCACGGGGCCGCTCCCCGGCGGGTTCGGCGGCAGCCGTCGCGCCGGTGGCGGGCGTGGGGGCCGTGGCGGGCGTGGGGGCGGTCCGCTCCGTGGTGTCGCCGTGCGCGGGGACGGGTGCGGAGTCCGCCCGGTCCCCGGTGGTGTCCGGCTCCTGTGCGCGGCGCTCGGCCGCGTCCCGCTGGGTGGCCTGCACGAGTCCGATGAGGGCGCGCCCCGGACCGATCTGGCGGATGTCCTCCACACCGAGGTCGATCAGGTGGCGCACGCTGTCGGTCCACCGGACGGGCCGGGTGAGCTGGCTGACCATCAGGTCGGCGACGTCGGGCCCGTGCGGGCGCGCGGTCACGTTGGAGAGCACGGGCACGGTGGGGGCGGCCAGTTCGACCCCGGCCAGGAACTGGGCGAACTCCTCCTGGACACCGGCCATATGAGGAGAGTGGAAGGCTCCGCCGACCCGCAGGACGGTGTAGAGCCCGGCCCCCGCCTCCTCGAACGCCGACCGGGCGGACTCGATCCGGTCCCGGGGTCCGGCGATCACGATCTGGGCGGGGTTGTTGTAGTTGGCGACGGACAGCGATTCCAGACCGGGGCCGGCGAGCACCTCGGCGACGCGGTCGGCGTCGAGGCCCACGACGGCGGCCATTCCGCCGTCGCGTACGCGCGACATCAGCTCTCCGCGCTTCTGGACGATCCGCAGTCCGGTGGGAAAGTCGAATACACCGGCGGCGAGCAGCGCGTTGTACTCACCGAGGCTGTGCCCGGCCAGGAAGTCAGGGCTCTCGCCGGAGGAATCCAGATGCTCGAAGTAACTCAGCGCACTGACGACATACAACGCCGGCTGGGTGTACTGGGTTTTCTCCAGATTTCCGTCCGGATTCTCCCGGCAGAGCGTCTCGATGGAATATCCGAGGATTTCGTCGGCCTGCACGACCAGCTCGGGAAACGCTTCGAAGAGCTGCGCACCCATGCCTCGACGCTGCGAACCCTGACCGGGAAAGACTAGAGCGAGCACAGTATGGGTACCCTTCGAGGTAGCTGGTCGACCAGCACACGGCGACACTATTGGCTATAGTTTCCGGCCGGCGCCTAGCGTCTTTCTTAAACACCCCTAAAGCTGACGCATTACGCTGTAGAACTCCTTGACTGCGTCACTCCCCTTGGGCAAGGTTGAGGCTTGCCGCATGTCACCCAGAGATAAGCGGCGCCCAGGTGCGGGCGAGTTGCGCGAGTTATAGAGCTCACGCGCCCCGCACAGAGAAGTAATTCTTTCCTTGTCTCCGGACGGCCGCGTCACCCTGCGGCGCGCGGAGTACGTCAGCGGGCCCAATCACAGGGATGAGTCAATGACATCTGTCGCAGCGATCGACGACGTGCACGAGGACCGGGCGGACTACCGGCCCGACGCGGTGGCGGAGCGCGTCGCCCTGACGTCCGCCCCCACCATCGGCGCCGCCCTGCTCGAACTCGCCGAGCGCAGCCCCGACCGGCCGATGTGCTACATCGAGGAGTCCGAGGACCTGACGGTGCGGCTGACCGCCGCCGAACTCGTCGAGCGCGCCGGCGCGGCGGCGACCACTCTCGCCGAGGCCGGCGTCCGGCCCGGTGACCGGGTGGGCATCTGCCTCGACACCAGCGCGGACGCGTACGCCGCCCTGCACGGCTGTTTCCTGCTGGGCGCCGTCCCCTTCGTGTCGGAGCCCCCGCTGTCCACGATGCGGCGCCAGCGCTGGTCGGACCGGTTGCGTCTGCTGATCAGCAGGGCCGAGCCGCGCGCCGTGATCTCCGCGCCGTCCTTCCGTGACGCGGTGGCGGGTCCGTGCCAGGAGGCGGGGGTCGAGATCATCGAGCCGCCCTTCGAAGGCGGTTACGTGCCGACGTCGGTACGGGCGGACGCGGACGACCTGGCCCTGATCCAGTTCACCTCGGGGACCACCGGCAACAGCCGTGGCGTGGCTCTGACGCACCGGGCGATCATGTCCAACGCCGCGTCGATCGGCGAACGGTGCTTCCGCTCGGGCGAACTGATCGTCACCTGGCTGCCGTTGCACCACGACATGGGGCTGATCGGCTGCCACCTCGCGCCGCTGCTCCACGGCCTGCCCGTCGCCTCCATGCCCCCGCTGTCGTTCGCGCTGCGGCCCGAGCGGTGGCTGCGGGCGCTCCACCGCTACCGGGGCACCTTCACCTCGGCGCCGAACTTCGCGTACCAGATGTGCGCCACGAAGATCCCCGACTCGAAGCTGGAGGGCCTGGACCTCAGCCCGTGGCGGGTCGCCGGCAACGGCGCGGAGGTCGTCAACGCGGCCACCCTGCGCCGGTTCGCGGAGCGGTTGAGCCCCTACGGCTACCGGGCGACGTCCATGATGCCGTGCTACGGCATGGCCGAGACGGTGCTGGCGGCGACCATGTGCATGCCGGGCGAGCCCATGATCACCACGACGGTGCGCCGGGACGTGCTGGCCGACACCGGCAAGGCGGTGGAGGCCGGTCCGGACGACGCCGACCGCCAGGAGCTGACCTCGTCCGGAACACCCATGCTGGGGACGGAGATCCGGGTCGTGGACGAGTCCCGTACGGATGTGCCCGACCGGGTGCAGGGCGACATCCTGCTGCGCAGCCCCTCCCTGATGGAGGGTTACTACCAGCAGAAGGACGAGACGGACAAGGTCCTGCGCGACGGCTGGCTGCACACCGGCGACCAGGGATTCCTCGACGACGGCCAGCTCTACGTCACCGGCCGGGTCAAGGACGTCGTGATCATCGGTGGCCGCAACTACCACCCGTACGTCTTCGAG
Source organism: Streptomyces sp. NPDC104581 (assembly GCF_055583685.1). Classification (NCBI taxonomy): domain Bacteria; kingdom Bacillati; phylum Actinomycetota; class Actinomycetes; order Kitasatosporales; family Streptomycetaceae; genus Streptomyces; species Streptomyces sp. NPDC104581. Next base: position 48,988 of record NZ_JBVJNN010000011.1, read on the forward strand.
ACCGCCGCGAGCAACGCCGCGGGCACCCACCCGGGCGCGGTCGCCGCCGTGGGCTGCCCGGACCCCGCGCTGGGCACGGAGGCGCTGACCATCGTGGTCGAGTCCAAGCTCCACGCCGGCGACGAGGCCGACGCCCTGCGTGAGGCGGTCGTGCGGAGCGTCTCCGAGGAGACGGGGATGCGTCCCGACCGGGTGGAGATCGTGCCCCGCGGTTCCCTCCCGAAGACGCCGAGCGGCAAGTTGCAGCGTCTGAAGGTCGTGGAGTCGCTTCTGAACGACACGCTGGGCCGCAAGTCCTGACGCGGCCCGGCGCGCCGTCCCCCGGTCAGGCGGTCTCCGCCTCCGGAGTGATCCAGTCGCCGATCATCCGGTCGACATGGGGTCCGAACAGATCCACCACGGCGTCCAGTGACAGGCTCGCCAGTGGTTCGACGCGTACGACATAGCGCCCGGTCACCAGCCCGACCAGCAGCACCCCGAGAACCGTGGCCTGGAGGTGCGGGTCGGGGGCGCGCAGCCGAGTGGCCAGCGGGAGCAGGAACTCCCCGCTGGCCACTTCGCTGAACAGACGGGACGCCTCGGGGTGTTCCATCGCCGAGCGGAAGACGACCATGAGCGGTGACGGCTTGTCGGCCGCGGCCTCCCAGCGCACGAGGAAGGCCCGCAGCAGCTTCCGCCCGGGAGCGGCGTCGGTGCCGTCCCCCGGCTCCGGGAGGAACGCGTCGGCGCGCATCGCCTCCCGGATCACCACCGAGAAGATCTTCTCCTTGCTGCCGAAGTGGTGCATCACCAAGGCCGGGTCCACACCCGCCAGTTCGGCGATGGCACGGACCGTCGTGCCACGGAAGCCCCGCCGGCCGAAGAGTTCGACGGCCGCCTGGAGGATCAACTCCCGGCGCGTGGGCGGTACTTCCGGCACCCTGCCCCGGGAAGCGGTCGTCAACTCGCCCGCCCGGCACGCCGGTCCGGCAGATAGCCGGGGGGCAGTTCCGAGACCGGGACCACGAGCACGGCCGGCCGGAAGGGCCGGACGCGCTCCGCGACCAGGGCGATCAGCCAGGCGGCGGCCGCCCACACGGCGAGCGTCAGCAGCGGGGTCATCAGGTTGTTGCCGTCGAAGTAGAAGACGCGCCGCAGCGAGGTGATGGCACTGCCCATCGGCATGTACTGGGAGATGGTCGAGTAGAAGTCGGGAAGGAAGTGGTAGTCCACCGGGCCTCCGGAGGAGGAGACACCGAGCGGCAGCACCACGAGGGCGCCCACGGCCACACCGAGCACACCCAGCAGGCCCTGGCAGGCGGCGACGACACCGACGACCGCCAGCGAGAGGAGCACGGCGACACCGAACAGCTGCGGGAAGCTGCCGTCGAACGCCCCGATGACGGGCCCGGCGAGCAGCGCGCCGACGCCTCCGGCGATCACGGCGTAGCCGAGTCCGGCGAGGAAGCGTTTGCGGGCCGGGAGGCGCGCGGCCATCAGACTGAGGACCGCCTGGAAGAGGAGGGCTCCGATCACCAGCGCGATGCTCAGCAGCAGACCGCTGACGCCCCGTGAGTCGGATGAGGGGAGGGGTGCCACGTCCTCTATCTCTCCCGGGGCGCCCGCCTGACGGGTGAGCTCCTCGTAGGCGGCGGTCACGACGCGCACGGGCGCGTCACCGGCCGCTCCCGCGACCAGGAGTGTGGGGGGCTGCTGGGGAGCGGTGAACACCAGGGCGCCGTAGATCTCGTGGTCCATCAGCGCGTCCCGGGCGGCGCCCTCGGACCCGTAGGAGGTGACGTCGAACGCGTCCGGGCTGCCCGCCTGGAGCTGCTGGTCGATCTTGTCGCCGGTGCCGGCCGGGCCGACGACGCCGATGGGCACGTCGTGCGGTTTCGGGTCCTGGAGCGCCGGGATCATCAGCCCCGCGAAAGCGAGGACGAGGAACAGACCGATGACCATGGGACCGAGCAGCATCCGGCGGGTCGCGGCCGGACCGGGGGCCGCCGCGGGCGGCGGCGCGGTGGTGTCGGGGGTGGTTGTGGGGGACGGCACTGAGGACTCCTCGGGAAGAAGAAAACCCCTGTTAAGGGATGCATGTGCTCAACAGTTGTTGAGGAGTCTGCCAGTGCGTCACATCGGCGGCAAGCGGTGAACTACCCCTGAATCCGGTTGAGTTCGCGTATGCCCGCCGACCTGGGGCTATCGGCGGCAACCGGTGCGTCCTCTTAATTCCCGCTTTAGAGCCGCGGCCGAGCATGGCACCGGATCGAGTGCCTGAAGGAGAACCGGCGGGCCCGACGAAAGGGCTCCAGACATGGGCATGCTCCCCTTCCTCCGCTGGGCCGCCCAGCAGTTCGCGATCTTCGGGCTCAGTTTCTGCCCCGGCGCGTGGGGCGGCATGGCCGTGCCGACCGCGGACGAGGAGCCGGACCGGGCCCCGACCGGGACCGGAGCGGAGGAGAGCCCGGCTCCCCAGGTGTGCCACGGGCCACCCCCGGGGCATCCGGACACGCTGGAGGCCCGGCCCGCGACCCCGGGCGAACGGGAACTCTGGGCCGGGCTCGGTTACGACGTCTGACCGGGCCGGCTGACGCCCACCGGAGCCCCCGGCCTGCCACCGGCCCGTCAGCCGTGTGTCAGCCGCAGGTCAGACGGTCGGCGAGACAGTCGCGCAGATCCGCGCGGCCGGAGACCTGCAATTTCCGGTAGACGCGGGTGAGGTGCTGCTCGACCGTACTGACCGTGATGAACAGCTTCACGGAGATCTCCCGGTTCGTCTCCCCCGCCGCGGCGAGCTTGGCGACCCGGAGTTCGGCCTCGCTGAGCTGCACCGCGTCCTGGCTGTCCGCGGGTGGCTCATCCGATTCCACCGGAGCGGTCCGCGCGCTCTCGGGCAGCAGTGTCCGGCCCACTCGTTCGGCTCCGCAGAGTACGGCGACCCGCCAGGCCCGCCGGCTCATGACGTGCGCGGCCGCCGTGTCCCCGGCGCCCAGCTGCGCCCGGCTCAGATCGGTGAGGGCGAGGAAGTGCTGGTAACGGTCGCTGCCGTCGGACAGCAGATCGACCGCCTCCTGGAGCATCGCCACTCTGCGGTGGCGTCCGACCAGCGGGGCGTACACCCGCAGCGCCATACCGCGCAGCCGCGGCGACTGCGCCCTCGGATGGTTCAGTTGCTTGCTCATGAGACGCCGGGCCTCGCGCCGGTCGCCCTGCGCCAGGGCCGCCTCGGCCGCGCCCATGCGCCAGGAGACGAGCGAGGGTATGTCCAGGTCCCAGCTCTTCATCAACTCGCCGCACTCCAGGAAGTCCTGTCGCGCGGAGGCGTACTGACCGGCCGCCAGGTAGTAACGTCCGCGCCCCTCAAGGTAGTTGAGGCCGAAGACAGTGAGGAACATACCGCGGGGCACGACCCAGGACAGGTACTCCTGGGCCTTCTCCAGGCTCCCCCGGGCGGCGTGGGCCGAGATCAGCGTTCCCAGCGGCAGGCCCAGCGCCACCCCCCAGGCCCGCGGGGCCATGTACCTGAGCGCGGTCGACGCGTTCCGCTCGGCGGCCTGGAGGTCGCCCCGTCTGCGCACCGTCTCCGCCCAGATCGAGTAGTGGATCGCCCGGGAGCCCATGGAGTCGAACGCCTCCATGTCCCGCATCGTCCGCTCGATCCAGCTCTCCGCCAGCGCCAGTTCGTCCGCGTAGAGGAGGGCCTGGAGCGCCGAGGTCGTCGAGTCGCTGTCCGCCGGCTCGGCCGAGAGGATCTCCTCCGCGATGATCGTGGCCTCGGCGTGGTTCTGGTCCGACAACGCCTTTCGCAGGGCGGTGACCGGACGGGGAAGCTCGAATCCGGCCGATTCGGCGAGCGCCGGAAGAAGTGTGCGATTGGCTTCCCGTACGCGCTTGTGCAGTCTCGGATGGCCCATGCGCGACCACTCCAGGAAGGCGTACAACTGCTGCTGGACTTCGCTGCCCTCACCGCGGCTGGCTATGTCGAGCACTATTTCGGCGGCCTCGTCGACATGACCGTGCCAGAGGAACAGTTTGAGCACGGCCACGACCCGCAGATCCGGAATGTGCCCGGTCTGCTGCAACTGGAAGCACTCCGGCAGGTACTTGATCAGCCGGGCCGGATTGAGCTTCCACTGCACCTGGAGCAGGTCCGTGATGAGCAGGCCCTTGTCCGCTTCGCTCATCTGCCCCTGGAGAGCCAGGTCCAGACATTTGGAGGCGAAGGACCAGTCGTTCTGGCTGACGGCCTCCACCGCGGATTCACGCAGCACGTCGACCGTCCAGGGCTCACTCACGGACCTGGAGGCAACAAGTTGTCTGGCAACAACTTGCCGGCTGTGTCCTTCCGCTTCCAGCACTCGCGCCGCTTCGTACCTCAGCACTTGCAGCTCGGTGAATTCCGGGTCGGAAAGCAGCGCTTCGGCGACTCCCGGATGACGGAACTGAACCCGGTGTAGCAATCCCGCCTCTTCGAGCGCCATGACGCGCCCGGCGACGTGGTCGACATCGGTCTTCAGGACGAGCGCCAGCAGCTCCACGGACGCGGCGACACCGAGAAGCGCGATGCCACGGGCGACCGCCATGGTCTCGGCACCGCCGCGGTGCAGTGAGGTGAACACCGCCAACGCCGAGACCTGGCCCGCCTCCAGCTCCCGGTCGGCCCCGGCCGCCACCGGCTCCCCGTCCACCCTGCGCAGGATCGAGGTCGAGCCCTGCTCCTCGATGAGCGCGCGCAGTACGAGCGGGTTTCCGCCGCTGTAGCGGTAGTAGTCGTCCACCGTCCGCTCGGCCACCTCCGGACCGAAGGCCCGGGTCACGACCTCGGCGACGCCCGCGGGCGACAGCGGGGACAGGCGTTTGCGCCAGCAGTGCGGCGCCCGCAGGAGCTCCGCGTGAATGAGCGGAATGAGGAGCTGGGACCCCTCGGCCACCACCAGCACGAGCATGATGCGGGACGTGCGCGACAGCCGGATGAGATGGAGGATCGCGTCGAGCGACTCCGGATCGCTGTGCTGAAGATCGTCCAGCACGATGAGCAGCGGGATGGTCTTCGAACAGCGGGCTATCTCGTGGGCGACACGAGACGGAGTGCGGTCCACTCCACGGCGGGTGAGCGGGAGTTCGTCGTCCGCCCAGTAATTCGTCGACTGAAGACTTTCCGTCAGCTGCTCCAGCAGATCCGCATTCCGGTTCTTACCGGAGGCGGACGCCTGCGCGCGAAGCACGAGCAGCTGACTTTCCTTCTCCGCGCCGCGGGCGAGTGAGTGCGCTAATTCCGTCTTCCCCACTGCCACGGGCCCGGTGATCAATACGACGCTTCCGTCACCCGCTCGGGCATCCTGTAGCAATTCCTGAAGTTCGGAAAGCACACGTGCTCGTTCGGCGAGTATCACGCCTATCCCCCTGTTCCCCCGAACACTTCTGAACCTGCAACATCAGGACCCGCTGGGCCAACTCTGGTCAGAAGCTGCCGGAAGAGCGAATCCAGTCGCAGGAAACATGCTCCACCAGCCACAATCACTTAGTCAAATGAACCGGCGTCAAGGTTCGCAGCCGGTTTCAATTGCCTCGCTGTCGGCAATCTGGGGTCAAAACGATAAAATGATTACCGAATAGGGCAGCATGTCACAGTTTCCGCCTCCCTCACCACCGGCCGGTGCCTACCATAACCACTGGACTCGCTCTCATCCAAGGCCTCATTGCGGAGCACGGGCCTCCCGTTCCGCACACCCCCTCGGGCACAACACCGCGACGACATCGGCACTTCCACCCATTCCGGCCCCTTCCCGATGCAATTGACAAGCATCACGCTTTCCCACCACGCCGTGACACACACGGCGGATCACACCCGGAACAAATGACTCCGGATCCCTGCCTTTCGGACAGAGCAGCAGTTCACGGCGGTGCGACCGCCCCGAGGTCCGCCGCGGGACCCACACAGCCGGTCCCGGCCACCTCATCGGGCGCCACCCCCTTCGAGTCCATTGTCGGCGCCGCGCGGCGGCTTCCGATTACGGGTAGATGAACGTCGCAGACAGGCGGCGCCGGCCGCCTCTCCCCATGGACGTTCCGTCCAGAGCTAGACTTAACGTCTACCCCTGGGAGTGACCATGGATGTCTGTCTCGACCCGCGCTCCGGCCGTACCTACCCGCTCGACGCCCGGCGTTGGCAGGGCGACGACGGAGCGCCCCTCACCGTCGGACCACGGCCGGGCATCGGGCCCGAGAGCGTGGACACCTCCACGCGCTCGCTGTGGCGCTACCGCGCCGCACTGCCCGGCGCCCTCACCCGGCCGGTGTCGCTCGGTGAGGGCTGCACCCCGCTCATCGAGGGGCGTTGGGGGGACCTGGACGTGCGCTTCAAGCTCGAATGGTTCAACCCCAGCGGGAGCTTCAAGGACCGCGGAACCAGCGTGATGGTGTCGCTGCTCGCCCGCGCCGGGGTGGAGTCCGTGATCGAGGACAGCTCGGGCAACGGCGGCTCGTCCGTCGCTGCCTACTGCGCCGCCGCCGGTATCCGTGCCCGGATCCTGGCCCCGGAGGGGACGTCCCCGGCGAAGGTCCTGCAAGCGCGGGCGTACGGCGCCGAAGTGACGCTGGTGCCGGGCGACCGCACCGCGACCTCCGAGCGGGCGATGCGCGAGGCGCGGACCACCGCCTACGCCAGCCACAACTGGCACCCCTTCTTCCTCCAGGGCACCAAGACCCTCGCCTACGAACTCTGGGAGGACCTGGGCTTCACGGCACCCGACGTCGTCGTCACGGTGGCCGGGGCGGGCAGCATCGTCCTCGGCTGTGACCTCGGGTTCGGCGAACTGCTCGCCGCCGGCCACATCGACAGGCTCCCGCGCCTGCTGGTCGCCCAGCCCGAACGGTGCGCCCCCATCCACGCGGCCTTCCAGGGCGGCGTGGTGGGTGACTTCGGGCCGACCGTCGCCGAGGGCACGGCGATCAGATCGCCGATCCGGCTGCCCGAGGTCGTCGACGCCATCCGGCGCTCGGGCGGGGACACCGTCGCGATCCCGGAGGACGGCATCGTCGCGGCGACCCGCCGTCTGGCGGGGATCGGACTGTACGCCGAACCGACCGCCGCGTCGGCCGCCGCCGCCATCGACACGTTCGCCGCCCAAGGAGCGATCCGCCCCGGCGAGACGGCGGTCGTCGTGCTGACCGGGTCGGGCCTCAAGGCCGCCGCGGCGATGGAGAGGATCGTCACATGACCGAGGACGAACTGCTGCTCCGCGAGGCCGAGACGATCGTGACGGCGATCGGCCGCATGTTCCCCGGCCTGTGCGAGGTCGTCCTGCACGACCTGCGCGATCCCGAGCACTCGATCCGCGCGATCGAGAACAACGAGTCCGGCCGCTCCATCGGTGATCCGGCCACCGAGCTCGGCGTCGCCCGCATCCGGGACCCCGGCTATCCCAATGTGATCCAGAACTACGCCAACACGTTTCCCGACGGCCGCCCGGCGAAGAGCACGTCCATCGGCATCAGGAACAGCGCGGGCGACTACGTCGCCGCGATCTGTCTGAACCTCGACGTCTCGCTGCTCTCCACCGCCGCCCGGGGCCTGCGCGACCTGATCCGCACCGAGGACCGGGAGCAGTCCGTCACGGAGACGCTGCGGGCCCGTACCACCGTCGAACTCCGTTCGCTGGCCGAAGAGTTCGCCGCCGAGCGGGGCCGGGCGCCGCACGCCCTGGACCCCGCGGAGAAGCGGAGAATGGTCCGCTTCCTGCGGGACGAGGGCTTTCTCGACGTGAAGAACGCCGTTCGCGCGCTCACCGACGTCCTGGGGGTCTCCCGCGCCACCGTCTACAACTATCTGAAGTCCGCGCCGCCGTCCCGGTGAACTCCTGGACAGCGGCGGGGAATCCGCTGTGCGTGGTCTCGCGCACCGAGCCGTCGCGGTACCCGGGGCGGCCGGAACCGGCCCGCCTCGGCCCGCGGCGCGATGGGCGTCGCGGGCCGAGACCGACGGCGGACCGGGTGCGGTCAGGGGGCTATCCTGCGTCGGCGCCGATGTTCGGGGTGCCCGGGACGGCCGTCCCGTAGTAGTCCACTCCGCCGTTGCCGGACACGGGCGTGCCCGTCCGGTACGCGGGTGAACCGGACTTGAGGGTGTAGGCCTGCGGGCACGGCTGCGGCCCGGTGCCCGAGGTCGGCGACCACGAGCAGACGCCACCCGCGCCCGGCGAGGTGAACAGGGGGTCGCCCCACACCGAACCGGACTCCAGCCCCGCCGCCTTCCACGCGGCGAAGTCGGCGTGGGTCGTGCCGCCCCAGCGCCAACCGCCGGTGTTGGTCCCGTAGTACAGGTTGTTCGACAGCGTCATACCGGTCTGCCCGTTGGGGTTGTAGTAGAGCTGGCCGGTCTTGCCGTACTTGTCCTTGTTGGCCATGTAGCAGATGTTGTCCTTGATCTGCGAACCGGCGGCCCAGGTCCCGGACGCGTAGCCGAACATGAAGCAGGCGCTGGCGCCCGCCTTCTTGTTCGCGCTCTGGTCGTTGTCGCTGAAGAAGGTGTTGCCGTAGATCGACAGCGCGTTCTTCGGCGCGTTGGGCACCACGTCCAACAGACCGCCCTGGGCGTTGGCCCAGTCGTCGTTCTCCGAGACGTTGTAACGGTAGGTGTTCGGTCCCCACACCCGCGAGCCGACGGTCGAGGTGTAGGCGAGCAGACCGCTGCCGGCGTTGTCGTGCGTGTAGTTGTACTCCACCACCGAGTTGGTGGTGCCGCCGTCGAGGTCGATCCCGTCCCAGTCGCACCCGGCCGTGAAGGCCGGGACCGGCTGCACCTTGTACACCTCGTTGTGACGGATCTTCACGTTGTTGGAGGTGTACGTCATGATGCCGCTGGCGCCTCCGCAGGAGGTCACGTTGGCACCGATGTCGTGGACCAGGTTGCGCTGGATGACCGCGCCGTCCCAGCCGTTCGCGGTCAGCGCGGCCCCCGTGCTCTGCGCCGCCATGCCGAGGTTGTAGACGGTGTTGCCCTCGACCCTGACGTCGGTGATGTTGACCCCGGAGCCCCAGCCGTAGATTCCCGGTCCGGCGTTCGAGGTCACACTGGCGCCGTGCAGCTTGTTGTTGAGGATCTGTACGTCGTCCAGCGGCCCGCTGTTCCCGTTCACCGCGTACCCGAGGACCATGATCTGGCCGCCGAAGGTACTGCCGCTGCCGCTCGGTGTGGCGAAGCCGGAGATGTCGGAGCCGGTGACCTTCAGGCTCTTGGTGGCCGTCGACGACTTCTGGTTGTGCAGCAGCACACCGGCGGCGGTCGTGCCCCCGTTGACCAGCTTGAGGTTCTGCAACTGGAAGCCGCTGACGTTGTCGGCGGCGACGGCCGCCGAGTAGTCCCCGGTGCAGTTGGACTTGATGGTGGCCTGTCCGGTGCCGTAGGAGGTGACCTTGAAGGGGGCTGTCGCCGACGCCCCGGGCACCTTGTCCCCGTTGAGGTTCAGACAGCCGGTGAACGTCTGCCCGCCCTGGAACGAGACGGTCGCACCGCCCTGCGGGAATGTGAAACCGTTGACCTTCGCGGTCGATTTCCACGGCTGGTCGGGCGAGAGACCGCTGTTGCTGTCACTGCCGCTGGGTGACACGTAGTACGTGGCGGCGGCGGCGTGCGCGGTGCCCGTGGCGGCACCGGCGAGCAGCAGACCCAGCATTGCCTGGGCCACCACTGCCGCACATGTCCTTGATTTCATGCTTCTCCCCACTGCGGGCCCGCGACGACGCGCGGATCCCGCAGTTGACGACTCGTGCTGAGGCATGGTCGGTGGAGCGGTTGAGCAGATCCCCTGGGCGTATCACTCCCCTTCGGCGGACGGATTCGTTCGTCCCGGCCGGGACGGCGCTCGCGGAGCCGGCCCGTTCCGACGACAGGTCGGCGGTCGATCGGCTCGGTCGGTCGGTCGGTCGGTCGGTCAGGTGATCAGGAGCGTCCGGCGGGCGCGAGTCCGCGCCCCGGCGCCGGTGTGGAGGTGGATCTCGCCCGGCTCCACGGTGCAGGTCCCGGCCGGGTCGTTCGTCCAGTAGCCGAAGTCCTCGGCCCCCAGGGCGAAGCGGACCTCCCGCTCCTCCCCCGCCGCCAGCCGGACCCGCTGGAAGCCGCGCAGCCGGCGGACCGGCTGCGCTATCGTCGCCGCGGGATCCTGCACGTAGAGCTGGACGACCTCGTCGCCCTCGCGGTCGCCGGTGTTGCGGACCGCGACGGTGACCTCGACGGTCGCGCCCTCCCGCAGCTCGGCGGCCCCGATCCGTTCCCGGCTCGGCAGCGGGTCGCCCGTGGCGAAGGTGGTGTAGCTCAGGCCGTGGCCGAAGGCGAACTCCGGCCCGTCGGCGATGTCGAGATACTTCGACACGTACTTCACGCCGGGGGCCGCCGGGTCGTAGGGACGGCCGGTCCGCTCGTGGTTGTAGTAGAGCGGGAGCTGGCCGACGGCCCGCGGGAAGGTCACCGGCAGCCTGCCGCCCGGATTGACCGCCCCGGTCAGTACGTCCGCGACGGCGGTACCGGCCTCGATCCCCGGGTGCCAGGCCATCAGGATCGCCGCCGCGCGCCGCGCCCAGGCACCGATCGTGAGCGGGCGTCCGCCGACCAGCACGACGACGCAGGGCGTGACGGTCGCGGTGACCGCCTCGATCAACCGCTCCTGTGCGCCGGGCAGGCCGAGTTCGCCGCGTACCGCCGCCTCGCCGCTGAGCGCGGGCGGTTCGCCCACCACGAGTACGACGGCGTCGGCGGCCTCAGCCGCGGCCACGGCCTCCGGGACGCCGGTGGTGTCGGCCCCCTCCGCGGGCACTCCGGCGGCATGGGTGACGGCGGTGTCCGGCAGTGCCTCGCGCAGGGCGCGCAGGACCGGGACCGAGGCGGGCGCGCCCGGCAGGGTCCAAGTGCCCAGCAGATCACCGGAGTCGGCGAACGGGCCGACGACCGCGAGCGAACGCAGCGCCGGCACGTCGAGGGGCAGCGCGCCGTCGTCGTTCTTCAGCAGGACCATGCAGCGCCCGGCGGCCTCGCGCGCCGCCGCACGCGTCTCGGCGCTCGGGCCGGTGAGAGCCGCGGATTCGTCGGCGTACGGGCGCTCGAAGAGACCGAGTCGCAGCTTGAGGCGGAGCACCCTGGCGACGGCGTCGTCCAGCCGCTCCGCGCTCAACGTCCCGGCGGCGAGCAGCGCGCGGCCGTGGTCGACGAAGGTGGTGGAGACCATTTCCATGTCCACCCCGGCGGTCAGTGCGCGCCCCGCCGCCTCGGCCTCGTCGGCGGCGGCGCCGTGCGCGATCAGTTCCTGGACGCCGGTCCAGTCGCTGACGACGACTCCGTCGAAGCCCCACTCCTCCTTGAGGATGCCGGTCAGGGTGTGCGGGTTGGCGTGCGCCGGGACGCCGCTGACGGTGTTGAAGCCCGCCATGACGGTGGCGGCGCCGGCCTCGACGGCGGCCCGGAACGGCGGCAGATAGAGATTGCGCAGCCGCTGCTCGGACACGTCGACGGTGTTGTAGTCGCGCCCGCCCTCCGCGCCGCCGTAGGCGACGAAGTGCTTGGCGCAGGCGGCGATCCGGTCGGGGGCGATCCGGTCGGTCCCGGCCGGGTCGGCCCCCTGGTAGCCGCGGACCTTGGCGACCGCGTAACAGGTGGTCAGATACGGGTCCTCACCGGTGCTCTCGGCGATCCGGCCCCACCGCGGCTCGCGGGTGACGTCCACCATCGGGGAGAACGTCCAGTGGATGCCGTTGGAACGGGCCTCGCGCGCGGAGACCTCGGCGTCCCGCTCCGTCACCGCCGGGTCGAACGCGGCGGCCTGGGCGAGCGGGATCGGGAAGGTGGTGTGGAAGCCGTGGATCACGTCCAGGCCGAAGACCAGGGGGATGCCCAGCCGGGATTCCTCGACGGCGATGCGCTGGAGCGCGTTGCTCGACGCCGCGCCGACGGCGTTGAGCACGGAGCCGAGCAGTCCCTCGCGGGCGGCGGTCTCGGCCGACTCGGTGGAGCCGCCGCCCGGCCCGGTGTCCCAGGCCCAGGCGAGCTGCTGGAGCTGGCCGAGTTTCTCGTCGACGGTCATCCGGTCCAGGAGTTCCTTGACACGGGACTCGTGGGCGTGGCCGCTCATGGCGGGTTCCTCTCCTCGGTACTCGTCGGTGCTCGTCGGTGCTCGTGAGTGCTCGTCAGTAGTGGTGCGGCCGGCTGCGGATCTCCTCCGGCCAGGCCAGCCGGATGCCCAGGGTCTGACTCAGCAGCCGCTGGTAGTCGGCCAGTTGGGCCTGGTCGGAGCGGACCTTGCGGGGCGGCAGGGCCCGTTCGAGGCAGAAGCCGGCGAGGGCGCCCACGGCCTCGCCGATGGCCCACTCCACCGGGTGCAGCCGGTAGCACCCATTGGTGATGTGCGTGGTGCCGATGTTCTTGTTCGCCGGCAGGAGGTTGTCGACGCGTACGGGGATCAGCGCGCCCAGCGGGATCTGGAAGGGGTAGGACTCGATGTCGATGTAGGTGCGGCCACCGGTGCTCGGGTGCAGGTCGATGCGGTAGCTGCCGAGGCCGACGCTGTCGTGGAACACCTCGCCTCCCGCGCCCGGCGGACGGGCGGCGACACCCACGTGCTGTTCGACGACGGTGAACTCGGCCTTGATACGGCGCGATTCGCGGATGTACGGCGCCTTCGCCAGGCCGTCTGCGGTACCGGTGACATCGGGCCGCAGCCGCAGGCCCGGCCAGCCGGTGCCCCCGTCGGGGCGGGGCGCCTCGGTCTGGAGCCAGTGCAGGAACGAGAGCGACAGCTCCCGGCCGGCCGCGAGCGCCGCCTGCCGGGCCGTCGCGTCGACACCGAGCAGCGGCGCCTCCCAGTAGTCGATCTGCGGCCAGTTGACGACGGTGACGTCGGAGGCGAAGGCACCGGGCGTGAACGCGTCGCGGGCCAGGACCCGGCGGAATTGCCAGAGGTCGAAGTGCTCACCGGCCTCCCGGTCGGCCCCCATCAGCGCCCAGGTGCGCCGGTCGAGGGTGATGGGGACGATGTCGGTGAAGGAGAGCTGCGGGCCGGGCCAGAACGGGGCGACGGTGGTGCGCCAGTGGTCGTAGGAGGCGGGCCGGTCGATCACATGGTTCTCGCCGGGGCGGTGGTCGAGGGCGAAGCACCAGGACACGGCCTGCTGGTCGAGGGGGTCTGCGGTCTCGGGGGCGTGCGGTTCGCCGGTCTCGTCGCGGCCCTCGGCGCCGATGACGTGCTCCACTGCCGCCAGTTCCAGCAGGTCGCCCAGTTCGGTGGCGTCGGCGACGTAGGAGGCGTGGACGGTGACCTCGCGCCCGTCGGGTCCGGCCAGCGTGACCGCCTCGATCCGGTCGCCGTCGGTGTGCGCGGAGACGGGTTCGTGGCCGGTCAGGACGGTGATCGCACCGGCGGAGCGCCAGGGGGCGAGCATCTCCTCGATGACGGCGACGGCGACGCGCGGCTCGTGGCACATCCGGCTCACGACGCCGAGCCCGGGGTCGAGCAGCGGGTCCCGCGCGGCCTCCGGCAGGAGGGGATAGTTGCGGCGGTAGTAGTCGCGTACGCGCCGGCGCAGTTCGGCGTAGCCGGGCGGGCAGGCGGAGCCCTCGATCCAGGGATGCTCGTCGGGAGGCACGGCCTGGGCGGTGAGCTGTCCGCCGAGCCAGTCGGTGGCCTCGGTGAGCACCACCGTACGGCCGAGCCGGGCGGCGGTGAGCGCCGCGGCCACGCCGCCCAGTCCACCGCCGACGACGAGGATCTCCGTTCGTATCTCTGTCATGGCCCGGGGGCTCCTTCCGCCGGTTCCACCGGCTGGAGTGTTCGGTACAGGGGCACGTGCTGCTCAAGTGGCTCGTGTGCGGGCGGTGTTCGGGCCGGGGGCGCCGGTGGCCCGGCGTCCGTTCCGGGGCAGCCGGAACCGGCGGGCGGCGCCGTGCTGTCGTGCGGCGCGTCCCGGATCGCCGCGTGGTCCGTCCCGCCGGAGCCGTCCGGCGGGCGCCCTACGCGCTCACGGTCGCGAGGGTGGTACCGAGGACCAGCGGACACGGCACCAGCAGGCTCCCGGTCCGCTGCTCGGGGTCGGCGAGCATGTCCTGGAGCCGGTCGACGGCCATCCGGCCGATCTCGACGCGGGGGATCACGAGGGAGTCCCACTGTCCGGAGAGATCGGCCGGCGCCGCCTCCAGCACGGCGACGGACACGTCGTCGGGGATCTTCCGTCCCCGGGCGGCCAGGCGCTCGCGCAGACTCTCCGCGAGTCTCACGCTCTCCACCACGATGGCGGTCGCCGCGCCGCGCGCCACCTCGTCCAGCCACGGCTCGTCGATGCCGTCAGGGCCGAGTACCCCCGGGGAGGTGTCGGTCAGCCCGAGCCGTACGACGGTCTCCGCGTAGCCGACGCGGCGGTCCTCGTACGGCTCCATCTCCATCCACTCGCGCACATAGCCGAGCCGCCGGTGACCGTGCTCCGCGAGGCGTTGCACGATCTGTTCGCTCGCCGACCGGTAGTCGGGGACGATCTGCGGGATCTCCGCGCCGGGCACCTCGCGGCGGCCGATGTGGACGAAGGGATATCCCTCGTACCAGAGCCGGGCCAGCTCACCGCGGTCGGTGGAGACGCCGAGCAGGATGCTGCCGTCGGCCAGGTTGAGCCGGTTGGTGCCGTTCCGGTAGATCTTGCGCTCGCCGCCGCCACCCGAGCCGGTCGAGGTGAACAGGACCAGGTCGAAGCCGGTCTCCTCGGCCCGCTCCTCGATCCCGAGCAGGAACTCGAAGTAGAAGTCCTCGCTCGCGCGCGGGAAGACGCGCTCGAAGGTGTGCACGCCCAGCAGGTCGTTGCGCTGGTTGCGCATGGCCCGTGCCGCCGGGTTGGCGACGTAGCCCAGCTCGCGCACCGCCTCGAAGACCCGCTGCCTGGTCTCCTCGGGGATCCGCGCGGTCGCCGCGTTCCCGCTGATCACGCGGGACACCGCCGACTGGGACACCCCGGCCAGCCGTGCCACGTCCGCCTGGCTGGGTGCCTTGCCGCGCCGTCGCGCTGTCATGATGCCCCCTGGAGCGTCTCCCGCCGGGCGGCGGTCGCCGCGGCATGTGTGGTCTCGGCGAGTTCCCCGGCCCGGCCCTTCGCGTGCAGCCAGCACTTCGCCCAGTGCCCGTCGCCCAACTCCGTGCGCGGCGGGGCCTCGACGGCGCACTCCCGCATCGCGAACGGGCAGCGCGGGTGGAACCGGCAGCCCGCCGGCGGGTCGATGAGGCTGGGCGGCTCACCCAGTTCGTCGGCCCCGGCGAAGAGCTGATCGCGGTCCCCCACGCCGCGCTCGGGGTCCGGCGAGGACTCTATGAGCAGTTTGGTGTACGGGTGCTGCGGCGCCGAGATCACCTCCTCCTTCGGGCCGGACTCCACCATCTGACCCGCGTACATCACGGCGATCTCGTCGCAGAGGTACCGGGCGCCGGCGATGTCGTGCGTGATGTAGAGCAGCGCGAGCCCGTCCTCGGTGCGCAGCCGCTGGAGCAGGTTGAGCATCTCCAGGCGGATCGACACGTCCAGCATGGAGATCGGTTCGTCGCCCAGCAGGACCTTGGGTTCCACGGCGAGCGCGCGGGCGATCACGACGCGCTGGCGCTGCCCGCCGGAGAGCTCGTGCGGGAACTTCGCGGCGATCTCCGCGGCCGGGGTGAGACTGACCCGCTCCAGCAGCTCCGTCATCCGCCGCTCGCGCTCCCCGGCGGTGAGCCGCGGATGGTGGAGGCGCAGCGCGCGGTCGAGGTTGTAGCGGACACGGTGCAGCGGGTTCAGGGATCCGAACGGGTCCTGGAAGATCAGCTGGACCTCGGAGTGGTAGGCGCGCTGGGCCCGCCGGCTGGCGCCGATGGGTTCACCGCGCAGCAGGATCTCGCCCCTCGTCGGTTCGTGGAAGCGGGCCAGCATCCGGGCGAGGGTGGTCTTGCCGCTGCCGCTCTCCCCGACCAGCGCCAGAATCTGACCGGGTTTCAGGGACACCGTCGCGTCCTCGACGGCGCGGACGACGGAGGTACGGCCGAGCGGGCCGCGGACGGTGAAGTGCTTGGAGACGTCGCGCGCCTCCAGGACGTACCGCGGTCGGTCCGCCGCGGTCGCCGCGGTCTCCTGCCGCGGTGTGGCGGGCGCTTCCGCGCCGGGGGACTCGTTCATCGGGGCTCGCCTCCCGTCTCGGTGTCGGTGTCGGTGTGGGTGTGGGTGTCGGTGTGGGTGGGGCGACGGAGGTCATGGTGGCCGGTGCCGTCGGGGCCGGTGCCGTCGTGGGTCCGGTGCCGGGTCGCGCCGCCGTCCTCGTTGAGCAGGCACGCCGCCTCGTGGCCGGGCCGGGACCCCACCGGCAGGAGCGCCGGCAGCCGCTCGTCGCAGCCCTCCGTCCGCCGTGCGCAGCGCGGGTGGAAGGGGCAGCCGGCCGGTGGACGGCGCAGGTCGGGCGGGGTTCCGGGGATGCCGTGCAGGGTGCGCAGCGGGGAGCGCAGCGGCGGGAAGGAGTCCCGCAGGCCCTTGGTGTAGGGGTGTCGCGGATCGCTGTAGAGCGCGGCCGACTCACCGACCTCGACGACACGGCCCGCGTACATGATGGCGATCCGGTCGGCCAGTTCGAGCAGCAGCGACAGGTCATGGGTGACGAAGACGACCGCGAACCCCAACTCCTCGCGCAGTCGCAGGACCTGGGCGAGGATCTGCCGCTGCATGACCACGTCGACGGCCGTCGTCGGCTCGTCCATGACCACCAGTTCGGGACCGCAGGCCAGGGCCAGGGCGATGGCGGCGCGCTGGCGCATCCCGCCGGAGAGCTGGTGCGGGTAGTCGCGCACCCGGTCCCCGGAGATGCCGACCAGGGCGAGCAGTCCCGCCGCTCGCGTCCAGGCGTCCCGCTTGCTGACGGAGCGGTCGCGGGCGCGCAGGACGTCGGCGAACTGGGCGCCGATCCGCATCACCGGGTTGAGCGCGTCCATCGCGGACTGGAGCACGATGGACAGTGCCGTCCACCGGTAGCGGCGCAGCCTCCTGCTGTCGAGCGTGACGAGGTCGACGGGCCCGGCGCCGTCGCGTCCGTGGAAGAGGATCTGCCCCGCGGTGGTGACGGCGGGCGGACGCTGGAGCCGGGTCAGTGCGGTGATCAGCGTGGACTTTCCGGAGCCGGACTCCCCCGCGACGCCGAGGATCTCGCCCCGGTGCAGGGTCAGCGAGACATCGACGCAGGCCCGTACGGGGGCGCCGCCGGTGGCGTACTCGACGGTCAGGTCACGGACCTCCAGAACGGCCTGCCCGGCGGGCGCCTCGGCCGGCCGCTGCCGCTCGGTCTGTACGGTCATCAGGATTCACCTCCGGTCTGGACGGTCACGGGGGGCGGGGTCGCCCGGGGCTTGGGACAGCTGTTCACCGGGCCCCGCCTCCCGTCCGCGCCAGGCGCTTGGCCCTGCGCACCGACACCGGGCGGGCGGCTCTCAGCTTGGGGTTGGCCAGTTCGTCGACACCGAAGTTGACCAGTGCCGCCGCCGTACCGATCAGGGCGATGCAGAGACCGGGCGGGACGAACCACCACCACAGGCCGCGCAGTACGGCGCTCTGCTGCTGCGCCGACTGGATCATCGTCCCCCAGCTGATGGCCGAGGAGTCGGAGATGCCGAGGAAGGCGAGTCCCGCCTCCGCCATGACCGCACCGATCATGGCGTGCAGGAACATCGAGGCGATGAGGCCGGTGAGATGGGGCAGTACTTCGGCGAAGACCAGCCGGCGGCCACGTTCACCGAGCATCCGCATCGCCCGGACGAAATCGCGGTTGGCGATGCTGAGCGCCTGGGCGCGCAGCGTACGGGCCCCGCCGGACCAGCCGAAGAAACCGATGATCAGGGCGATGGTGGTGAGTCCGGTGCCCTGGAGGTAGCCGGTCACGATCAGGATGAGCGGCAGCGCGGGCAGCACGAGGAAGAGGTTGGTCAGGAAGTTCAGGGCGCCGTCCACCCGGCCGCCGTAGTACCCGGCGGGTACTCCGATCAGGATCGCCATGGCCGTGCCGACCACCGCGCCGAGCACCCCGACGTACATCGAGCCGCGGGCACCGGCGATGACCTGGGCGAGGACGTCCTGCCCGAACTGGTTGGTCCCCAGCAGGTGTTCACCGCCGGGCGGCTGGGCGATGAGGCTGGTGTCGTTGGCACGCGGGTCGAGCCCCAGCAGGCTCTGGCCGAGCCAGGGGCCGAACAGGGCCAGCAGGCTGAACAGGGCGAGGATGCCGAGTCCGACGCGGACCTTCCAGCTGGAGAGGAATGCGGTTCTCAACGTCCGTCACCCTCCTTCTCTGATACGTGGATCGAGCAGGGCGTACACGGAGTCGGCCAGCAGGTTCGCCAGCAGGACGGTCAGCATGATGAGGAAGAAGACCCCTTGCATCACGGGGTAGTCGCGCTGCTGGAGCGAGGTGAAGAGCAGATAGCCGACGCCGGGGTAGTTGAAGACCACCTCGGTGAGCAGGGCGCCGCCGACGACATGGCCGAGGGCGAGCGCGAAGCCCGTGAAGTTGGGCAGGACGGCGTTGCGGGCCGCGTAACGGAGCAGTACCCGGCGGCTGGAGAGGCCCTTGGCCTGGGCGAGCAGCACATAGTCCTCGCGGACGGTGGTCACCGTCATGTTGCGCATGCCGAGCAGCCAGCCGCCGAAGGCCGAGAAGACGATGGTGGCGGCGGGCAGCACCCCGTAGTGCAGCACGCTCAGCAGGAACGACGGGGACGCGCCGATCGGCAGGTCGGCGTCGTAACCGCCGGACAGCGGGAACCAGCCGAGCAGGAAGCCGAACAGCCACAGTCCCACCAGGGCCATCCAGAAGTACGGGATCGCCGAGACGAACGTGGTGAGCGGGCTGATCACGGTGTCGAACCGACCGCCCGCCTTCCAGCCGGCCAGCGCGCCGATACCGGTGCCCAGGACGAACGCGACCACCGTGGTCGTGCCGACCAGCAGCAGCGTCCAGGGCAGTCCCTGCCAGAGCAGATCGCTCACGGGGGTGGGGTAGTTGCTGATGGAGGTGCCGAGGTCGAGCCGGGCCAGCTGGCCCAGGTAGTCGAGGTACTGACGGCCGAGGTTGGCGTCCGGGTTGCCGAAGACCTTCTGGATCGACTCCAGGGCGCTGGGCGGCAGTTGCTGACCGCTGACGCGCTGGAGCTTCTCGACGATCGCGGCGGACGGATCGCCCGGCATGAGCCGGGGCAGAAAGAAGTTCAGGGTGATCGCCGACCAGGCGGCGGCCAGATAGAAGCCCAGCCGGCGGCCCAGGAATCCCCAGCGGCGGGGAGCCCCGGCACGGCGTGCGGGGGGCGGGACGGGCTCGGTGGGTGGGGCGGAGGGGGCCACCGCGGTCACTTGTCGGCCTGCTTCAGCTTCAGCAGAGTGAGCGTGGTGTCGGGACCGAGGCCGGGGAACGGCACGTAGGAGAAGTTCTCGGGGGTCGGCCAGCCGGACCAGTTCGCGGCGTTGATCGCCATGAACCAGTAGCTGTTGTAGATGGGGCTGTACGGCACCTGCTCGGCGACGATCTTCTGTAGTTCGTGCCCGGCGCTCGTCGTCACGGCGGGGTCCTGGGTCCCCAGCAGCCGGCCGATCGCCGCGTCGGTGGCCTCGTCCTTCCAGCGGCCGATGTTGGCGGCGGCCTTCTCACCCAGCGGGCGGTGGGCCCGGCTGCTCAGGGCGCTGTAGATACCGGCGACGCCGGCGCCGCCCGTGGTGCTGATGGTGAGGTCGAAGTCGCCCGTCTGCTGCTGGTCGAAGAGGTTGGCACCGGGGGCGCCGACCGACTTCACCTTGATCCCGAGGTGCTTCTCCCAGCTGCGGACCATGATGTTGGCGTACGGGTCCCAGCCGAAGTCCTGGTTGAACGAGAGTGTGGGGGCGTGGGACTTGCCGTCCTTCACCAGCTTGCCGCCCCTGACCTCGAAGCCGCTGAGGGCCAGTTCCTTGCGGGCTCCCTCGGGGTCGACCTTCTGCACTTTGCCCCGGTACTCCGGAAGGATCACATCGGCGTAGATCTCATCGACCAGACCGGTGGGTCCGGCCTCCGTGCCGGGGCGCTGGAGGGTGGTGACGATGTCCTCTCGCGGCAGGGTCATCGCCAGCGCCCGCCGCAGATGGACGTTGTCGAAGGGGGCGCGGGCGGCGTTGAAGAAGAGTGAGTACGCGCCGCCGGTGGCGTACTTCTGGTACAGGTGGTCCTTCGGGTTCTTCGCGACATACTCCTGCTCCGCACCGTTCCAGGCCACGAGGGCCCACTCCACGTCGTCACGGAGCAGTTGTGCCTTCACCGAGTCGACACTCGTCGGGATGATCTTGAAGGTCTTCAGGGCGAACCCGCCGCCCCAGTAGTCGGTCCTGGCGCCGAGGGTGACCTGCTGGGGAGCGAACCGCGTCAGGGTGAAGGGGCCGGTGCCGACCGGGTCGGGGTTGGTCCAGCGCTTGAGGTTCCTGCCCTCCCAGATGTGCTTCGGCACGACGGGGAGCTGAGGCGAGGCGAGCTGCCCGATCTCGCTGAAGGCGGGCTCGGGCCAGTGCACGGTGACGGTGGAGGCGTCCTTCTTGGTGACGCTGTCGTAGGTGGTTCCACCGGTGTTGAACGTGGGGTCCTCGAGCGGAATGCGCAGCGAGAACACGACGTCGTCGGCGGTCATGGGCTTGCCGTCGGAGAAGGTCACGTCACCGCGCAGCGTGATGGTGAGGGTGGTCCCGGACTCGTCGAACTCCATGCTCTCGGCCAGCCAGGGCTTGACCTTCCCGCCGTCGCTGTAGTCGATGCGCACCAGCGGCTCGTAGATCAGCTCGCCGTTGGGCGACTTCTGGGTGGCCGGTCCGAACATGTTGTAGTTGCGGACGAACGTCGTACCGCCATCGGTCTTGCCGAACACGAGCGTGTCGCCGCCCCCGCCGCCCGCCCCTCCCCCAGCGGCGCCCGTACCCGCGGTGCACGCGCTCGCTCCGAGCGGGACGGCGACGGCCGCCGCGGCGGCGCGCACTATGAAGGCTCTTCTGGTGGGCATGGCTGACTCCTGGCTCCTCGTGATGGCGGTGCGGGACGCGATCGCAATGCTCATACGTATGAGCAGCCGCATGAGAAGTGAACGGACCGTTGCTTCTACGTATGACCGGGAAACGTACGGAGGTTGCGAGGGTGCGTCAAGGGTGTGACGAGAAGGTTTTCCGGCCATCACCGATCGGTCACCAGCCCAACGGGGGCTCCGCCTGCGGTGACTTGCGTCCGGCGGTGCCGAACTCCTTCGCGCACGGTTCCGCTTGACCGCTCGCCACCGAACTGACGGCGCCCGGAGGGGCGTTGACACTCCGACGCCACATGCCTACGTTGAGCGCGTTCCGCCGACGCTCCTCACCCGTCGTGCGGCCCCTCCCCCGCGTGTTCCGCCGCCGCGCGGCGCCGGCCGGCCGGGAGCCTGGCCGCCGCGGCGTTCAGCAGGGTCTCCAGGACCACCGGATAGGCACTGTGCGTCATACGGGCGGCGAGGAGTCCTGCGGTGGCGGCGATGTGGGGGTGGGTGGCGGCGGGGAGCCGGGCGTATGTGGAGCTCCACATCTCCTCGTCCGTCGCGCGGGCCTCGTCGGTGAGGGCCAGCGATCCCGCGTCCAGGGCGGCGAAGGCCAGGCTGGAGTCGATGAACGCGTGGTAGACGCCGACCGCCGTGGTGTCGGGGAAGCCCGCGCCGCGCAGGACGCCGAGGATCGCCTCGTCCACCGCGATCTCCCGGGGCCGGCCGGTGACCCGGCTGGCGGTCAGTACGGCGGCCTGCGGATGCGCCAGGTAGGAGGAGTGGATGGCGAGCCCGAGTGCGCGCAGGTCGGCCTGCCAGTCGCCCGTCGCCGTCCAGCCGTCCAGCGCGCGCCCCATGAGTTCCTCGCCGATGGCCCGTGTCAGATCGTCCATGCCCGTGAAGTACCGGTAGAGGGTGCTCGGATCGGCGCCGAGTGCGGCGCCGAGGCGGCGGGCGGTCAGCCCGGTGCTGCCGTGCTCCTTCAGCACCCGCAGCGCGGTGCGCACGATCAGGGTCTCGGACAGTACGGAGCCCTGCCTGGTCGGACGGCGTCTGCGCCGCGCCCCCTCCGGAACCACCTGTTTCGGCATCGCGCTGCTCCCCTCCTGCCGGTTTCCGTGTCCCCGCCCGCCCACCGCCGTCCGGCCGGCGCGCTTATGCCAACACAGTTGACCGTAGCCGGTCCCGTCGCGTTGCATCGGGGCACCCCGGCAGGCGCCCGCCTGCGGGAACGAAAGGTGTGCGACATGCGTGTACTGCTCGTGGGCGCGGGCGGCGTCGGAACAGCCGTCACCCGGATCGCGGCCCGCCGGGACTTCCTGACCCATATGACGGTGGCCGACTACGACCTGTCCCGCGCCGAGGCGGCCGTCGCCGCGCTGGGTGAGCACGGGGACCGCTTCGGCGCACGGCGCCTGGACGCCTCCGACGAGGAGGCGGTCCGCCGGGCACTCGTCGAGAACGACTGCGACGTCCTGCTCAACGCCACCGACCCGCGGTTCGTCATGCCGCTGTTCCGGGCGGCCCTCGCGGCGGGCACGCACTATCTGGACATGGCGATGTCCCTCTCCTCGCCGCACGGCACCCACCCCTACGAGCGCTGCGGTGTGAAGCTCGGCGACGGGCAGTTCGAGCTGGCCGCCGAGTGGGAGCGGTCGGACCGACTGGCCCTCGTCGGCATGGGTGTGGAGCCGGGCCTCTCGGACGTCTTCGCACGCTACGCGGCCGACGAACTCTTCGACGAGATCGAGGAGATCGGTATCCGCGACGGTGCCGATCTGACGGTCGAGGGCTACGACTTCGCCCCGTCCTTCAGCATCTGGACCACCATCGAGGAGTGCCTCAATCCGCCGGTGGTCTACGAGAAGGAGCGCGGCTGGTTCACGACCGCGCCGTTCAGCGAGCCGGAGGTCTTCGACTTCCCCGCGGGCATCGGCCCGGTGGAGTGCGTCAACGTGGAGCACGAGGAGGTGCTGCTGATCCCCCGCTGGGTCGACGCGCGGCGGGTGACGTTCAAGTACGGCCTCGGCGACGACTTCATCGCCAAGCTCAAGGTCCTCCACGAGCTGGGTCTGGACTCCACCGCCGAGGTCACGGTCCCCGGGCGGAACGGGCCGGTCCAGGTCTCTCCCCGTGACGTGGTCGCGGCCTGTCTGCCCGACCCGGCCACGCTCGGCGACCGCATGACCGGCAAGACCTGCGCGGGCACCTGGGTCAAGGGTGTCAAGGACGGCGCCGCGCGTGAGGTGTACCTCTACCACGTGGTCGACAACCAGTGGTCGATGGGCGAGTACGGCTCCCAGGCCGTGGTCTGGCAGACCGCGATCAACCCGGTCATCGCCCTCGAACTGATCGCCGGCGGCGAATGGACCGGCAGCGGCGTCCTCGGCCCCGAGGCCCTGCCGCCCCGCCCCTTCCTCGACCTCCTCGCCGCGTACGGCGCGCCCTGGGGTCTGCGCGAGGAGAACTGAGGCGACACCCCGGCCCGCGCCCCCACGGGCCGGGGTGTCGCTCGGTCAAGGTGTCGTTCAGAGGCAAACCGGGGGCCGGCGGCTACGATTGAGGTGCCGAAAGCCCTGGGTTCCGCCGGTTCCAGCCGTGTCCGAGAGGCCACGCGACTGTCCCGCGTGACGTGGGAACGCTGTCGGTACCCGCTCCACGCAAGGGGGTTCTCGTGACCACAGCCCCGACCCCGCCCACCGTTCCCGGCCCCGGGGACCCGAAGCCGTTCCTGCCCGTACGCACGGCCATCGTCCTCCAGACGGCCGCCTTCGTGGGGGCGATCGCCGGGGCCCTCACCTACCTCAGCACCGGCGACACGGCCGGCGCGATCCTCGCGGGGCTGGCCGGCCTCGGCGCGAGCGTGCCGGCCCTGAACGGACTGATCGGTGACTGAGCCCGAGCACTCCCGCGCGGCACCACGGCACCACCGTGAACGCCCCGGCGGGAAGCGGACTCTCAGGTGCCGCCGCGCCCTCCGCCGGGTGCCGGCACCCCGACCGGGTCGTCGGCCCGCAGCAGGTGGTCGGGCAGCACCGACACCAGATGCGGCCACCAAGTGGGATGCTCGCGCAGCAGATGGCGCAGGACCGGGCTGTTCTCAACGGTCTCCCGGCAGTAGTCCGTCCACGGTCCGGCGCTGCCGCTCGCGGGGACGCGCTCGTGCACGTGCGCACCGCTGCTCATCACATCGGCGAGCAATTCACCCAGGGTGAGGACGGCCGCACGCTCGGGGCCCGCGTCGGGCAGCGGCTTGGCACCGTAGAAGTACTCCCGTGCGCCCTCCCGCTCCAGCATGAGGGTGTGCACCTCGCGCAGGGACCGCAGCACCGTGTCGTTCGCCGACGCGGCGGCCACGACATTGGCCACCCTGGCCTGCTCGACGGCCACGCTCGTCTGCCGCGCCGCCGTCTTCGTCTGCCTGGCCAGATAGAACATCGACCACGCGTTCAAACAGAACGCGAGTGCCGCCACCGACGCACCCGCAGCCTCCGCCGACATGCCGCCCCCCGTCTCGCACACGCGCACGTGTGAGCACAGTAGCGCCACGGGTCATGGATGGTCCCGACAAAGACCGAGGGCCTGCTCCGGATTTCTCCGGAGCAGGCCCTTGACCACGACTCTCTCAGCGTCGGGACGACAGGATTTGAACCTGCGACCCCTTGACCCCCAGTCAAGTGCGCTACCAAGCTGCGCCACGTCCCGCTGTTCCGCCGCCCGCGAGATCTCCCGGCGGCCACAGTCGAGAACTTTACCCCACGCGGGGTGGGCGACGGGTCGCAGGCGGTGGGGAGACAATCGGGGCATGACCGAGAAGCGGCGGGATCGGGACGTCGAAGGGCGGGCGCGGAACGCGCGGCCGAGGGATGGGCTGGGGCGGCCGTTGCCCTACGGGGAACCCGGGGTCGAGCGACAGCCCGAGGGGGTGGTGCGCGGGGCCGACGAGACCTTGCGGGAGGCCCAGCGCCTGCTCGACGCGGGAATGCCGTTCCACGCGCACGAGGTGTTCGAGGACGCGTGGAAGTCGGGCCCCGACGAGGAGGAGGCGCTGTGGCGCGGGATGGCGCAGCTCGCGGTGGGGCTGACGCATGCGGCGCGTGGCAACCCGAAGGGCGGGGCGCGGCTGCTGCTGCGGGGAGCCGAGCGGATTTCGGGGTACGGGGCGCCGTACGGGATCGATGTCCCGGGACTGACCTCGTGGGCGGGCGATCTGGCGGCCCGGATCGAGGACGACGCCCCGGTGGACGCCTCGGCCGAGGCGCCGCGCCTGACGCGGCCGGCGGGCGGTGGGTGAACTCCCTTGCCGGGGGCCCGGCTACACCCGTGTCCGGCCCTCAGCCCTCCTGAGCCGCGCCACGATCTCCAGCAGGATCTCGCTGCGGCTCGGTGTCATGCGCCGCACCGGCGGCCCGGTGCGCTGGTTCGAGGTCATGGACTTCACGTCCATGCCCGCCCCGGCGCGTGTCACGGGCCGCGGCAACGGCGGTCCCTCGGTGGACGGCACGCCGTCACTCGACCGCTGGACCATCGACCTCGCGCACGGCCGCGTCCGCCACCGGCGGTCGGCGACCGGCCGCAGGAGTTCCGCGCGTCAACGAGTCGCTGGTGGCGCGCCGTCACCGGTACGTCTACTCGGCGTCGGCCGGCGACATGTGGACGGCGTGCGGCACCGTCGACGGCGTGCGGCCGGACAGGTCCTTCGACAACGAGCCGATCAAGCACGATCTGTTCCGGGGCACGAGCGGGGCGCACCGCTTGCCGAAGGGGGCGGCGGTGTCGGAGGCGGTGTTCGTACCGTCCCGCTCGGCGTCGGCGGAGGACGACGGCTGCACCCTGGCCCATGTGCACGATCCGGATCGCGGCGCTTGCGACCTCGTCGTCCTCTCCGCGCAGGACTGCACCGGACGGCCGGTGGCGCGTGTCCATCTGCCGGGCCGGGTGCCGCTGGGCTTACACGGCAGCTGGGTGCCGGACGCGTGACGGCCCGCCGGGCGTCCGGCACCTGACGGCCCGCCGGGGGTGTCCGTGAGGCCCCGGCCGGGTCAGTCCTCGACCAGGACGACCTCCAGCGTGCGGGGACCGTGCACGCCCTCGACCCGGTCCAGCTCGATGTCGCTGGTGGCGGAAGGGCCCGAGATCCAGGTCAGTGGACGGGTCGGGTCGAGGCGCGGCATCGCCCGCGGGACGGAGGCGACGACCTGTTCCGGCGCGCGGACCACACAGATGTGGTGGTCCGGTACGAGTGAGATACGGCGCCGGCCCTGGTCGGGACCGCCGTCCAGGACGATCGTGCCGGTCTCCGCGATGGCCACGGCGCAGCCGGTGACGACGCTGTCGACCTCGTCCAGCTCCTGCGCGGTGGACGCCTCGCGGTCGGGGACCCGGGTCGGATCGGCGGAGGCGAGCCAGGACGGCGGAAGGCCCGGCGGCACCAGGACCGTACGGGAGCCGTGCTCGGCAAGCAGCCGCCCCAGCAGCTCCGTGAGCCCGGCGGAGTCGGTGCGGTGGACGACGGCGCGGTAGTCGGCGAGGTTCTCGGCCAGCAGGTCGACCATGGCGGAGTCGGGGGTGTGCGTGTCGAGATAGTCGCGCGTGGCCTCGGGGGTGTCGGGCGCGTCGGCGACGGCGGCACGGATGCGGGCCAGGATGCGCTCGCGCGAGCCCGATCGAGGGGCGGCGGAGGCGCCCTCCGCCGGATCGGCGGACACGCCGGTGGCCGGGCCGGTCGCGGGGCCGCCGGGCGGATCGGTGGGCGGTTCGGTTGCCGGGTCGCTGGTCATCACGGCTTCCTCCCGTCCGTCTTCGGCTTCCGGTTCTTCCTCCACCAGTCCCGGAACGGCTCCGCGGGCATCTCCGGCAGCTCCCTGCTCCGCGTCCACGCGCCGGCGCCCGGCAGCTTCGAAGGATGCAGCTTGCGGGTCCTGGACGCGACCCGCTCCCCCGCCCCCAGCACACCGGGGTGGTCGAGCACCCAGCCGGCCGCCTTCATCGCGGCCTTCTCGACCCGGTGGCCCTTGCCGCCCTGGCCGGCGACCCGCTCGCGCAGATGGACCAGCACCTCGGGGATGTCGATCGCGACCGGGCACACCTCGTAGCAGGCACCGCAGAGCGAGGACGCGTACGGCAGTGAGGCGTCGATCTCGCTCTGCGTGCCCCGGAGTTGGGGGCTGAGGATGGCGCCGATCGGTCCGGGGTAGACGGAGCCGTACGCGTGTCCGCCGGCTCGCTCGTAGACGGGGCAGACGTTGAGACACGCCGAGCAGCGGATGCAGCGCAGCGCCTGGCGGCCGACCTCGTCGGCGAGGGTGTCGGTGCGGCCGTTGTCGAGGAGGACGAGGTGGAAGGTGCGCGGCCCGTCTCCGTCGGCGGTGCCCGTCCAGGTCGAGGTGTACGGGTTCATCCGCTCGGCCGTCGACGAGCGGGGCAGCGTCTGGAGGAACACCTCCAGATCGCGCCAGGTCGGCACCACCTTCTCGATGCCGACCACGGAGATGAGTGTCTCCGGCAGGGTCAGACACATCCGGCCGTTGCCCTCGGACTCGAAGACGACGAGCGTGCCGGTCTCGGCGACCATGAAGTTGGCGCCGGAGACGCCGACCTTCGCGCGCAGGAACTTCTCACGCAGGTGGAGCCGTGCGGCCTCGGCGAGGTCGGCCGGGGTGTCGGAGAGCCCCTGGGGTGCGGCGCGCCCCCAGTCGGCCATCTTCTCGCGGAAGATGTCGCGGATCTCGCCGCGGTTGCGGTGGATGGCGGGGACGAGGATGTGCGACGGCCGGTCGTCGCCGAGCTGGACGATGAGTTCGGCGAGGTCGGTCTCGTACGCCGCGATGCCTTCGGCCGCCAGGGCCTCGTTGAGCCCGATCTCCTGCGTGGCCATCGACTTGACCTTGACGACCTCGCTCTCGCCGGTGGCCCTGACCAGATCGGCGACGATCCGGTTGGCCTCGTCGGCGTCGGCCGCCCAGTGGACGGTGCCGCCCGCCTCGGTGACCCTGGCCTCCAACTGGACGAGGTAGCGGTCGAGATGGCGGAGCGTGTGGTCCTTGATCTGCTTCCCGGCCTCGCGCAGTTCGGCCCAGTCGGCCAGTTCGGCCACCGCCTTGGCGCGCTTGTCGCGGATGGTGTGGGTGGCGTGGCGCAGATTGCCGCGCAGGGTCCTGTTCTGCACGGCCTCCTTCGCCGCCCGTGGGAAGGACGGCATACCGATGAACGTCCCGCTCATACGAGGGGCTCCTCTCGGGTGCTCGCCAGGATGTCGGCGAGATGCAGGGCGCGCAGCGGAGCCTCTTCGCGGCGCAGGACGCCCCCGATGTGCATCAGGCACGAGTTGTCGGCGCCGCACAGGACGTCGGCGCCGGTGGAGACGGCGTTGCTGACCTTGTCCTGGCCCATGGCGGTCGATACATCGGAGTTCTTCAGGGCGAAGGTGCCGCCGAATCCGCAGCATTCGTCGGCGCCGGGCAGCTCGCGCAGCTCCAGTCCTTCGACGGCTTCCAGGAGGCGTCGGGGTCTGTCCCCGAGGCCGAGGAGGCGCAGCCCGTGGCAGGACGGGTGGTAGGTGACGGTGTGCGGGAAGTAGGCGCCGACGTCGGTCACTCGCAGGACGTCGACCAGGAACTCGGTCAGCTCGTAGGTGCGGGAGGCGAGGGAGGCTGCGGAGGCGTCGCCCGTCTTCGGATAGTGCTGCCGGACCATGGCGGCACAGGATCCGGAAGGGGTCACGACGTACTCGTACCCCTCGAAGGCGGCGGCCGTGCGGCGTACGAGCGGCTCGGTCTGCGCGCGGTAGCCGGTGTTGAACTGGGGCTGGCCGCAACAGGTCTGCGCCTCGGGGAAATCGACCTCCACTCCGAGGCGTTCGAGGAGCCGCACGGTCGCGATCCCGGTGGACGGATACACCGCGTCGTTGACGCAGGTGACGAAGAGAGCGACACGCATGGCCGGAGCATATGCGGTGACCTGCGGCGAACGTAAGACCCGCGCAGTCATCCGATGTATCTACGCGGGCGGTTGAGCTTCCCGCACCATGAGGCAGACTCGGCCCGGTGAGACAGATCTATGTGATCGGCATCGGCGCGGGCGACCCCGACCAGCTGACCCTTCAGGCGGTCAAGGCGCTGAACCGGGTGGACGTGTTCTTCCTCCTCGACAAGGGCGAGGCGAAGGCGGACCTGATCGGGCTGCGGCACCACATCCTCGCCGAGCACATCGCCGAGGGCCGGGAGTACCGGCTGGTGGAGGCGCGCGACCCGGAGCGCGACCGGGCGGCGGGCGGCGCCGACTACTCCCCCGCCGTCGGCGACTGGCGCAGCCGCCGGGCCGACATCTACGAGCGGATGATCACCGAGGAGCTGGGCGAGGACCAGGTCGGCGCGTTCCTGGTCTGGGGTGATCCCGCGCTGTACGACTCCACGCTCGGCGTCCTGGACGAGATCCTGGCGCGCGGCACGGTGGGCTTCGAGCACGAGGTGATCCCCGGCGTCAGCAGTGTCTCGGCACTGCTCGCCAAGCACCGCACGGGGCTGAACCGGGTGGCGCGCCCGGTGCAGATCACCACGGGCCGGCGGCTGGCGCAGGCGTGGCCGGAGGGGGTGGACGACGTGGTGGTGATGCTGGACGGGCACCAGTCGTTCCGTCACCACCTGGCGGAGGACCCGGTCATCCACTGGGGCGCGTACGTCGGGACGGCGGACGAGATCCTGGTGTCGGGGCGGCTGTCCGAGGTGGCGGACCGGATCGTGGCGCTACGGGCGGAGGCCCGCGCCCGCAAGGGCTGGATCATGGACACGTATCTGCTGCGGCGGGACACGCCCCGGGACTGAGCCCGAGCCGGTCGAGCGCGGCTCGTACGCCGGTGACCTGGGGCACGCCCTCGGGCGCGGGCGGGCGTTCGACCATCACCACGGGAAGGCCGAGCCCGCGGGCGGCGGTGAGTTTCGCGGCGGTGGCGGACCCGCCGCTGTCCTTGGTGACCAGGACGTCGACGCGGTGTTCGCGCAGGAGCGCGGTCTCGCCGTCGACGGTGTACGGGCCCCGGTCCAGCAGGACACGCGTACTGCGGGGCAGGGGCGGCTCGGGCGGTTCCACGGTGCGTACGACGAAGTGCGTCCCGTCCAGTCCGGGGCCCGCGAAGGCGGCGAGACCCTGGCGGCCGGTGGTCAGGAGGACCCGGCGCGCGCCGAGTTGGGGGAGCAGCGCGGCGGCGTCCGCGAGGGAGCCGACGGGGTGGCGGCGGTCGCGCGGGTCGGCGGGCCAGCCGGGGCGGCGCAGCGCGAAGTGGTCGGTGCCGGAGGCGGTTGCCGCCTGCGCGGCGTGGGCGCTGATGGTGGCGGCGAAGGGGTGCGTGGCGTCCACGAGCACGTCGACTCGGTGCGCGAGGAGCCACGCGGCAAGGGCCTCGGGCCCTCCGAAGCCGCCGACACGGACATCACCGGCGGGGCGGGCGGGATCGCTGACACGCCCGGCGAGTGAGGTCGTGACGTGCAGGTGAGGGGCCCCGGCGGCGAGCGCGTCGGCGAGCCGCCGGGCTTCGGCGGTGCCACCGAGGATGAGCACGCGCAGGCCGCGCGGGGCGTCGGGCATACCGCCGAGGCTACGGGGACGGTACGGGGACGGGGGCGCGGGGCCCGGCTCACAGGGCCGGCGGTCGCTGCCGTCCGTGCGGTCCTGCGGGTGCGTACGGCGGCAACGCCGGTGCCGAACTCCGTTCCGGGGCGGGGCTGTTCCGGTCCGCGCGGTCCCGTGGATCAGCCGTGGGATGATGTCCGGATCGCGCGCGGTCCTATGGACGCGCGCATGGCGGCGGACGACGAGGAGTGCGGAACCGCCTCCCGATCGTGAACCGGCCATGCCGACAAGGGAGTTCGGCCGGGGAGTCACGCCCGGGACGTCTACGCCCCCCAGCCCGCCTGCTCCCCGCCCACCCGTTCCCCCACGATCCGCTTGCCGTAGCCCGACGCGTGGTAGGCCGCCACCGGGTCCGCGTCCGCGCCCAGTCCGGTGCGTACCTCGGCGACCAGCGGGCGTACGTCGGTGTTGTAGGCGTCCATCAGCGCCGCGTTCGCCGCGAGGACGTCGCCGTCCCGCTGGGCGGCGGCCAGGGCCTCCGCGTCGACCAACAGGGCCTTGGCCGTGGCCTCCTGAACGTTCATCACCGAGCGGATGACGGCGGGGACCTTCTCCTCGATGTTGTGGCACTGGTCGAGCATGAAGGCGATGTCCGGGGTGAAGCCGCCGCCCCGGATCACCTCGTACATGATGCGGAACAGCTGGAACGGGTCGGCGGCGCCGGCCATCAGGTCGTCGTCCGCGTAGAAGCGGGAGTTGAAGTCGAAGCCGCCGAGCTTCCCCTCCCGGAGCAGGATCGCGACGATGAACTCGATGTTCGTGCCGGGAGCGTGGTGCCCGGTGTCCACGACGACCCGTGCCTTCTCGCCGAGGCGCAGACAGTGCGCGTAGGCCGTTCCCCAGTCGGGGACGTCGGTGGCGTAGAAGGCGGGCTCGAAGAGTTTGTACTCCAGCAGCATCCGCTGGTCGTCGCCGAGCCGTTCGTACACGGCCGACAGCGCCTCGGAGAGACGGTCCTGACGGGCCCTGATGTCGTCCTGGCCGGGGTAGTTGGTGCCGTCGGAGAACCAGAGCTTGAGGTCCCGTGACCCCGTCGCGTCCATGATGTCGACGCACTCCATGAGATGCCCGAGCGCCTTGCGGCGCACCGCGGCGTCCGGATGGCAGACGCTGCCGAGCTTGTAGTCGTCGTCCTGGAACACATTGGCGTTGACGGTGCCGAGCCGTACGCCCCGCTCGCGGGCGTGGTCGGCGAGGGCGCCGTAGTCGCCGACCCTGTCCCAGGGGATGTGGAGCGCGACCGTGGGCGCGACGCCGGTGTGGGCGTGGACGCGGGCGGCGTCGTCCAGTTTCTCCTCGGGGGTACGGGGGACGCCGGGCCGGGCGAAGACCTTGAACCGGGTACCGCTGTTGCCGTACGCCCAGGACGGCGTCTCGACGGCCTGGGTCGCGAGGGCCGCCCGCACGGCGGAGATGTCGGATCGGCTCGTCATCTCTCAACGCTCCATTCAGCAGACCATGAATCGATTCATCATGGGCGATGATGAGCCGGGCCGATCAGCCTGTCAAGGCCGCAACTCGTCCATCACGCGGGCATCGCCTCTTCACACGGAGAAGGCGCGGGTTTCCGGTGCACGCCCATTGACGCGCACCGCTCCGCCCGTCTAGCTTCCGGAAAAGTTGAATCCTTTCATGCGTGAGTCGCCGACACCACCGAACACCCAGCCCCGCCGAGGAGCCCGCCATGGAAAAGCCCGACGAGGGCCCGGCCCCTGTCCTGGCGTTGAGGGGAGTCTCCAAGTCCTTCGGAGCCGTACGGGCCCTGCACGAGGTCTCGCTGGATCTGCGGCCCGGTGAGATCCACGCCCTCGCCGGCGAGAACGGTGCGGGCAAGTCCACCCTCATCAAGACCCTCGCCGGGGTCCACCGCCCGGACGAGGGAGACCTCCTGCTGGCCGGCGCGCCGGTCGTCTTCCACGGCCCCGCCGACGCACGGGACGCCGGAATCGCCGTCATCTACCAGGAACCGACGCTCTTTCCCGATCTCTCCATCGCCGAGAACATCTTCATGGGCCGCCAGCCCCGGCGCTCCGCCGGGCGCATCGACCGCAAGGCCGTACACCGCGCGACGGCCGAGCTGATGAGCAGGCTCGGCGTCGCGCTCGACCCGCGGCGCCCCGCACGCGGACTGTCCATCGCGGACCAGCAGATCGTGGAGATCGCGAAGGCCCTCTCCTTCGACGCACGCGTCCTGATCATGGACGAGCCCACGGCCGCGCTCACCGGCGGCGAGACCGCCCGGCTGTTCTCCGTCGTGCGCACGCTGCGCGCCGAGGGCGCCGCGGTGCTGTTCATCTCGCACCGGCTGGAGGAGATCTTCGGCCTCTGCTCGCACGTCACCACCCTGCGCGACGGCCGCCGTGTCGCGTCCGAACCGCTCGACGGGCTCACCGAGGACGATCTCGTACGCCGGATGGTCGGCCGCGATCTGGACGACCTGTATCCCAAGCAGACGGGCGAGCCCGGTTCGACGGCGCTGTCCGTGAGCCGGCTGACCCGCGAAGGGGTCTTCAGGGACGTCTCGTTCGAGGTACGGCGGGGTGAGATCGTCGCCCTGGCGGGACTGGTGGGCGCGGGGCGCAGCGAGGTCGCACAGGCCGTCTTCGGTGTGGACCGCGCGGACGCGGGCGAGGTGAGGGTCGACGGCCGCGCCCTGCCCGCCGGTTCACCGACCGCCGCGATGGACGCCGGACTTGCTCTCGTTCCCGAGGACCGGCGGCTGCGCGGACTGGTGATGGAGATGTCCATCGAGCGGAACGTCGGTCTGACCGGACTGCGCGCGGTGCGCCGCCGGGGGCTGGTCAGCCGGGCGCTCGAACACGGGCGCGCCGCCGACTGGGCGGTGAGGCTCCAGCTCAAGTACAGCAGGCTGACCGATCCGGTGTCCGTCCTGTCGGGCGGCAATCAGCAGAAGGTCGTCCTCGCGAAGTGGCTGGCGACCGAGCCGGCCGTACTGATCGTCGACGAGCCCACCCGCGGCATCGACGTCGGTACGAAGGCCGAGGTCCACCGGCTGCTCTCGTCCCTGGCCGCGGACGGGCTCGCCGTCCTGATGGTCTCGTCCGATCTCCCCGAGGTGCTGCGCATGGCCGACCGGATCCTCGTGATGCACGAGGGACGGCTCACCGCCGAGATTCCGCGTGAACGGGCCACGGAGGAGACGGTGATGGCGGCGGCCACCGGCCGTACGCCGGGCGGTGCGCCACCCGGCTCCGGTGACGCGCCGACAGCACCCGCCGGCACCGGGGGCGGCGCGGCGCCGGAACGTGCGGCCACCGACAGCGCGGCGACCGGAGGCACGGCCACCGGAGGCACGGCGGCAAAGGAGCCGACCCCATGACCACCACGCTCGGCAAACCCACCCCGGAGGCCGCGGCCGAGGAGGGCCGGTCCGCCCGCGCGCTCGTCGACGCCGTCTTCCGCGCGCGGGAGATCGCGATCGGCGGGGCGCTCGCACTGCTCGTCCTCGGCACCTGGATCGCCAACCCCGGCTTCCTCGACGACCAGGGCATCAAGGACCTGCTGCTCAACTCCTCGATCCTGGTCCTGCTCGCCGTCGGTCAGTCCGTCGTCGTGATCACCCGCAACATCGACCTGTCGGTCGGCTCCGTCGTGGGTCTCACGGCCTTCGCCTGCGGCCACTTCGTCTCCGGCACCGACCACAGCGCGGCGACGGTCGTCCTGCTGGGCATCGCGCTCGGCACCGTCTGCGGACTGGTCAGCGGCGCGCTCGTCAGCTTCGGCCGGGTGCCCGCGCTCGTGGTGACGCTCGGGATGCTCTACATCATCCAGGGCATCGACCACGCGTGGGCGCACGGTGAGCAGATCAACGCCGTCAACGTCCCCGACGGCGTGCTCGGCCTCGGCTCGGGCAGCGTCCTCGGCATTCCCTATCTGCCGCTGATCTCGGCCGCCGTCCTCGGCGCGACCGGCTACTTCCTGCGCACCTACCGCAGCGGCCGTGAGCTGTACGCGATCGGGTCCAGCCCCGACGCCGCGCGGCTGGCGGGGATTCCCGTACGGCGCCGGATCCTCGCCGCGTACGCCTTCTCCGGCGCGGTCGCGGGCTTCGCCGGCGCACTGTGGCTCGCCCGTTTCGGCACCGTCGTCGCGGACGCGGCCAACGGCTGGGAGCTGACCGTCGTCAGCGCCGTCGTCGTCGGCGGCGTCGCCATCACCGGCGGCACGGGCAGCGTCTGGGGCGCGGCGCTCGGCGCGCTGCTGCTCACCACCATCGGCAGCGCGCTGGTCGTCCTCAAGGTCGACTCCTTCTGGCAGCAGGCCATCACCGGCGTACTGCTGCTCGCGGCCATCACCACCGACCGCGTCTTGCAGGTGCGTACCACCAGCGCGCTCAGGAAGAGGAGCCGGCGATGACCGCACTCACGAAGTATCTGCGCTGGGACACGGCGGTCGGCATCCTGCTGATCGCGGTCTTCCTCGCCGGCACCGGCACGACGGAGGGGTTCGCCAACACGGACAATCTCTCGGCCGCGCTGGGTGACGTCTCGGAGATCGCGCTGATAGCGCTGCCGATGACCCTGCTGGTGGTCGCCGGGCAGGTCGATCTCTCCGTCGCCTCGATGCTCGGGCTGTCCAGCGCCCTCGCCGGTTCGCTCTGGCAGGCGGGCTTCGCGTTCGAACTGATCGTGCCGCTCTGCCTGTTGACGGGCGCCGTGGGCGGGTTGCTGAACGGCTGGCTCGTCACCCGGGTCGGGCTGCCCTCGCTGGCCGTCACCATCGGCACGCTCACGCTCTACCGGGGGCTGGCGTCCGTCATCCTCGGCGACGAGGCGGTGGCCGGCTTCCCGGAGACGTACGCCCGGTACGCGGCGTACACGGAGACGGTGCCCGGCACCTTCGTCCCGTACCCGGTCGCGCTGTTCGCGGTGCTCGCCGTGGGTACGGCGATCGCCCTGCACTGCACGGGCTTCGGCCGTTCCCTGTTCGCGATCGGCGCCCAGGAGGACGCCGCGTGGTTCGCGGGCATCCGCGTCAAGCGGCTCAAGCTGGTGCTGTTCGTGGTCTCGGGTCTCGTCGCGTCGTTCGCCGGGATCGTCTACACCCTGCGCTACGGCAGTGCGCGCGCCGACAACGGGCTGGGTCTCGAACTGGTCGTCATCGCCTCGGTGCTGCTCGGCGGTGTCGACTTCGACGGCGGCAAGGGCACGCTGGGCGGCGCCGTCGCCGGGGTGCTGCTGATCGGGCTCCTCACCAATCTGCTGACCCTGAACGACATCTCCAACGAGATCCAGGTGATCGTCACCGGCCTGCTGCTCGTCGCTTCCGTGCTGACGCCCCGCGTCGTCGCCGTGCTCGCGGAGCGACGGCACCGGCGCAAGGCGGCCGAGGAGTCCGTCCCGGTCTCCGCTCCCGTCTGACCTCCCCGTTCCGACCCTCCCGAAAGGCACCCACCGTGACCACCACCACGCTGTCGCAGACGCGCGTACGCCGCCGGGCCGTCGCCGCGTCCGCCGCCCTCTGTGCCCTGACGCTCGCCGTGACCGGCTGCTCGGGCACCACCAAGGACTCCGTCAAGGACGACGGCCCGGCCAAGGCGGCCGGCGCCGAGGCCAATCCGGACGCGCCGCTCAAGAAGGGCCTGAAGATCGCCTTCCTGCCCAAGCAGATCAACAACCCGTACGAGAAGATCGTCGACGACGCGGGCATCGCGGCGGCCGAGGAGATCGGTTCCAGCGGCAAGGAGGTCGGCCCGTCCACCGCGAACGCCTCCTCGCAGGTGTCGTACATCAACACGCTCATCCAGCAGAAGCAGGACGCGATCCTGATCGCGGCGAACGACCCCAACGCGGTGTGCGGCCCGCTCAAGCAGGCCATGAAGCAGGACATCAAGGTCGTCGCGTACGACTCCGACACCGCGAAGGACTGCCGTCAGCTCTTCATCAACCAGGCCAGCTCCGAGGAGATCGGCCGCAGTCAGGTCCGCAACATCGCGAAGCAGCTCGGCAACAAGGGCGAGATCGCGATCCTTTCGGCGACGCAGAACGCGACGAACCAGAACACCTGGATCAAGTTCATGAAGGACGAGCTGACCAAGCCCGCCTACAAGGACATGAAGCTGGTCAAGGTCGCGTACGGGGACGACGACGACCAGAAGTCGTTCCAGGAGACACAGGGCCTGCTCAAGGCGTACCCGGACCTGAAGGGCATCATCTCGCCCACAACGGTCGGCATCGCGGCCGCGGCACGTTACATCGGCGACTCCTCCTACAAGGGGAAGGTCGTCCTCAACGGCCTCGGCACGCCCAACCAGATGCGCAAGTACATCGAGAACGGCACGCTCGAACAGTTCTCGCTGTGGAACCCGAAGGAGCTGGGCTACCTCGGTACGTACGCGGCGGCGGCCCTGGCGTCCGGGCAGATCACCGGGGCCGAGGGGGAGAAGTTCACGGCCGGCGACCTCGGCGAGTACACGGTCGGCAAGGACGGCGAGATCATCCTCGGCCCGCCGACGGTCTTCGACGAGAAGAACGTCGGCGACTTCGACTTCTGAGGTCCCCGTGCCACGTGTGTGCTTCGTGCTGAAGGTCAGACAGGAGCGGCTGGCCGAGTACCGCGAACGTCACCGGGCCGTCTGGCCCGAGATGCTCGCGGCGCTCGGCGCCGCCGGCTGGCGTGACTACTCGCTCTTCCTGCGCGACGACGGGCTGTTGGTCGGCTACCTGGAGACCGAGGACTTCGCCGCCGCCCGCGCCGCGATGGCGGCGACGGACGTCAACGCCCGCTGGCAGGCACAGATGGCGCCGTACTTCGAGTCGCCGGACGGCGCGGGACCGGACGACGCGATGGCGCCGCTCACCGAGATCTTCCATCTCGACTGAGGCGGGCCGCCACCCCACGACAGAGCCGGCAGAGAGTGAGAGCAGCGCCCATGAACGCACCGACCACGCCCCGCCGTACCCGGATCGGCCTCGTCTCCGGCGGACTCGGCGCGTACTGGCCCCAGTTCCCCGATCTGCTCCCCCGGCTCAAGCGTTCCGCACGGCGGGTGACGGACCGTCTGGCGGGGTTCGGCGCCGAGGTCGTGGACGCCGGATTCATCTCCGACGCACAGGAGGGGGCGGCGGCTGCCGAGAAGCTGCGCGCCGCCGACTGCGATCTGATCGTCGGCTTCCTCACCACCTATATGACGGCCACCATGCTGGTGCCCGTCGCCCAGCGCAGCGGCGCGCCGGTGCTGCTCGTCAATCTCCAGCCGACCGAGGCGATGGACCACGCGACGTTCGGCACCGGCGAGTGGCTGGCGTACTGCGGCGCCTGTCCCCTGCCGGAGATGGCGAACGCCTTCGAACGGGTCGGGGTGCCCTTCCGGTCCGTCTCCGGGTATCTGGAGGACGAGCGGGCGTGGGAACGGATCGGCCGGTGGATCGGGGCCGCCGGGGTGCGCGGGGCACTGCGTACGGGCCGGCACGGTCTGATGGGGCATCTGTATCCGGGCATGTACGACGTGTCGACGGACCTGACGATGGTGCCGGCGAATCTCGGCGGCCATGTGGAGGTCCTGGAGTTCGACGATCTGCGTGTACGCGCCGTGAAGGCCGGTGACGCGGCGGTGGCGGCGAAGCTGGCCGAGACCCGCGCGGCGTTCGAGATCGCGGACTCCGTGGTCGAGGAGGACCTGGTGTGGGCGGCCAGGGTGTCGGTCGGTCTCGACCGGCTGGTGGACGACTTCGGGCTGGACTCGCTGGCGTACTACCACCGCGGTCTGGAGGGTGAGATCCACGAACGCCTGGGCGCGGGCATGATCCTCGGTTCCTCGCTGCTGACGGCCCGTGGCGTCCCCGCCTGCGGGGAGTACGAGCTGCGTACGTCGCTCGCGATGCTGATCACGGACCGGCTGGGCGCGGGCGGTACCTTCACCGAGCTCCAGGCGCTGAACTTCCGCGACGGGGTGGTCGAGATGGGCCACGACGGCCCGGCCAACCTCACCGTCTGCGCGCGGCGGCCGGTGCTGCGGGGTCTCGGCGTCTACCACGGCAAGCGCGGCTGGGGCGTGTCCGTGGAGTGCGACGTACGGCGGGGGCCGGTGACACTGGTGGGACTCGGCCAGTCCAGGGACGGTCGCTACAGGCTGGTCGCCGCGGTGGGTAAAGTGGTCGGAGGCCCGCTGCTGGAGATCGGCAACACCACCTCGCGTGTCGACTTCGGCCGCGACCCGGGCGAGTGGACCGACGCGTGGAGTGCGAGCGGAGTGGGACACCACTGGGCGCTCGCCACCGGCGACATCATTCCGGAGCTGCGCGCATTGGGCGGTCTGAGCGGTCTGGAGCTGGTGGAGGTCACTGACTGATGGCGCAATCGGTGGGTATCAAGGACGTCGCCCGGGTGGCGGGCGTGTCCGTCGGCACGGTGTCCAACGTGATCAACCGGCCGGACTCGGTTGCCGAGGAGACCCGGGCCAGAGTGCTGTCCACCATCGAGCGGCTGGGCTACGTACGGAGTGAGTCGGCCCGCCATCTGCGCGCGGGCCGCAGCCGCATCATCGCGCTGCTGGTGCTCGACATGGCCAACCCGTTCTTCGTGGACGTCGCGACCGGCGCGGAGCGGGTGGCGCGGGCGTCCGGGCTCGGGGTGATGCTCTGCAACAGCGCGCAGAGCAGCAGTGAGGAGGCCGAGTACCTGGGGCTGTTCAGCGAGCAGCGGGTGCGCGGTGTGCTGATCACGCCGACCGACGAGACCGGCCGCAATCTGGAGAACTTCCGGCGCCAGGACATCCCGTTCGTCTTCGTGGACCGGGTGGTGTCGAGCGACGAGGGCTGTTCGGTGTCCGTGGACGATGTCACCGGCGGGGCGCTGGCGATGCGCCATCTGCTGGCCCAGGGGCACACCGACATCGCGTACGTGTGCGGGCCGCTGCATCTCTCGCAGTGCCGTGACCGGCGGGCGGGCGCGCTGCTGGCGCTGGAGGAGGCCGGGCTGCCGGCCGACCGGCTGCGGGTGGTGGAGGCGGAGCGGCTGGACGTCCCGGCGGGGCGTGACTCGGGCGCGCGGCTGCTGGGGATGCACAGCCGGCCGAGCGCGGTGTTCTGTGCGAACGATCTGCTGGCCCTGGGGGTGCTCCAGTCGATGTACGGGGCGGGGGTCGCCGTGCCGGACGAGATGGCGCTGGTGGGTTACGACGACATCGAGTTCGCGTCGGCCGCCGCGGTGCCGCTGACGTCGGTGCGGCAGCCGGCCTCGCAGATGGGGCGGCTCGCGGCGGAGCTGCTGATCGAGGAGACCGGGGAGTCCGCGGCCGGCCACCGACACCAACGGATCGTGCTGCAACCGGAGTTGGTGGTGCGGGAGTCGTCTATGCCGCGCGCCGGCGGCGCGCACCGGAGCTGACGCTCCGTCACCACGCCTGCTGTTGATCGCCGGACGGGCTCCGCGTTGTGTCCTCAGTCGCCGGACGGGCGGGAAGGCCCGTCCGGCGACGGGAGGACGACCTGGCGCTCCAGGTCAGCCTCGGGACACGAAGTCCCACGCACCGTGGTCGGCGCGGTATATCCGGAACCCGGGCTCCGAGCGGAGGTACGTGGCCTCCTTCGGCGCCGTGACCTGTTCCTTCCGGTCCGCCGGCACGTGGATCTCCGCGCTCGATCCGACCGGTACCCGTACCGTCAGCCGCAGATCACGGCCGACCTCGGACCAGGCGACCGAGGCCGGCCCGCGCACCGTACGGATCGAGGTCCGCGCCCAGCTGACCCCGCTGCGGGCGTCCGGGCGGACGGTGAAGGTGCGGTAGCCGTCGTCGCCGGGGCGCAGACCGGCGACGTTCTCGTACAGCCACTGCGCGACGGTGCCCTGGAAGTAGTGGTCGCGCGAGCGGGAGTCGAGCTGCCACATCTCCCACATGGTGTCCGCGCCGTTGTCGAACCAGTAGCCCCAGCTCGGGTAGGTGCGCCGGGTCGCGATGGCGTGCGCGACGTCCGGGTGGCCGTGCGCGCACAGGACGCGCAGCAGCACGCTGGTGCCCAGGGCCCCGGTGTTGAGGTGGTTGCCGCGCTCCTTGACGTCCGCGACGAGGCTCTCCAGGACCGAGGCGCGGGCCCCGGCGGGGACGAGGCCGAAGGCGAGCGGGATCGCGTTGGACGTCTGCCGGTAGTCCGGGTCCTTCGCCGTGCTGTAGTGCCCGGCGTCGTTCAGGAACTCCGCGTTCAGGGCGTCCTTGAGCGCGGCGGCCGCCGCGCGGTAGCGCCCGGCCACGTCGTCGTGGCCCAGCAGTTCACCCATCTCGGCTGTGCCGACCAGGGCGCGGTGCAGATAGGCCGTCGCCGTCAGCCGGGTGTCCTCGGGCGGATTGCCGCCGTAGCCGGGCGGCAGATAGTCCCCGAGAGCGGTGACGGCCAGGCCGTCCTCAAGTCGGTCCAGCTCCCAGTCCAGATAGCGGGTCACCACCGGCCAGTGCCGCCGGGCGACGCGGTCGTCGCCGTAGACCCGGTACATCTCGCGCACCAGGAACGGGTAGACGGTCGTCCACTCGGGTGACGGGCCGAGATCGCCGTACCCCCAGCCGCCGCTGGGGACGATCACCGGCAGCTGCCCGTCCGCGTTCTGACTGTCCTTCAGGTCGTCCAGCCACTTGGCGAGGAAGCGGTGCACGCCGAAGCCGTACGCCAGGGTCGGCGCGCCGAGCTGGGCGTCGCCGGTCCAGCCGTTCTTCTCGTACATGGGGGTGTCGGTCGGGATGCCGTGCAGGTTGTTCAGGAGCGTGCGGCGCATGGCCTTGTCGAGCGTCTCGTAGAAGGGCTCGGAGCAGGAGAACGCGCTGACCTCCTCGACCCTGGTGTGGACAGTCCGGCCGAGCACGTCGGCCGGCTCGGGCCTGGCGGGCAGGCCCTCGACCTGTACGTAACGGAAACCCTTGTACGAGAACGAGGGCTCCCACACCTCGGGCTCCGAGCCGCCCGCGCAGATGTATTCGTCACGCTGGAAGCGGCCGGGAACGTGTCCGGTCTCGGCGTGGACGCTGCCGTCGTCCTTGAGCTTCTCGCCGTGGGTGAGCGAAATCGTCGTGCCCGCAGAAGCCCTGACGGACAGTCGGGTCCAGCCGGCGGTGGTGCGGCCCATGTCGACGACGTAGACACCGGGGCGCGGTTCGCTGATCCCGGTGGGCGTGATGGTGTCGATGATCTCGATCGGGTCGTGCGGCTGGGCCCGCAGCGCGCCCTTCGGGGCCTGCTGGGCTCCCGGGGCGCGCCACGCGCGGTCGTCGAAGCCCGGCCGTGTCCAGCCGGTGGGGGCCAGCCGGGCGTCGTAGGTCTCCCCGGCGTAGAGGGAGTTGGTGAGGGTGGGGCCCTCCGTCATGCGCCAGTCGGTGTCGGAGACGACGGTGGTGCGGGAGCCGTCCGGGTGCTCGGCCTCCAGCCGGCAGAGCAGCCGGGGCTCGCCGTGCCACGGCGGCCGGTGCCAGTTCCACACGTTGGGCGTGGTCATGCCGTAGAAGCCGCGGCCGAGGGTGACGCCGATGGCGTTGTCGCCCCGGCGCAGGAGGGACGTCACGTCGTGCACGGCGTACATGACGGTCTCGTCGTAGTCGGTGAAGGCGGGGTCGAGCACCTGCTCCCCGACGGGCCTGCCGTTCAACTCGGCCACGTAGTAGGCGAGTCCGCTGATGTAGAGGCGGGCGCGGGTGACCGGCTTCCGTACGGCGAACTCACGGCGCAGCAGCGGGGCGGGTACCTCGGGCCGCGCGACGGAGACCCCGTCGCCCCAGGGTCCTTCGCCGTACGGAGCCAGGACGGTGGCGGCCGTCCAGCCGCTGTCGTCGAAGTCCGCTTGCTGCCAGCCCTGTTGTTCGCTCCCGGCCGTCAGCCAGTCACCGGAGGTGACGAGTTCGCGGGTCCCGCCGCCGGTGGTCTCCACGACGAGGCGGAGGAGGAATCCGCCAGGATTGACCGACGCGCCGCCGCGATTGGTGGCGACGGCGGCGAGGACGACGCGCCGCCCGGCCGCCTTGACCGCCTCGGTGACGTCCGCCGTCCTGCCGGTGCGCCAGCCGTCCTGCTGCTGCGGGGCGTGGGCCACCCGGGCGCCGTCGAGGTGGAGGGTGAAGTCGTCGTCGGCGGTGGCGACGACGGTCGCGCGTGCGACGTCCGCCCCGGCGGGCAGTTCGACGGCGGCGCGGAACCACGCGGGCCCGGCGGGGGCGTCGCCGGTGGTCGCGCCCTCGGACCAGATCCAGGAGGCCCCGTCGAAGCCGGACGGCGCGGCGGCAGCATCGGCGCCGATCCAGCGGGCGCCCCACTCCTCGCCGCCGAGGGCGGTCTCCCACCAGCCTGCGGTGCTCCACCGGGACACGTGGCCGTCGCCGTCCCAGACGCGCACCTGCCAGTGGCAGCGGGTACGGGGCGGCAGCGCGGGCCCGGCGTAGGGTACGGCGACACCGCGCCCGGAGGCCACCTTGCCGGTGTCCCAGAGGAGTTGGCGGCCCTTGGCGAGGTCGCGGGGGTCGGTGGCGGCCCTGATCTGGTACGCGCTCTGCCGGGCGCCGTGGCCGTCGGCCGTCAGCTCCCAGGAGAGCAGGGGGGTGGGGTCGTCGGTGCCGAGTACCTGGTCCGCGTACTCCACCTTCGGGGAGACGACACGCAGCCGGCCGTCGCCGCGGGGGGCGTCCTCCCGGGGCGTCGCGGCCGAGGCCGCCGGGCCGGCGGCGAGCGAGACGATTCCGGCGCCCGCCCCCACCAGGGAGGTGCCCAGGAGACCTCTGCGTGTCCAGCCCATGCCCATGACCGCCCCTTTGATTGAATCGTTTCATATCCCGTGTCAAGAATCGTAGGGCCGAGCACGGAGGGCTCACAAGAGGTGCGCACGGGGCCGATGACGGAGCCTGCCGCGACTCCGTTTCTTTCTGCGACCAGGGAGGCTTTTGCGGTCCGAGCGTGACCGCCGGCCCCGCGAAGCGCGGGCGCGATCAACGACCCTGACGCCGCGCCGGTCCGGTTCGGCGGTCAACTTGCGGCTGTATAGCCGGAATTCAGTGCGACTCAACGCATGGAAATTCTGAATGATCATTCATTTCTTGCACGGATTCATAGACTTCCTGCGGAAGCACTCCTACCCTTTTCGCGTCCGCAGAGTCCCCACGAGCCGCAAGGACGTATGTCTGTGACACCTCCCCCAAGACGCCGCCTGCTCCGCCGCGGTCTGTCCGCCTCGCTCTCCGCCTCCCTGGCCCTCGCGACGGCGGTGGCCGGCACTGCCGTCGCCGTCGTCGTGTCCGCCGCCCCGGCAGCCGTCGCCGCCGGGGTCCCCGCCCCCTCCCCCGTCGGTATCCCGGGCCGTGGCGCCACCGTGCCCTTCGTCGAGCACGAAGCCGAGTACGCGGCCACCAACGGCACCCTGATAGGCCCCAACCGGCTGTACGGATCGCTTCCCTCGGAGGCTTCCGGACGTCAGGCCGTGACGCTCGACGCGGTCGGTGAGTACGTGGAGTTCACCCTCACCAAACCGGCCAACGCGATGACCTTCCGCTACTCACTGCCCGACAACGCCGCGGGCACCGGCCGGGACGCCGGAATCGACGTACGCGTCAACGGCAGTCAGCTCAAGAACGTGCCGGTGACCTCCAAGTACGGCTGGTATTACGGCGGTTACCCGTTCAACAACAACCCCGGCGACACCAACCCCCACCACTTCTACGACGAGACACGCACCATGTTCGACTCGACCCTGGCGACCGGCACCAAGGTCCGCCTCCAGGTGTCCTCGACCGCGCAGTCACCGACGTTCACCATCGACCTCGCCGACTTCGAACTGGTGGACGCGCCGAAGGCGAAGCCCGCCGGCGCGCTGGACGTCGTGTCCGACTTCGGCGCCGACCCGTCCGGCGCCACCGACTCGACCGCCAAGTTCCAGGCGGCGGTGGCCGCCGGGCAGGCGCAGAACAGGACCGTCTACATCCCGCAGGGCAACTTCGAGATCCGCGACCACATCGTGGTCGACAAGGTCACGCTCGCCGGAGCCGGCCCCTGGTACAGCGTCCTGAAGGGCCGTCATCCCACCGACCGCAGCAAGGCGGTGGGCGTCTACGGCAAGTACGCGAACCAGGGCGGCAGCAGCAACGTCACCCTCAAGGACTTCGCCATCATCGGCGACATCCGGGAACGTGTGGACAACGACCAGGTCAACGCCATCGGCGGGGCGCTGTCCAACTCTGTCATCGACAACATCTGGATGCAGCACACCAAGTGCGGTGTCTGGGTGGACGGTCCGATGAACAACCTCACCATCAAGAACAGCCGCATCCTGGACCAGACGGCCGACGGCGTGAACTTCCACTACGGCGTCACGAACTCCACCGTCACCAACACCTTCGTCCGCAA
Source organism: Streptomyces sp. NPDC104581 (assembly GCF_055583685.1). Taxonomy (NCBI): domain Bacteria; kingdom Bacillati; phylum Actinomycetota; class Actinomycetes; order Kitasatosporales; family Streptomycetaceae; genus Streptomyces; species Streptomyces sp. NPDC104581. The sequence goes on from NZ_JBVJNN010000011.1 coordinate 93,965, forward strand.
CACCGGTGACGACGGTCTGGCCATGTGGGCGGAGAACATCCCGAACGTCAACAACAAGTTCACCTTCAACACGGTGATCCTGCCGATCCTGGCGAACAACATCGTCACGTACGGCGGCAAGGACATCACCATCTCCGACAACGTCATGTCGGACACCATCACCAACGGCGGCGGGCTGCACATCGCCAACCGCTATCCAGGGGTCAACTCCGGTCAGGGCACGGCGGTCTCGGGCACCCACACCGCCGCGCGCAACACCCTGATCCGGGCCGGGAACAACGACTTCAACTGGCAGTTCGGCGTCGGCGCGGTGTGGTTCAGCGGGCTCAACGAACCGATCGACAACGCCACGATCAACATCACCGACACCGAGATACTCGACAGCTCGTACGCCGCGATCCATCTGATCGAGGGTGCGACGAACGGGCTGAACTTCAAGAACGTCAGAATCGACGGCGCGGGTACCTACGCGCTCCAGATCCAGGCACCGGGCAAGGCCACGTTCGAGAACGTCAAGGCCACCAACATCGCCCAGTCCAACAAGATCCACAACTGTGTGGGTGCCGGATTCCAGATCACCCAGGTCGGCGGCGGCAACTCCGGCTGGTACTCCAACCCGCCCGCCTGCACCGGAGTGTGGCCCGCGCCCCAGTGGACCAACGGCGGTGTGCCCGGCGGCCCGTCCGACCCCGGGGACCCGACGGACCCGCCGACCGACCCGCCCGGTGACGAGGGCAACCTCGCCGAGGGCCGTCCGGTGACCGCGACCGGCCAGACACAGTCGTACGGCCCCGGCAACACCGTGGACGGCAACGCCAACACCTACTGGGAGAGCACCAACAACGCCTTCCCGCAGTCCATCACCGTGGATCTCGGCGCCGCGAGGAACGTCGACCGGCTGGTGCTGAAGCTGCCGCCGGCCGCCGCCTGGGGGACCCGCACGCAGACACTCAGCGTCTCGGGCAGCACCGACAACTCGGCCTACACCTCACTCAAGGCGTCGGCGGGCGTGACCTTCAACCCGTCGAGCGCCAACACCGCCACCGTCTCGCTGCCGGGAACGGCAGCCCGCTACGTACGCGTCACGGTGACCGCCAACACCGGCTGGCCTGCCGCCCAGCTCTCCGAACTGGAGGTCTACGCCGACTGATCCGGCACGGGGTGGGGGGGGGGGGGGGGGGGGGGGGGGGGGGGGGGGGGGGGGGGGGGGGTGCCCCCCCCCCCCCCCCCCCCCCCCCCCCCCACCCCTGTCCGAGCGCCCCTGTCCGAGCACCCCGGTCCGCACCACCCCGGTCTCACACCGCGAAGGTGTCCAGCCGCCCGCACATCCCGAACTTCCCCCTGGCGTCCGGCAGTCGGGCATGGACCCGCGCGTCGGCCAGATGCGCCGTGTCCCCCTCGGCGAGCCGGTCGAGCTGCGCGCCGGTCTGTAGCGAGGCCCGCGCCGCGCCGGACTCCCAGCGAGCCCGCCAGTCCGCCAGCCTCGGCGCCACCAGCGCGCCGGCCGCCCGGTGGAAGTCCAGCAGCGGCTTCTCGTCGCCCGCGTCCCACGCCGCGTTCAGCGCCGCGAACCCCTCGACGGCCAGGTCCCGTCTGCGCCGGGCGAACGCCTCCTGCTCGGCCTCGGTGCCGTCGGGGACGCGGACGGCCCGCCCGTATGTCTCGGGGTCGGTCAGATGTTCCCGCGGCAGGGTCAGCACGGCGTCCCCGGCCTCGGGCAGTCCGTTGTTCTGCATCAGGACGACGATCCGCAGCCCGTCCTCGTTCACGAGCCGGTGGATGGTGCCCGGTGTGAACCACACCAGGGCGCCCGGCTCCAGCGGTGTGCTCTCGAACCCCTCGGCGGTGAGCGTCTGCACGGCGCCGCGCCCCCCGGTCACGACATACCCTTCCGAGCAGGTCAGATGGAGATGCGGGGTGCCGCCGCGGAGGCCGTCGGCCGCCTCCCAGTCGTAGACGGTCAGGTGCGACACGGCGACGGCGCCGGGGAGTCCGGCGAACCCCGATGCCGCGCCCGCGCCCGCGCCCGTGCCCGTGTCTGCGGATGAGTCTGTGCGGGACGTCGTCAACACTCCCCCTGGAACCGGCCGAATATCCGAGTAAGCGCTTTCTACCCAGAACGTAGATCCGCTCCGTCCCCCCTGTCAACGACGAGCGCGACGGGATACGGGCCCGGCGGCGGCACCACGTGCGGCATCGGCGCGGCCGTCGCAGAGAAGGCTGCCGCCGTCCGGGAGCCGCCTGCGACTCGGGACCGGGTACGGACTACGGCCGTGGGTCAGCGTGATGACCTGCTCGACCCGCGCGCGCGGGTCGTCCGGGGCTCCGGACTCGGCGCCGCCACGGACACCGTCCGGGCCCCCTGATTCCGGGGGCCCGGACGGAGGACGGGCTGGAGACGGACACCGCCGGTGTCCCGCTCCCGTTCGAGCAGGTGGCCGAGACGGCGGATGAGCGGGCCACATGCTGACCAGCCGTCCGACCCGGTCGCAGGCGCTCGGGTGACGTTTGGCCTATTCCTTGACCGCCCCCGAATTCGCGCTGCGTACGAAGTGGCGCTGGAAGGCGAAGAAGAGCACCGCGACGGGGACGGTCGCCAGCAGGGCCGCCGTCAGCTTGAGCGGATACTGCGTGCCGCTGCTGAGGCTTCCGGAGACGAAGGAGGCGAGACCCGTGGTGAGCGTCTGGTACTCGGGCGACTGGGTCGCCACCAGGAAGTGGGTGAACTCGTTCCACGACCCCTGGAAGGAGAGGATCGTCAGGGTGATCAGCGCGGGTTTGGCCATCGGCAGCACCACCGACCAGAAGGTCCGGAAGACACTGGCGCCGTCGATCCTGGCCGCCTCCTCCACCTCTCTGGGGATGGAGAGGAAGAACTGCCGCATGATGAACACCCCGGCCGCGTCGACCATCAGAGGGATGATCATGGCCGAGTACGTGTCGAAGATGCCCAGTTGGTTGAGGACCAGGAACTTCGGGATCAGCAGCACCACGCCGGGCACGGCCATGATGGTCAGCAGCCCGTTGAAGAGCAGGTTCCGCCCGCGGAAGTCGAGGCGGGCCAGCGCGTAGCCGGCCAGCGAGTCGAAGAAGACCCGTCCGGCGGTGATGAACAGGGTGACCAGGACCGAGTTGCTCAGCCAGGTGCTGAACGGCACCGCGTCACCGGAGTTCCCGAGGCCGAACAGCCGCCGGTAGGACTCCAGCGAGAACGGGTTCGGCAGCAGGCCCAGCGGATTGCCCGCCGCGTCCGGATCGGTCTTGAACGACGTGACGATCTGGATGACGAACGGCAGCAGATAGATCAGCCCGACCGCCGTGAGCACCAGGTACACGAACGCGAGCAGGATCCGCCGCCCGGCGCCGCGCGGGGCCCCCGGCCCGGTGGAACCGCTGCCGGAGGTCCGGGGCTGCCAGGCCGCCGAGGTCTTCGGAGCCGGTGGGGTCGTCGGTGGCGTACTCATGAGTTCCTCCGGCGAAGGGCGCCGAACCGTCCGGCCGTCCTGGCCGGTCTGTCCCGGTCGCGCAGCAGCACGCGCTGGATCAGGGTCATCACCATGATGATCGCCAGCAGGATGAAGGCGATGGCCGCGGCCCGGCCGTATTCGGAGTCCTGGAATCCCGCGGTGTAGGAGAGGAAGGCGGGGGTGAGGGTGGTGTTGCCGGGGGCGCCCTGACTCATCACGTAGACGGCGTCGAAGATCTGCCAGCTGCCGATCAGACCGAGGGTGAGCACCAGGAAGATCACCGGCCGCAGGGCGGGGATGGTGACGTTGCGGAACGACTGCCAGCGGTTGGCGCCGTCCAGCAGCGCGGCCTCCTCCAGTTCCGCGGGCACGTCCTGGAGCGCGGCGAGGAAGATCAGCATGTACGTGCCGGACGAGGTCCACACGATCAGCGCGATGATGGTGCACATCGCGATGGAGGGACCGGAGAGCCAGTCCCACCAGGACAGTCCGAGGAACCCGTTGGACGCGAGGGCCGCCGTCGGCTTGTCGGGGTCGACGATGCCGAGTCCGCCGAGCACCGTCCAGACCAGGCCGTCGGCGTCGGTGAACCACTTCGGTCCGGTGATGCCGACCCACTTCAGCAGCGCGTTGACGGCGCCGCTGCCCTGGAACAGGAAGAGGAAGACGGTGGAGATGGCGATGGAGCTGGTCACCGAGGGGAAGTAGAAGATCGTCCGGAAGAGGCTCTTGCCTTTTATTCGGCGGCTGTTGACCGCGACGGCGAGCGCCAGGGCCAGGATGGTCTGGAGCGGTACGACCAGCAGGACGAAGTAGAGGTTGTTGCGGACCGAGGTCATGAACAGCGTGCGGTCCAGGCCCTCGTCGGTCAGGACGTTGGCGTAGTTGTCGAGACCGACGAAGTCGGCGGCGCCGGTGAAAGGGTTGGACTGCCCGTCCCAGTTCAGCAGGCTGACCCACAGGGCCATCCCGATGGGCAGCAGCAGGAACAGTCCGAGGACCACCACCATCGGGCTGACGAAGAGCCAGCCCCACACTCCCTGGCGGCCCTTGATGCGGGACGCCGGCTCACGGCGGCGCCGCCGCCCGTCGCCTCCGGCCGCGGCGGGCGGCGCCGCGACAGGGCCGCTGCCGCTGCCGTACTGACTCATTCTCTTTCTCTTTCCTCCCGCACCCGCCGGGATCGTCCTCCCGGCGGGTGTCCTACGGGTGGGACCGGCCTCAGCCGTTGCTCTTGAGGACCTGCTCGCCGTTGGTCTGGAGATCGCCGAGGATCTTCTTCGGGTCGGCCTTCGCCAGCCCGGCCAGGTCCGTGTCGAACTGTTCGAGGACCTTGGTGAAGCCGGGCAGGGTGACCGGGCCCTGGGCGTAGGCGGAACCGTCCACGAACGCCTTGTCCTGCGGGTTCTGCTTCTCGTACGTCGCCAGCGCGCTGGTCCGCGAGGGCATCACGCCGTACGCGTCGGCGAACTCCACCTGCTGCTCGGCGCTGGTGAACGCCTCGACGAGCGAGACGGCGGCGTCGTGGTGGGTGCTCTTGTTGGCGATGCCCCAGCAGGTGCTGAAGGAGAGCGTGCCCTGGCCCTCGGGTCCCTCGGGCAGCGGGACGACCGTGTAGTCGACGTCCGGGTAGTCGTTGGTCATGGCACCGGTGAGCCAGTTGCCCTCGATGGTCATAGCAGCCTTCTTGCTGCCGAACGCCTCACCGCCCCAGCCCGCGTCGACCTGCTTGGGGTAGGTGAGCACACCGTCGTTGAGGAGCTTCTTCACATACGTCAGCGCCTCGACGTTCTCGGGGCTGTCGGCCGTGATCTGCGTCTGGTCGGCGTTGGTGATCCAGCCGCCGGCCTGCTTGAGGAAGGGGCCGAGCTGGTTGTACGAGCTGTTGACGACCAGGCCGCTGACCTTGCCCCTGGTGAGCTTCTTGGCGACGTCCGCCAGGTCGTCCCAGGTCTTCGGGTAATCGGCGTCGGTGAGCCCGGCGTCCTTCCAGATCGCGTTGTTGATCGCGAGGGAGAGGGTGGAGCTGTCCTTGGGGGCGCAGTAGAACTTGTCGTCGTAGCTGAAGGAGCTGCGCAGCGTGGCGGAGAAGTCTTCCTTGTCCTTGAGCTTGTCGCCGTACGCGTAGAGGGAGTTGCCCTTGGCGTAGTTGGCGAAGACCGACGAGCCGACGTAGAAGACGTCCGGCGGCTTGCCACCGGCCAGCGCCTGGCCGAGCTGCTGGTCCAGGTTCTGGGCCGGGGTGACGGTCACGGAGTTGCCGGTCTTCTTCGCCCAGGCCGCGGCGGCGGCCTTGACGGCGTTGGTCTCGGCGTCGCCGGAGGAGCCGATCATCACGGTGAGCTCCTGCTTGCCGGAGCTGTCCTGTTCGCCACTGCTGTCGCTGCCGAAGTCGGACGAACATCCGGTTATCAGGAGCGCGCCGCACAGGGCGGCAGCGGTCGCGGCTCTGTTCTTTTTCATCTGCTTCTCTCTCCAGCTGTCGCTGTTGGGGACGTGCTGTGGGGGCTTCGGTGGCCGGGGAGGCCGGGTGGCCGGGGAGGCCGGGTGGCCGGGGAGGCCGGGACCAAGACGCGGGAAGTGCGGGGGTCAGGGCCTGGGCTCGGCCGACGAGCTCTCCCTGACGATCAGTTCGGGCGCCAGCAGCACGCGCTCCGGTGCGGAATCCGGGTCTTTGATACGGGCCGTGAGAATCCGGGTGCAGGCCCGGCCGACCTCGTCGAGCGGCTGACGGACACTGCTGAGGCTCGGCGAGAGGAGACCCGCGGCGGGCGAGTCGTCGAAGCCGACGACCGCCACGTCGCGCCCCGGGCTCAGCCCCGCGTCCCGCAGCGCGCGGTAGCAGCCGAGCGCGAGCGTGTCGCTCGCCGCCACCACGGCGGTGGCGCGGCCCACGACACGGGCGACCGCGGTGCGGGCGGCGTCCACGTCGTCCAGCGAGGACACCCGCAGATCCCGTATGGGCAGATCGTGCCGGCGCATGGCCTCGCGCCAGCCGCCGGCCCGGTCGTCACCGACGCCCGAGCCGCGCGGCCAGCCCAGGAACGCGATCTTCCGGTGGCCGGCCGCCACCAGGTGGTCGACGGCGGCGGCGGTGCCGTGGGCGCCGTCGACGTCCACCCAGTCGCCGGTGTCCTTCGCCGACCACCGGCCGAACGCGATGAACGGGACCCCGTTCTTGTGCAGCCAGCCCGGACGTCTGTCGCCCCGGTAGGTGTTGCTGAGGACGAATCCGTCGACCGAGTGCTCGCGCAGCAGCTCGTCGTAGCGTTCGGCCTCGCCGTCGGTGCCGAGGGGCGCGGCGAAGAGCAGGATCCGGTAGCCGGCCCGGTCCGCCGAGTCCGACAGGGCGTGCAGGAAGTGGTCCGTCACGGGCGTCGACAGACCGGGGGGCGTGGGCTGGACGCCGTACCCGATCAGCCTGCTGGAGCGGGTGCGCAGTGAGCGGGCTGCCTGGTGGGGCCGGTAGTCCAGCTCGTCGAGTGCCTCGCGGACCCGCTTGAGGGTGGTGGGCGCGAGGAGCTCGGGCGAGTTGAGCGCGTTGGAGACCGTCTGCGTGGACACCCCGGCCCGCTGGGCTACGAGAGCCAGGGTGACCGGCCCTCCCTTGCGCCCGCCTGCCGACGTCGTACGTGCCACCAACGGCCTCCGTTCCTCGCACGGCGACCGCTCGAAATGCGGCGCCGCATCTGCAATGGATCGATAAAACTCTTTCCCACGGCAGCTTGGCAAGGGTTAAGGTGAATTTTGATCGATCCAAATCACGAGAGGCGCCACACAGTGAACACGGTCGTCCAGGGAAACCCCGCCGGTCACCAGCCGCCCGCGGACGTCGTCACCGAGGGCCTTCAGCCCTTTCTGCACGACGTCTGCACCACGCTCTACGCGCCCAGCCTGGTGCTGTCCCGGCCGGCCGGTGACATCGCCGGCGGACCCGACGGGTTCTTCCACGGCGACCGCCGGCTGCTCTCGAAACTCTCGGTCCGGGTCGAGGGGGTGCCCGTCCTCCCCGTCAGCAACACGATGGGCTCCGCCGACCGCACGGCCTTCCGCGCCGTACTGCGCGGCGTCGGCGAGCACACCGCCGACCCGGCCGTCACGCTGCACCGCGCGCGCTCGGTCGAACCGGGCGTGCTGCGCGAGGAGCTGGAGATCGCCAACGCGGGCGTCAAGGAGATACGGGTCGAGGTCGTCGTCGGCGCGGGCAGCGACCTGGCGAGCATGATCGACGTCAAGTCCGGCCGTACGACACCCGCCCTGCCCGCGGAGATCGAGGGCGACGCGCTGGTCTGGCGCCGGGACTCGGTCACCGTCCGGCTGCGCGCGACATCCGGCACCCCGCACATCGACGCGGCCACCGGCGAGTTCCGGTTCGTGGTGGCGCTGGAGGCGCGCCAGTCGTGGCACACGGCCCTGGAGTGCGTCGTCACCGACGACGAACCCCTGGGCTTCCCGGCCGTGGCGCGCGACGCGGTGCCCTGGTCCGCCACCGGACTGCGCAGCGCCGACCACCGGATGGACCAGTTCTTCGCCCGCTCGGTCGCCGACCTGGAGCGGCTGCTGCTGGCCGACCCCGAGCACCCGGAGGACCGGTTCCTGGCCGCCGGATCCCCGTGGTTCCTCACCCTGTTCGGCCGTGACTCGCTGTGGGCGGCGCGGATGATGCTTCCGCTCGGCACCGAACTGGCGGCGGGCACGCTGCGTACGCTCGCCCGCCGCCAGGGCACCGCGACCGACGCCCGCAGCGACGAGCAGCCCGGCAAGATCCTGCACGAGGTGCGCAGCGAGGGACTCAAGCTCAACGAGGGCCCGGCACTGCCGCCGGTCTACTACGGCACGGTGGACGCCACCCCGCTCTGGGTGATCCTGCTGCACGACGCGTGGCGCTGGGGCCTGGACCCCGAGCAGGTACGGGATCTGCTGCCGCACGCCGAGGCCGCGCTGGAGTGGCTGGCGGCGTACGGCGACGCGGACGGCGACGGCCTGCTGGAGTACATCGACGTCTCGGGCCAGGGACTCGCCAACCAGGGCTGGAAGGACTCGGGCGACTCCATCCGCTGGCGCGACGGCCGGCTCGCCGATGCCCCCATCGCCCTGTGCGAGGTCCAGGCGTACGGCTACGAGGCGGCGATGGGCGGCGCCGCGCTGCTGCGCGCCTTCGGCCGGCCCGGCGCGGAGCGCTGGGAGGAGTGGGCGGAGCGGCTCAAGCGGCGTTTCCGGGAGAGCTTCTGGGTCGAGGACGAGACCGGCCGCTACCCGGCCGTGGCGCTCGACGCCGCCAAGCGTCCGGTGGACTCGGTCACTTCCGGCTTCGGCCATCTGCTGGGCACCGGACTGCTCGACGATGAGGAGAGCGCGCTGCTCGCCGCCCGGCTGGCGGGGCCGGAGCTGAACTCCGGGTTCGGACTGCGTACGTTGAGCACGGACTCGACCGGTTTCAACCCGTTCGGCTATCACATCGGATCGATCTGGCCGCACGACACCGCCATCGCCGTGCACGGCCTGGCACGGGCGGGCTTCCCCGCGGAGGCCGCGTCGCTGGCCGGGGGTCTGGTCGCGGCGTCCACGACGTTCGAGGGCCGCATGCCCGAACTGTTCGCCGGCCATGGCTCGGCCGTCGACAGCGTGCCCGCCCCGTATCCGGCCTCGTGCCGCCCGCAGGCGTGGTCGGCGGCGTCAGCCGTCGCTCTCCTCCAGGCCGCGCTCGGGCTGGAGGCAGACGTACCGGCCGGCACGCTGCGCTTCTCACCGCGCGCCGCGGAGGGCATCGGCCCGCTGGAGCTGACCGGTCTGCGGGTGGCCGGCGCGCCGTTGGCCGTACGGCTCGACGCGGCAGGCGGGATCGAGGTCGAGGCACCGGAGACGCTCACGGTGCACGGCGCCGGCCGCGCCGGGGACGCGCCCCGGAAGTAACGCCGCCCGCCCGACGAGCGGGGCGCCCCGCGCACGCTCCGGGCGCGCGGACGGCCCGAGCGTGGGCGGCCCGAGCGTGGGCGGCCCGAGCGTGGGCGGCCCCGGTGCGAGCACGGCCGACACGGTCGGCAGCTCGCGCCATCGGCGGCCCCGATGCGAGCGCGGTCCGCGCGGTGGGCGCGCCAGGGGCGGAAACTTCCAGGACCTGGAGCGACTGCGCTTCCCGCGGGCGCTGCCGGGGCTCGGCGGGAGCTGAGCGCGGCTGCCGGACGGAAGGCGCGAACGCGCGAGCCGAGAGCGCGAGGGGAACGCTCGACTCAGCGCGAGTCGCCCTGCCAGTCCCAGCGCCGCGGGTCGTCGGCGCGCGGCCCGTACGACGTGCGCCCGCCCGGCCCGTGAGCGCCTATCTCCGTGGGCAGCGTGGCGCCATCGGCCAGCTCCTGATCCGTCCAGCCGGTGACGTCCAGGAGCAGCCCGTCGAGCGGACCCGCGCACAACTCCCGGTAGCTGTGGCCGGTCCGCGGCCCGGGATCCGGGTCCTCGTGGTCGGCGCCGTACACCCGTCGCCGCTTCAGTTCGTCCATGAACGCCAGCATCTCAGCCACCACTGACAGCCGGGCGCCGCCGGACGGAGCATCGGTCAGGGACGGGCGGCGGCGCAGCAGCCGCCGTTCGCGTCGCCGGCGGGGCGGGCCCCGCCATCGGCGACGGCGGGGCTCTTGCCCATCCGGTCGGCGTCGTCCTTCACCACGTACGCCTCCCACGCCTCCCTGCCGGGGCCGTGGACCCACACCTTGTCCTGGAGGGCGTAGCAACAGGTGGTGTCGTTCTCCTCGAAGGTGGCGAGCCCGGCGTCCTTCAGGCGACCGGTGGCGGCGGTGACTTCCTCGGTGGTGCCGACCTCGACGCCGAGGTGGTCCAGGCGGGTCTCCTGGCCGGGCTCGCCCTCGATCAGTACGAGCTTGAGCGGCGGGGAGGAGATCGCGAAGTTCGCGTAGCCGGGGCGGCGTTTGGCGGGTTCGACGCCGAAGAGCTTGGAGTAGAAGGCGATCGAGCCTTCGAGGTCGGCGACGTTGAGGGCGAGCTGGGCGCGGGACATGACTGTCTCCCCGGTCTTCTTGTATCGATGACTGTCAATACAAGCTTGCTTCCTGTTTCGAGATCCGTCAACATAGAAAAATGTCAAAGCAAGAGCTTCCCGTCCTCGGCCAGGACGCCGGCACGTGCTGCCCCGCACTGCTGACCGCGCCGCTCGACGCCGGTCAGGCCGAGGTACTGGCGAAGGTGTTCAAGGCCCTGGGGGACCCGGTCAGGCTCCGGCTGCTGTCGATGATCGCTTCGCGGGCGGGCGGTGAGATCTGCGTCTGCGATCTCACCCCGGCCTTCGACCTGTCGCAGCCGACGATCTCCCATCACCTCAAGCTGCTGAAGCAGGCCGGGCTCATCGACTCCGAGCGGCGCGGGACATGGGTGTACTACCGGCTTCTGCCGGAGATGACCGACCGGCTCGCCACGATCCTGACCAGGCCGGGCGGGCGGCCTCCGGCCGGGACCGCGGCCGCCCGGACGGCGTCGTGAGCACGGCGGGCGCCACGGGGTCCGCACCGTCCGAGTCCCGGTCGGCGGGGTCCCCGCCGCCGCGGTCCAGGCCGTCCGTGCTGTTCGTCTGTGTCCACAACGCGGGCCGCTCACAGATGGCCGCCGCCTTCCTCACCCACCTCTCGGGCGACCGGGTCGAGATCCGCTCCGCCGGGTCCGCGCCCGCCGACACCGTGAACCCGGCCGCCGTACGGGCGATGGCGGAAGTCGGCATCGATCTGTCCGCCGAGACCCCGAAGGTACTGACCGCCGAGGCCGTGCGGGCGTCCGACGTGGTGATCACCATGGGCTGCGGCGACACCTGCCCCGTCCTTCCCGGCAAGACATACCTCGACTGGCGGCTGGACGACCCGGCGGGCCGGGGTGTCGAAGCCGTACGCCCGATCCGGGACGAGATCGAGCGCCGGGTGCGCGCGCTCCTCGCCGAACTCCTGCCGCGCTGAGCCCTCCTTCGCCCCCTCGGTGCCTTTCCGGTACGTCTGGCCGGCCGAACTCGACCTGATGGCGCAGCTCGCCGGGATGCGGCTGCGCGACCGGTGGGTGGGCTGGAAGGGCGAGCCCTTCACGAGCGAGAGCGACCGGCACGTCTCGGTGTGGACAGGGGCCCATGCACTGACGGTGCGTCATATTGGCTTGCGAGAGGCGGAGTTGAGCACCCGTCGGCACCGGTACCGTAGGCGGATGATCTTGCGGCCCCGAGAGGGGCCGGCACCGGTACGGAGGGGGACCCATGCAGACGGCGGCCGAGGACGAGGTCCACGACGAGTTCTTCCCGTTCGTCACGGCCCCGGAGGACGGCAGCCGCTGGCCGGCCCCCGCCGATCTGGAGCAGTATCTCCACAGACTGGCCGGCACCGGCAACGTGTACGCGTATCTGCGTGTCCTCGCCATCGAGGGCGTGTACTACCCCGTCAGGCTGGACGAGGCACTGGCTGCCGACGAGGACACGTACCCGATGCTGACGAACGAGATCGCCGACGGCCGCACCGTCGCCCAGGTCTACACGGCGAACCTGCTGCCGAGGCCGCATCCCTACCTCGTGTACGAGTACGCGACCCTCGGCGCGCTCGCGCGGATACTCCCCGCCGATGTGGACGTCCTCGCGGTCAACGCCGCCACCCCCTGCGAGCAGTACTTCCCCACCGACGACGAGGAGCGGGACGTCTGGCTCGACCTGCATCACGAGCTGTTCTCCTCCGCGGAGTTGATGGACCGTCTGGTGACACGTCGCACGGGCGCTCCCCCGGTGGGGCCTCTGCTGCACGGTCTCGCCTGCGGCGCGCACCTGTGCTTCACCAACGGCGACGCGTGGAACACGGCGCACTGGCACGGCATGGGTCACCGGGGTGAGCGGGAACGCGTCGCGGACTCGTGGGGCGTCCACGACCGCGCGGACTGGCTGGCGATCGAGGAGCGGCTGCTCGACCGCGAAGTCAGCCCGTGGTACTGGGACTTCGTCCTCGGCGCGCGTACGGCGCTGATCGCCGCGCGGGGACCGCGCGTCGATGCCGAACAGTGGCGCGACTGTGTGGAGACCACACTGCGCGACCAGGCCGCCCGGACCGGAACGTCCACCGACGACGCCGATTTCGACGTGTTCGTGGCCCATCTCCGTGCCCTCGTGGGCAAGTTGCTCCGCTACGAGTCCCGCTTCCGGGCCGACGGACTGCTGCCGCCGGACGCCGTCGTCCGGTCGGTGGCCGCGTGGGACATCGGCCGCGGCTCCAAGATGGCCCGCTGGGGCCGGGGGGCGCGATACGCCACCGAGGCCGAGATGCTCGCCGCGCTCGTACGCGCGTCGGAGGCCGCGCGGGCGGTGTACGGCTCGTGGGAGGAGTTCTCCGCCGGATATGTGCTGGGGCGGTGTCTGCACTTCGACGAGGAGGAGTTCGGCCCCTGGTACACGACCGTGCTCGACGCCCATCTGGCGCTGGCGACCGCGCCGGACAGCCCGTGGCGCACGGTGCCGTTCGACGCGGGGTGACGACCGTCGAGTACCGTTCGTGATATCGAACGCACCGGCCTCTTCGCCACCCACCGAGACGAACGGCACGGACGAGCAGGCCGAACGAGGAGTCCGGACGAGCCGGCCGGTGCGGACAGACCGAAGCGAACTGACCTGACGGTCGAAGGAGATCGCCCGATGTCCCCCAGCAGCCCGGTCCGAAGCGCGCTGGCCGCCAATCTCCGCCGGGAGAGGGGCCGGCGCGGCCTGTCGCTCTCCGAGCTGTCCCGGCTCTCCAGGATCGGCAAGGCGACCCTGTCCCAGCTGGAGTCGGCGACCGGCAATCCGACCATCGAGACGGTCTTCAGCCTCTCCCGCGCACTGGAGGTGCCCATCTCGGACCTGCTGGACACCGGCCACGCGGAGACGATGACCGTGGTGCGGGCGGCCGAGGTCGACGTACTGAGTGGCGAGGGCGTCGACCTGCGCCCGCTCCGGCGGATCGAGGAGGGCGGGGTGATCGTGGAGGTGTACGACCAGCAGGTACGCGCCGACGCCCAGCAGCCCTCGCTCGGGCACGCCGGGACGGAGCACACCGTCGTGCAGAGCGGCACGCTCGGCGTCGAGGTCGACGGGCACGAGGTGGAGCTGGGACCGGGCGACTACGTCTCGTTCGACGCGTCGCTGCCGCACCGCTACGCGGCACTCGACGGGCCGGTGCGCTCGGTCCTGCTCCTCCACTACCGGTCGGGTGGCGGCGCACGGCACGAGGCGCCGGGAACGCCCCACTAGGGCGTGTCACGAACTGGCGCCGTCCGCCCGAAGTGCGGGGCTCATCGCGTCCGTCACCGGACGTACCCGCGCTGCGTACGACAACGCGGCGGGTGTCAGTGGTCGCGGGCCGGGCGGGACCCGGCGGACACCCCGAGCAACCGCCGGGCGGTGTCGTTGACACCCCTGGCACGTCGCCATAGCCTCGGTTTCGTTCGTTATGCAGAACGCGGAGGTCCGGTGAACCGAACACGAGTCGTCGTTGTGGGCGCCGGGATCATCGGCGCCGCCTGCGCCCGCGAACTCGCGCTCGCCGGTTTCGACGTACTCGTGCTGGACCGTGCCGGGGCCGCCGCCGCGACCACCTCGCACGGCGAGGGGAACATCCTGGTCTCCGACAAGGGCCCCGGCCCCGAGCTGGAACTCGCCCGGCTTTCCCGCGAGTTGTGGCCCGAGGTGCTGGCCGCTCTCGCCGAACGGGCCCCGTCGCCGGACAACCCGCACGACCCGCACGCGGTCGAGTGGGATCCCAAGGGCGGCATCGTCGTGGCCACCACCGCCGAGGGGGCCGAGGCGCTGCTCCCCTTCGCCGCGGCCCAGCGCGCGGCCGGGGTGAGGGCCGAGATCCTGGACGACGACGCCCTGACCGCCGCCGAGCCCTTCCTCACCGAGCGGCGCACCGCCGCCGTGCACTACCCGGAGGACGCGCAGGTGCAGCCGGCCGCCGCCGCGACCGCACTGCTCACCGACGCCCTGCGGGCCGGGGCACGCCTGCGCACCGGCAGCGAGGTGCTCGGCGCCGCCACACGCGGCGGGCGGCTGACGGGCGTGCGCACGGCGGACGGGCCGGTGGAGGCCGATGTGTTCGTCAACGCCGCCGGGCCGTGGTCGGGCGAGGTCGCACGGCGGCTCGGCGTCCCGCTGGACATCCGACCGCGCCGCGGCGAGGTGCTGGTCACCGCTCCCCTGCCGCCGACGGTCTTCCACAAGGTGTACGACGCCGACTACGTGGGCGCGGTGGGCAGCGGCGCGGGGGATCTCCAGACCTCGGCCGTGGTCGAGTCCACCCGGGCGGGGACCGTCCTGCTCGGATCGTCCCGGCGGCGCGTCGGCTTCGACGACCGTCTGCGCCCCGAGGACCTGTCCGCGATCGCGGCCAAGGCGCTGAAGCTCTTCCCCGTCCTCGCGGGCGTCCACGTCATGCGTGCGTACGGGGGCTTCCGCCCGTACGTCCCCGACCATCTGCCCGTCATCGGCGCCGATCCGCGGCTGGCCGGGCTCTGGCACGCGACGGGGCACGAGGGCGCCGGGATCGGGCTTTCCGTCGGCACGGCGCGGCTGCTGCGCGAACTGCTCACGGACAGCGCGACCGCGATCGACGCGGGCGCGTTCCGGGTCGACCGGCCCGCGGTGCTCGGCGGTCCACCCGACGCCCCGTCCGCCACCGACACGACCGACGCCATCGAGGAGGGATCATGAGCCCACGTCTCGTACCCGCCGGATCCGATCCGGCAGGGCGCGGGGACCGGCCGCTGACCATCACGGTGGACGGTGATCCGTACACCGGTGTCGTCGGCCAGACGGTGGCCGGGGTGTTGCTGGCCGCGGGCCGCACCTCCTGGCGCCGAGCCCCCTCGGGAGCGCCGCGCGGTGTGTTCTGCGGTATCGGCGTCTGCTTCGACTGTCTGGTGACGGTGAACGACGAGCGTGACGTACGGGCGTGCCGGCGCCGTGCCAGGGACGGTGACGCGGTGACCACCCAGTCACGGGCCACCGGCGAGCGGGACGGGCAGCGCCCATGACGGGAGAACCGGCGGCCGGCCGCCGTCATGTCGTCGTGGTGGGAGCCGGACCCGCCGGGCTCGCCGCCGCCGACGCGGCGCTGGCGGCGGGCGCCGGGGTGACGCTGATCGACACGGCCGAGCGGCCCGGCGGCCAGTACCACCGCATGCTGCCGGAGGCGTACGGGTCGACCGGCCCCGGAGCCCTCCGGCACGGCCACCGCTCCTTCGACCGCCGGGTCCGCCGGGTGCTCGGTCACCCGAACTGCGCCTGGTGGGCGGAGGGTTCCGTATGGGCGCTGGAGCGCCGCGACGGCACCGATTCGGCCGACTCGGCCGGTCCGACCGGGGGCGGGCCGCCGCTGGTGCATGTCCTGAGCGGTACGCCACGGCGCCGCCACGTACTGGAGCCGGACGCCCTGGTGCTCGCCCCCGGAGCCCACGACCGGGTGCTGCCGTTCCCTGGCTGGGACCTGCCCGGCGTCTACACCGCGGGCGCGGCCCAGGCGCTCGCCAAGGGAGAGCGGGTGGCCGTCGGGGACCGGGTGGTGGTCGCGGGCACGGGTCCGTTCCTCCTGCCGGTGGCGGCGTCTCTGCTGGAGGCCGGGTCCCGGGTGCTGGAGGTGCTGGAGGCGGGCGGGCCGCGAGCGGTGGCCGGTGGCTGGCTGCGCCGCCCGTGGGAACTGGGACCGCAGCTCGGCAAGTCCGGTGAACTCCTCTCGTACGCGGCGGCGTTGGGGCGCCACCGGGTGCCCTACCGGCTCGGCCGGGCGGTCGTCGAGGCGCGTGGGGACGGCGGGGTCGAGGAGATCGTCACCGCCCGCGTCCGCGCGGACTGGTCGGTGGTGCCCGGCAGCGAGCGGGTCACCGCCGTGGACGCCGTCTGCGTAGGTCACGGGTTCACGCCGCGGCTGGAGCTGCCGGTCGCGGCCGGATGCGCCCTGCGCGCGTCGTCCGCCGGTTCGCCGACGGGTCCGCGTGCCGGAGCCACCGCCGGTGCGCCGTCCGACGTCTTCGTCGCCGTGGACGACGACCAGCGGACGAGCAGGCCCGGCGTGTACGCGGCGGGCGAGATCACCGGCATCGCCGGCGCCCCGGCCTCCCGCGCCGAGGGCGCCGTGGCCGGCTGGATCGCGGCCGGCGGCGCCCCGGAATCCCGCGCCCTGGCCGCGCTGCGCGCCGACCGCGACCGGGGCAGGGCGTTCGCCGCGCGGCTCGCCGCCGCCCATCCCGTCGGCCGGGCCTGGCCCGGCTGGCTGCGCCCCGACACCGTCATCTGCCGGTGCGAGGAGACGACGTACGCGGCGGTGTGCCGGTCGGCCGCCGACCCCGCCCGTACGGAACCGGCGGTGGCCAAGCTCGCGACGCGGGCCGGGCTCGGCCCGTGCCAGGCCCGTATCTGCGGGCCCACGGTCGCCGAACTGCGCCGTACCGCCACCGCCACCACCGGCACCGGCACCGGCCACCATCACCGGCCCGTCGCCGAGCCGATCACGCTCGGCGAGCTGGCCCGTCCACCCGAGCCCCCGCCGGGCTCGTCCGACCCGTCCGCGCACCCCGACTCCCCCGTGGAGGAGAGCACTTCGTGAACACCACCACCGACGAGCCCAGCCGGCCGACCCGCCCCAACCCGCTGACCGGGGTCGTCGTCGCGACCGCGCTCCCCTACCGGCAGGACCCCTCGGCCCCGGCGGGCCTCGCCGTCGACTACGACACCTACGCGGACCACTGCCGCTGGCTCGTCGACAACGGCTGCGACGGGGTCGGCCCCAACGGATCGCTGGGCGAGTACTCCTCGCTGACCGACGACGAACGCCGCACCGTGGCCCGTACCGCCATCGAGGCGGTACGGGGTCGCGGCAAGGTCGTCGTCGGCGTGCACGGGCCGGGTTCGCACCAGGCCGTGCGCTGGGCCGAGGCCGCGGCGGAGGACGGCGCCGACGGCGTGCTCTGCCTGCCGCCGACGATGTACCGGGCCAACCCCGCCGAGGTGGTGGCGCACTTCGAGGCCGTGGCCGCCGTCGGCCTGCCGGTCATGGTCTACAACAACCCCGTCGACACCAAGGTCGATCTGACGCCCCGGCTGCTCGCGGAGATCGCCGGGATAGACAACGTCCTGGCGGTCAAGGAGTTCTCCGGCGACGTACGGCGCGTGCTGGAGATCAAGGAACGTGCCCCCGGTATCGACGTGATCAGCGGCGCCGACGACGTGGCGCTGGAGAGCATGCTGATGGGGGCCACCGGGTGGTTCGCCGGCTTCCCGAACGTCTTCCCCGCCGAGTCCGCCCGCCTTTTCCGGCTCGCCTCCGACGGGCGGCTGGAGGAGGCGCGCGCCCTCTACCGGCCGCTGGTCGCCGCGTTCCGCTGGGACTCCCGTACCGAGTTCGTCCAGGCCATCAAGCTGGGCATGGAGATGGTCGGGCGCTACGGCGGCCCCTGCCGCCCGCCGCGCGGCCCGCTGATCCCCGCCCACCGGGAACAGATCACCGCCGAGATGCGGCAGGCGATCGACTTCCTCACCACGGAAGGTCGGCCGAACTGATGCGCAGCGTACGGACGATCAGCGCCGTCGACTCCCACACGGAGGGCATGCCGACGCGCGTGGTGACCGGAGGGGTCGCGCCCGTCCCCGGCGACACGATGGCCGAGCGGCGCCGCCACGCGATGCAACACCTGGACCCGCTGCGGAGGTTCCTGGTCGACGAACCCCGCGGGCATCCGGCGATGAGCGGGGCGATCCTGCAACCGCCGACGCGTGCCGACGCGGACTGGGGCGTGCTGTACATCGAGGTCAGCGGCTTCCTGCCGATGTGCGGGCACGGGACGATCGGGGTGGCGACGGTACTGGTGGAGACGGGCATGGTCACCGTCACGGAGCCCGAGACCGTCGTACGTCTCGACACCCCGGCCGGTCTGGTGGAGGCCCGGGTGACGGTGCGCGACGGCGTCGTGGAGAAGGTCACGCTGCGCAACGTCGACGCGTTCGCGCTGGAGCTGGACGCCGAGGTGACGGTGCCGGGACTGGGCGAGGTCCGGTACGACATGGCGTACGGGGGCAACTTCTACGCCATCGTGGACCTCGCGTCCCTCGGGCTGCCCTTCGACCGGGCGCGCAAGGAGGACATCCTCGCGGCGGGGCTGGCGATCTCGGAGGCCGTCGACGCGCAGAGCCCGCCGGTGCATCCGGCGGACCCGGCGATCCGCGGCTGCAAGCACGTGCAGTTCCTGGCGCCGGGCTCGGACGCCCGCCACTCCCGCAACGCGATGGCGATCCGGCCCGGTTGGTTCGACCGGTCACCGTGCGGGACGGGGACATGCGCCCGGATGGCGCAGCTCCACGCCCGTGGGGAGCTGGCGCTGGAGACCGAGTTCGTCAACGAGTCCTTCATCGGGACCCGGTTCACGGGGCGGCTGGTGGGCACGAGCGAGGTCGCGGGGGTACCGGCCGTGGTGCCGGAGTTCTCCGGCCGCGCGTGGATCACCGGAACGGCCAACTACCTGCTGGACCCGGCGGATCCGTTCCCGCACGGCTTCGTGCTCTGACACGCCCCTGATCCGTGTCTGATCGTCCGCCGATCCACCCCCGGTCCACGCCCGATCCGGCCCTGGTCCCCCTCCGATCCGTCCTACGGTCCGGTCGCCGGGCCGTCCGACGGCACCTGTTACGATCGACAGCAGCGAAGGGGAGTAGTCCCGAGAACCGCTGGTCGACACACTGGACGCCCTTGGGTGTCCCGGCCACCGGGCCGCCGCGCACTCTGCGGGGGCGGACGAGACCTTCGGCCAAGGCATGATTCCGGCCCGCACCACCGTGTGGGCCGCACCATCGTGCCGGGTCGAATGGTTCTTCCCGTCGCCCTCCGGGTGCCGCACGAGCTACGGCCCGGCCCCGGCAGAAAGCAAGAGAATGACCTTCGACCCCCTGGCGATCCTCACCGCCTTCGGGCTGATCTTCCTCGCGGAGCTCCCCGACAAGACGATGTTCGCCTCGCTGGCCATGGGCACCCGGATGCGGCCGCTGTACGTGTGGTTCGGCACGTCCACCGCCTTCCTCGTGCACGTCGCCATCGCGGTCGGCGCCGGCAGCCTGCTGAGCCTCCTTCCGGCGATGGCCGTCAAGCTCGTCTCCGCGGCGCTTTTCGCGTTCGGCGCCTTCGTCCTGCTGCGCGGCGGGGACGACGACGAGGAGGAGGACGGCGGCAAGACCGTCACGGGCTTCTGGCCCGTCTACACCACCGCCTTCATGGCCGTCTTCATCAGCGAGTGGGGCGACCTCACCCAGATCACCACCGCCAACCTGGCCGCGAGCAACGGGTGGCTGCCCACCGCGATCGGCTCGGCCCTCGCGCTGATGTCGGTCTCCGCGCTCGCGCTACTGGTGGGCCGCTTCATCGCGCAGCGCGTACCCCTCAAGACCGTGCAGCGCATCGGCGCGGCGTGCATGGCGGGTCTCGCCGTGTGGACCCTCGTCGAGGCGTTCACCCTCTGACGCCGGGACACCGGGCGCCGCCGCCCCGTGAAAGGGGCCGCCCGGACGAGGGCGGGGCGGCCGGTCGTCGTACGACTCCCCGGGCCGGGGTGACCGGCCGTCGCCGTACGCGTCGGACGACCGGTTCCCCGATGCCCAGCATGTTCCCCTCGCTGTCTCGGGACCAGGCGCCGCGCTCGCCACGGGCGCCCTTGCTCGGTAGTGAGGGGTCGGGCGTGGGCACGACCGGGCGTGAAGGGGCCGGTGGCGGCGCGGATGGCGGTCCGGTGCTGTCCGGTCTCGCGCGGGCGGACCAAGTCGGCTGTTGCGAGGGCGTGTTGGGGTCGGTCCCGTGACCGCATCCGCACGCCGGGGGCGGTCACGGGACGGGACGAGCAAGTCGCGTACGTGGTACGGCGGGCGTGGTTGCGCCACGGCGGCAAGGGACGCCGGCGGCCGATTTCACACCGTCGGGCCCGGCCGAAGGGCAACCGATCCCCGGTGAGAACAGTCTTGCCCTTCGAAGGGTTCCCCACCGCAGGACACCGTCCGTTCACCCGTCCTACAGAGGTTGTTCCATGCCGAATCCCCCACGCACCCGTCGTACTTCCCGCAACTCCCGTGCGGCGGTGACCGCCGTCGCCGCGCTCGGCGGAGCCGCTCTGATCGCGCTGGGCACGGTCCCGGCCGCGTTCGCCGACGACACCGGGCCCGCGCTGGTCGTCGGCGACATCGCCCCGATCGAGGGCGTCGAGCCGGGCAGCGGCTTCGACCAGCCGGTGACGGTCTCGAACAAGGGCACCGAGGCCGCGGACAAGGTCTGGATCCACTACTCCGTCACCAGGGGACTCGGTTACGCGGCGATCCCCTCCAACTGCGAGACGCACCAGGTGCCGTCCTACGACGAGATGACCGAGAAGTCGAACGTCGTGTGCGAGTTCGACCAGAAGGTGGAGCCCGGTGGCGTCTACGCGCCCGAGAAGCCTCTCGCGATCAAGGCGCTCGACCGCGCCCTCCACGACGACCTGCGGGTGAGCGTCGGCGACACCGACCCGGAGCTGGACGAGAACGCCACCGAACCGGTCGCCGGGACCGCGCCCGCGGTGAAACTGGTGGAGCGTCAGGACGGCGGCGAGGGCGGCGAGAGCGCCGTCGACGTCACGGTCACCTCAGTCAACACGGCCGACTTCCGGGTGACGGGCGACGAGTTGGCGGGCCGGGTCGGTGAAACGGTCACGCTGGAGGTGAAGTTCGCCAACGCCGGTCCCGGCTGGGTGCTGACGAAGGAAGGGGACCCGCTCGTCCACGTCCTCGTCACGCCGCCCGCCGGCACCTCGGTCGTCAAGGGTCACGGGTTCTGCGAGCCCGTGGGGAAGGCGTACGACTGCGGCACCAGCCAGCGCTGGGTCAACGAGGGCGGGGGCGAGACCTACACCTTCAAGCTGAGGATCGACAAGCAGGTGGCGGGCGCGAAGGGGTCGGTGGCGCTGAGCGGCGAGGCGCGGCCGTTCGACCCGGACAAGGCCAACGACAAGGCCACCATCACGCTCGACGTGACGGGCGGCGGGACGTCCGGATCGAGCGGATCCGCCGACGGCGGCTCGGCGAGCGGCTCCGGTGGCTCGACCGGCGGCAGCGGTGGGAGCGGCGACTCGGACGGCGGCTCCTCGTCGACCGGCGGTGCCGGTTCGTCGTCGGCCGGCGGCGAGTCGGCCACGGGAGGCGGCGACCTGGCCAGCACCGGTTCCTCCTCGGCGCTGCCGATCGCGGGCGCGGGCACCGCCGCGCTGGTCGCGGGTACGGGCATCGTCCTCGTCGTACGCCGCCGGGCCCAGCACACCGGCTGACCCCCACGGTGTCTTCGGCGCCCCTACGGCCAACGGTCCGTAGGGGCGCCGATCCATGTCATCCGCCGTGACGGCTCGTTCCGGGGCCCCCGAGGCGCCCGCCGTGGGCCGACGGACTGCCAGGGCTGCGGATTGGGTAGATCCGTCCCATTGGACGTGACCAGCAGTACCCGCGACGAAGCCGCGGAAGCTCGCAGCACGGCGCGGACACGGTCAGCCGACGATTCCAGGAGGCGTACGTGCCGAGTACAGACCCGCGGCAGCCGGGCCCGGTCACCGGAGACGAAGAGGCGCGAGTGATCGTGGTGGGCGCGGGGCCCGCCGGTGCGACCGCCGCCATGTATCTGGCACGCGCGGGCGTCGACGTCCTGCTGCTGGAGAAGGGCACGTTCCCCCGGGAGAAGGTCTGCGGTGACGGCCTCACCCCGCGCGGTGTGCGCCAGCTCGTACGCATGGGCGTCGACATCGACGCCCCCGGCTGGACGCGTACTCGGGGAATGCGCTGGATCTGCGAGGGCCGGCAGGTGCACATCGACTGGCCCCGCCTCGGGGGTCATCCCGACTTCGGCCTCACCCGCAGCCGGTACGACTTCGACGAGATCCTGGTCCGCCACGCCTGCGAGGCCGGAGCACGGCTGCGCGCGGAGGTGAAAGCCACCGGCCCCCTGACGGACCGCGCCGGGCGGATCATCGGTGTGACGGCGGTCGCGGGCGCGGACAAGCAGCCGAGGACGTACCGCGCGCCGGTGGTCATCGCCGCCGACGGCGCCTCCGCCAGGACGGCCCTGGCCATGGGCCTGGAGCGCGATCCGGCCCGCCCGATCGCCACCGCCGCCCGCCGGTACTACCGCAGCGCCTCCCGTACCCATGATCCCTACCTTGAGCTCTGGGCCGATCTGCGTTGCTCCCGCACCGGCCGCGACCTGCCCGGATACGGATGGATCTTTCCCCTGGGTGACGGCCGGGTCAACGTCGGCCTGGGGTCCCTGCCCCACCGCCGCCACGGAGCGGTCGACCTGCGGACCACCATGGACCAGTGGCTCGCGCGCCTGCCGAAGGAGTCGGAGCTGACCGAGGAGAACGCCGATTCGCCCCTGCGGAGCGCCGCACTGCCCATGGGCTTCAACCGCCGTCCCCAGTACAGCCGCGGTCTGCTGCTGGCCGGCGACAGCGGGGGCATGATCAGCCCCTGGAGCGGCGAGGGTGTCACACAGGCCATGGAGGCCGGTGAGGCCGCCGCCGAAGCCGTCGTCCTCGCCCTGCTGCGCCCGAGCGGGCCGGGCCGGGAGGAGGCGCTGCGGCAGTACCCGAAGGAGATCAACCGCCTCTGGGGACGCTACTACCGGCTGGGCAACCAGGCCGCAGACCTCGTCCTCGGACGGTACGGCTACCGGCCCGTCCTCCACCGGCGCGTCATGGCCTCCCCCGTCCTGGTCCGCTCCCTCGCACGGCTGCTGACCGAAGTCGCCGACGAACCGGGCCACGACGCGATCGACGCCGTCCTGCACAGCCTGCTGCGTCTGGTGCCCCGGCCGGCCCTGAGCGGCGGCACACGGAGACGGTGACCGCGGGCGCGTCGGCCCGCGTTGACCGCCTGGACCGCCTCGACCCCGCTGGTTCCGTCGACCGCATCGACCGCCTCGGCTCCCTCGCGACCGGGGCGTGCCGAGACATGTGAGGATCGCCACGACCAGGGACTTTAGACCTTCTCTTTACCATTCCTTGGTCATCCTTGTACCGTTGGCGCTTCAGAACATAGGGAGGGACCGGGGTTGGACGTCTCAACGACCATGTGGGTGCTCACGATTGTGGGCTTGTGCGCACTCATCACGGCCGACTTCTTCATCGGCGGCCGGAAGCCGCACGAAGTCTCGATCAAGGAAGCGGGCATCTGGACGGTCGTCTGGATCGTCCTCGCCGTACTCTTCGGCATCGGCCTCGCGATCTGGGGCACCGGCCAGGCGTCCGGCGAGTTCTTCGCGGGCTACGTCACGGAGAAGTCGCTCAGCATCGACAATCTCTTCGTCTTCGTGCTGATCATGGCGAAGTTCGCGGTCCCGACGATCTACCAGCAGCGCGTCCTGATGATCGGTGTCCTGATCGCGCTGGTGCTGCGTGCGGTCTTCATCGCCGCGGGTGCGGCCGCGATCAACTCGTTCGCCTGGGTCTTCTACATCTTCGGTGCCTTCCTCATCTACACCGCCTGGAAGCTCATCCAGGAGGCGCGGGCCGGCGAGGACGACGAGGACTGGGAGGAGGGGCGCCTGATGAAGGCCGTCCAGCGGCGGCTGCCCTCCACCGACAAGTGGCACGGTACGAAGCTGTTCATCCGTGAGAACGGCAAGCGGCTGGCCACCCCGATGCTGATCGTCATGCTGGCGATCGGCATCACGGACGTGCTGTTCGCGGTGGACTCGATCCCCGCGATCTTCGGCCTGACCCAGGACCCGTACATCGTCTTCACCGCCAACGCCTTCGCGCTGATGGGTCTGCGGCAGCTCTACTTCCTCATCGTCGGCCTGCTCAAGAAGCTGGTCCACCTGAGTTACGGCCTGTCGGTCATCCTCGCCTTCATCGGCGTGAAGCTGGTGCTGCACGGCATCCACGAGACGACGAGCCTGCACGTACCGGAGATCTCTCTCCCCGTCTCGCTGAGCGTCATCTGCGGCGTGCTGATCATCACGACGATCACCAGCCTCGCGGCCTCGAAGAAGGCCGCGGAGCAGGAAGCCGCCGAGCAGGAGGCCGTGAAGGCCGGGGCGGACAAGCCGGGACCGTCCGAGAAGACGGACGCCCAGGGCTGAGCCCGCGCATCACCGACCAGGCCCTGTCCGCGCGCGCCGGACAGGGCCTGGCGCATGCCCGGTCACCGCCGGACGCGCCACCCGCGATCGCCGCGCCGGGAACGGGCATCGCCGCGCGACACCGTCGATGGTCGACACGAGCGGTGAAACAGCTGAGGGCCTGTCCCGGATTTCTCCGAAACAGGCCCTGACCTGCGACTCTCTCAAGTCGGGACGACAGGATTTGAACCTGCGACCCCTTGACCCCCAGTCAAGTGCGCTACCAAGCTGCGCCACGTCCCGATGCCCGCCTGACCTGGGGTTTCCCCTGGCCGAACGCGCATGAGAACAATACCGCACTCAGGCCGGTGGTCACGAACGGCTTTGGCCGGCCCTCCCCACCGGGGGCTTGTCCCCCGCCCCGGGCCGCAGCGCCGTCCGCCGGCGGACGGGCCGATGGGCCGGCGCCGGGCAACGCCCCCGTCCGCACCGCCTACCCCGGCCACATTCGGCCCACGTCGGCCGAAAACGCCCGGCCGCACGGCGCCGCCCCCGGCGCGGGCAACTCCCCTACCACAGTGGGCGCTTCCGACCCATTGACCCTCCGGAACCAGTGAACCTACGCTATGCGACGTACTTAAGAAAGCGCTTTCTACCATTCGTAGCCGCCACCTGCACCGGGAGCGCCCGTGAGTAGCCGTCCACCGGAACGACCCCCCACACACAGAAGCCGATCCCGAAAGGCACTGACGCCCTTCACCGTCGTCCTGGCACTGCTCGCTCTCGTGCTCGGACTCGGGGTCGCCTCGCCCCCTCCCGCGGAGGCCGCGCCCTACCGTGTCCTGGTCTTCTCCAAGGTCACCAACTTCGAGCACGAGTCGATTCCGGCCGGTATCGCGGGCATCAAGAAGCTCGGCGAGGAGAACGGCTTCGAGGTGGAGGCGTCCGACGACGCCGCCGTGTTCTCCGACTCGAACCTCGCGCGCTTCCAGGCGATCGTCTTCAACAACACCAACTCCACACCGGAGTCGGGCGATCTGCTCAACAGCTCCCAGCGCGCCGCGCTCCAGAAGTTCATCCGCGCGGGCGGCGGCTGGGTGGGACTGCACGCCGCGTCCGCGAGCGAGCGCGACTGGGCCTGGTACGAGGGGCTGACCGGGGCGATCTTCGATAAGCACCCCGCCGTCCAGACCGGCCGGGTCAAGGTGCTCGACCAGGCGCACCCCTCCACCAAGGGACTTCCTGAGCTCTGGGAGCGTACGGAGGAGTGGTACAACTGGCGCACCAACCCGACGGGCAAGGTCCACACGCTCGCGCAGATCAAGGTGAACGACGGCATCACCGGGCTCGACGAGGGCGTGGACCATCCGTGGTCCTGGTGCCAGAACTACGACGGCGGGCGCTCCTGGTTCACCGCCGGCGGTCATGACGCGTCGGCCTTCGAGGAGGAGAACTTCCTCAAGCACCTGCTCGGCGGCATCCAGTGGGCTGCGGGCAACAAGCCCGGCGACTGCTCCGCGAGCAAGACCGGGGCGTTCACCCGTACGCAGTTGGCGACGGACCTCTCCGACCCGTACGAACTGGCGGTGACCCCGGACCGCCGGGTGATCTACATCGAGCGCACCGGCAAGCTCCAGGTGCTCGACCAGGCGACCCGCGAGACGACCACCGCGCTGGACTTCGAGTTCAGCCGCAAGATGACGGAGCAGTCCGACGGGCTCATCGGTCTGACGCTCGATCCGGACTTCGCCGAGAACAACTGGCTCTATCTCCTGCACTCCGACAAGGAGAAGAAACAGCTCAACCTGTCGCGGTACACGCTGACGGGGAACACCGTGGACCCGGCGTCCGAGAAGCGTGTGCTGGAATTCGCCACCGAACGCGACGAGCAGCGCGCCAATGTGCACATGGCGGGCTCGCTCGCGTTCGACAGGAACGGTGACCTGTACATCGGGACCGGTGACAACACCGACCCGTTCGTCTCGGACAACTTCACGCCGATCGACGAGCGCGAGGGACGGCACGTCTTCGACGCGCAGCGCACCTCCGCCAACACCAACGACCTGCGCGGCAAGGTCCTGCGCATCACCCCCGAGGACGACGGCTCCTACTCGATCCCGGAGGGGAACCTGTTCGCGCCCGGTACGGAGAAGACCCGTCCCGAGATCTACGCGATGGGGCTGCGCAACGTCTTCCGCATCACGACCGATCCCAAGAGCGGAGCGCTGCTGGTCGGCGACTACGGGCCGGACTCGCGGGCGCCGGACCCGAACCGCGGGCCGGAGGGCACGGTCGAGTTCAACCGCGTGCCGAAGGCGGCGAACCTCGGCTGGCCGTACTGCATCGGCGCCAACACCCCGTTCAACGACTACGACTTCGCGACGAAGGTCTCGGGCCCGAAGTTCGACTGCGACAACCCGGTCAACGAGTCGCCGAACAACACCGGTCTGCGCGAGCTGCCGCCGGCCGTGCCGGCGACGGTGCCGTATCTCTACTCGGGCTCGCCGCAGTTCCCCGAGGTCGGCGGTGGCGGTGCGCCGATGAGCGGTCCCGTCTACGACTACGACCCCGACAACGCGTCGCCGACGAAGTTCCCCGAGTACTTCGACTCGAAGTGGTTCGCCTACGACCTGGGCCAGAACTGGTTCAAGACCTTCTCCGTCCAGCAGAAGGACCAGTCGTTCAGCGATCCGCGCTTCCCGCCGGCGAAGGCGGGTGACATCCAGTCGGTGAACAAGATCTTCACCGACATGAAGTGGAACCAGCTCTTCGAGTCCGAGTTCGGGCCCGACGGCTCCATGTACGTGATCGACTTCGGCATCGGCTCGGGCGCCGGCCGTACGGGTGTGATCAACCAGGGCACCGGCATCTACCGGATCGACTACGTGGGCGACGGCCAACTGCCCACCGCCAGGATCACGGCCACTTCCGAGACCGGACCCGGGCCGCGCAGCGTGAAGTTCTCCAGCGAGGGCTCCGGCCTGCCGGGGGGCAAGCCGGTCACGTACGCCTGGGACTTCGACGGGGACGGCACGATCGACTCCACGAAGGCCAACCCGACCCATATCTACACCGACGACGGTGTCTTCGCCGCGCGGCTGACGGTCACCGGGCCCGACAAGCTGTCGGCGCAGGCCACCCAGGAGATCACCGTCGGCAACACACGGCCGGTGGTCACCATCCAACAGGCCCCGGACGGCGGTATGTTCAGCCTCGGCGACACCGTGCCCTTCACGGTGAGGGTCAACGACCGCGAGGACGGCAAGGGCGCGCAGATCGACTGCGAACGCGTCAAGGTCGAAGGGCGGCTCGGCCACGGGACCACCCTGCACGCGCTGGAGTCCAAGCAGGGCTGCTCGGGTGAGTTCACCGTCCCGACGTCCGACGAGCACGCGGACCAGGACCTCTTCTACCGGATCACCGCGAGCTACCGGGACGACGGTGGCGAGGGTGAGGGCGTGCCCGCGCTGACCGGCACCGCCACGTCGAATCTCAAGTCCTCGTACCGCGAAGGGGAGTTCTTCACCTCCACCGGCGGCGAGAACGGCGGCGTCACCGTGGGCGCCCGCGCCGAGGCGTCCGGCGGCAAGCGCGTCATCGAGGTCGAGCACGGCGACTGGGTCGCGTACGACCCGGTGAATCTCACGGGCGTCCAGTCCGTCACCGTCGGGGGCTCCTCGGGCGGCACCGGCGGCACCATCGAGTTCCGCAACGGCTCGCCGACCGGCCCGCTGATGGGTTCGGTGACCATTCCGAACACCGGCGGCTGGACCAACTTCGTCTCACCGACGACCGCTCTCCGGCCGGTCGGCGGCACGGTGAAGATGTACGCGGTCTTCAGCAACCCGGAGTGGAAGCCCGACGGGCAGGACGTGCTGTCCCTCGACTGGCTGCACTTCAACGGCCGCGGGGTGGAGCGCAAGCCGGGCACGAGTGTCACCGTCGCCACGTCGGTGGAGGAGGGCGCGGCGCCGCTGGCCACGAAGCTGACCGGCACGGTGAAGCTCGCCGAGGGCCGGACGGTCGCCTCGTACCGCTGGAACTTCGGTGACAACACGAAGCCCACCGGCGAGCAGGGCGCGAACGCGACCCACACGTACGCCAGGCCGGGCGCCTACACGGCGCATCTCACGGTCACGGACGACAAGGGCGACACGACGACCGGCGCCGTCGAGGTCCTCGCGAAGTGAGTTCACCGGACACCGGACCAACGCGAGCCGCAGCAGAGCGAGTTGAACGAACCGAGAGAAGAGGTCACGTGAAGGGCACACGAAGAGCGTTCCTTGGTACGGCGGCGGCGGGGCTGGCCGCGGTCGGACTGGCGTCCACGCCGGTCACCGCCCACGCGGCGGAGTCCGGCCGGCACCACGACCCGAAGTGCCGGCGGCGGATTCCGCGCGGCGGCATCGGCATGCACCTGTACACCATGCGGTCCGTCCTGGAGACGGACTTCGAGGGGACCTTGGAGCAGCTGGCGGACATCGGCTACGCGACGGTCGGGGTCAGCGGACGGTACGGCCGCAACGCCACCCAGATCAGGCAGGTGTTGGACGACGTCGGCCTCAAGGCCGTTCTGGAGCACGTCGGTTACACCACGGTGGCGGGCACCGGTCTCCAGCAGGCCGTCGCGGACGTCCACACGCTGGGCGGCGAGTGGGTCGTCGTACCGAGTCTGCCGACCGCGATGCACACCCCCGCGGGCTACCGCGAGGCGGCGGCGGCGATGAACAAAGCGGGCCGGGTGGCGCGCGAGTCGGGCCTCGGCCCGGTGCTCTTCCACAACCACGACGCGGACCACCGCACGGTCGAGGGAGAGGTGCTGTACGACATCCTCCTCAACGAGACCGACCCGGAGTACGTGGGGTTCGAACTCGACGTCTACTGGGCGGCGAAGGGCGGCGCGGACCCGCGCCGGCTGTTCGTGGAGGAGGGCCCGCGCTTCCCGGCGCTGCACGTCAAGGACATGGCACCGAACGGTGACTTCGCGGATGTCGGCTCGGGCGTCCTGGACTTCGCGGAGATGTTCGAGACGGCGCACCGGGGTGGCGTACGGCAGTGGCTGGTCGAGCACGACTCGCCGAAGGACCCGTTCGCCACGGCGCGCAACAGCTACCGGCATCTGTCGAGGCTGCGGTACTGAGGCGGGACAGCACTCCTGACGGTGTGTCGCACCCTCCGACCGGTCTTCTGGCCGGTCGGAGGGTGCGGTGCGTCACGGGGACGCCGTTCCGGGGGCCGGGGGCGGCAGCGGGGTCGGTGCGGCGCCGGCGGGCGGGCGTGCTCACGAGGGTGCGGCGTAACAGTGCACCCGTACCGTCTGCTCCGGCCCCCACCGCTGCTCCGCCGTGGCCATCAGCGTCCATCCCTGGCGTTCGTACAGCGCCGCCGCGGACCGGTCGGACGTCACGACGTCCAGTACGGGATGCAGCCCGCGTCCGCGGGCGTCGCGGTCCGCCTCGGCCAGCAGGAGCGCGCCGATTCCGTGGCCCCGGGCCTCCGGCGCGACGAACAGCCTGCTCACCACCGCCGTCCGCTCCGGACCGATGCCGGTGCGGCCGCTCCAGAGTCCGGGCGCGGCGTCGTCGGGCCGGGCCGGGGAGAGGCAGATGTGGCCGGCCACGACGCCGTCGAGCAGCGCCACCCAGACGGCGGGCGGCTCGGCGGGGGATCCGGGTGGCGTCAGCCAACCAGCGGGGTCCTGGGGCCAGTTGACCGGGTAGCCGTCGCTCGCGTGGACCTCGGCCAGAACGCGGACACAGGCGTCGAGGTCGGAGGGGTCACGGCGTCTGACGGAGATGCGTTCATGGCTCACCGACGCACCCAATCACAGCGCCGGCCCGCGGACACCCCGGTTTTCGGGACGGCCGGGCGGCCGGCCGGACAGCGAACCGCCCCTTCCGCCGGGGCGGGAGGGGCGGGAGGGTGTGCGCCACGCGGTCTCACCGGGTCAGCGGCCCGGTCGGCCCGGGGCACGGGTCACCGCGCGGAGCGGCGTACACGGGCGGCGGCGGCACTTCGACAAGTCGTGCCACCACCGCCCGGCCGCTGGGACCGGCCCCCCGTCAGTCCTCCGCCGACGCCGCGCCCAGCAGTTCCCTGATGTGTGTCGTGGCCTCGCGGAACTCCGGCCGGGCCAGGGTCTGCACGTAGTCACGCTCGGGCGGCAGCCCCACGTCGATGATCTCCGTGATCGTGCCCGGCCTGGGGCTCATCACGACGACCCGGTTCGCCAGGTAGACCGCCTCCGAGATGGAATGGGTCACCAGTAGCACGGTCGTGCCGGTCTCCCGCCAGATCCGGTTGAGCTCCATGTTCATCTGCTCGCGCGTCAGTGCGTCCAGCGCGCCGAACGGCTCGTCCATCAGCAGTACCGGCGGCTGGTGCAGCAGGGCCCGGCACAGGGCCACCCGCTGCTGCATCCCGCCGGACAGCTCATGCGGATACGCGTCCTCGAAGCCGCTGAGGCCGGTCATCCTGATGAGTTCGTCGGCGCGTTCACGGGCCGTCGTGTTCGGCATCCGGCGCATCTCCGCCTGGAGCAGGATGTTGCGCCGGGCGCTGCGCCACTCCAGCAGGGCGGCCCGCTGGAAGACGTATCCGATGTCGGGCCGTGGCCCGTCGACCCGCTCGCCGTGCAGCCTTACGTCACCGCTGGACGCCTTCAGCAGCCCGGCGACCAGCTTGAGGAGTGTCGACTTGCCGCAGCCCGAGGGGCCGACGATCGCGACGAACTCGCCCATCGGGACGTCGAGCGACACGTCCCGCAGGGCGGTCACGTCGCGGTCCTTCGTACGGAACCGGACGGCGACGTCGTCCAGGGAGACCGCCGCCCTGCCGTCGGCGCCGGCGCCGTTCCCGGTTCCGCCGTCCTTGCTCAGTCTGGTGTCGCTCACGCCATGCTCCCGGAGAGTCGCTTCCCTGGGCATCGTCATCCCTTCAGTGCCGAGCTGTCCCAGTAATCCGCGGGCGCCTTGGGGTCCTTGACGAGACCGGCCTCGGCGAAGACGTCGATGGTCTCCTGCCAGTCGGCCTCGGTGTTGAGCCCGGGGGCCTTGCCCTGGGTGGCCTCGGTGTGCAGCAGTGTGATCGTCGTCGCGAACTGCTCGGTCAGTACGGTCTCCGGCGGGAGCTGCTCGGACGCGCCCTCCATGGCGGCGACCGCGGGCTCCGGCGCCTTCTCGGCGGCGGCCCACGCCTCGCTGACCGCGGCGGCCATGCGCTTCGTCAGGTCGGCGTCCGACTGGAGGATCTTCTGGCCGGCGATCAGGCCGTTGGAGTAGAAGTTCAGTCCGTGCTCCGAGAAGCGGAGGTACTCGACGTCCTTCTTGGCCTTGTCGGCCATCGTCGGGCCCTGGTCGCTGGCGTAACCGAGCAGCGCGTCCGTCTTGCCGGAGATCACCGCGGCGATCTTGCCCGCCGGGTCGGTGTTCTGGATCTTGACGTCGGACGGCTTGAGGCCGTTCTTCTCCAGGAAGATCGGGAACGTCTTGCTGAGTGCGTCACCGGCCGTTCCCGCGATCGTCTTGCCCTTGATGTCGGCGGGCGTCTTGATGTTCTGGTCGGCGAAGAACTGCACGGACGAGGGTGTCGTCTGGAGCATCACACCGAGGCTCTTGACGTTGACGCCCTGGTCGACCCCGCTGATCACGGCGGGGGTGTCCGCCCAGCCGAAGTCGGTCTGCCCGGCGGCGGTCGCCTGCACGGTCTTCTGGGATCCCTGGCCCGCGCGGATCTCCAGGTCGATGCCGTGCTTCTCGAAGATCTTCTCCTTGACGCCGTAGTAGAACGGCGCGTGTTCGCCGTACGGGTACCAGTTGAGCGTCAGCGTGACCTTGTCGAGCTTCTCGCCGGAGTCGCTGGTGGTGGTCTTGTCGCCGTCCTCGCCGCAGGCGGTGGCGACCAGAAGAAGCGGCACGAGGCCGATCAGGAGTCTGCGGGAGTGCATGGCTGGCCCTTCTCGGAGGAGAGGTCGGGGTCGGACGTGATCGGTGGCACGGCCGTGGCCGGTCGGCCCGTCGTGGGCGGCCGGCCTCATCAGAAGGAGGTCGTGACGTTGTTGTCCCGGCGGCTGGCGTGCCAGGGCAGGAAGAGCTTCTCGGCGATCTCGACCAGGACGAACAGGACGACGCCGATCAGTGACATGACGAGCAGGCCCGCGAAGAGCATCGGGGTGTCGAGGTTGCCGTTGGCCTGGAGGATCACATAGCCCAGGCCCTCGTTGGCGCCGACGAACTCACCGACGACCGCGCCGGTGACCGCGAGCGTCACGGCGACCTTGAGTCCGGAGAACAGATGCGGCAGCGAGGCCGGGAAACGGATCTTGGTGAAGGTCTGCCAGGGCTTGGCCCCCATCGTCGCGGAGAGCTGGAGCATCTCGGGGTCGACCGCCTTGAGGCCGGTGACCATGGAGATCACGACGGGGAAGAAGGCGATGAGCACCGCGATCAGGACCTTCGGCGTGATGCCGAAGCCGAGCCAGACGACGAACAGCGGCGCGATGGCGATCTTCGGTACGACCTGGGCGAAGAGCAGGATCGGGTAGAGGGTCTTCTCCACCGTCGACGAGTAGACCATGACGACGGCGGCGAGCACCCCGACGACGACGGCGATGAGGAAGCCGAGCAGGGTCTCGTAGGTGGTCACCCACGTGTGTTCCCAGATGTAACTCGTCTTGCCCGTCAGCACGTCCAGGGTCGCCCCGGGTGAGGGGACGAGATACGGCTCGACCAACTCGGCGGCGGCGACGGCCCACCACGCGACGAAGCACGCGAACAGCAGCGCGACGGGCCGCCAGCTGGTCTCGACGACCTTGCCGAACCGCTCCCCCGCTCCTGGCCTGTTACGTGTGGCGACTCCCGCGATCTCTTTAGTCGGTCCCGGCATGACGCTCTGGCTCACAGTCAACTCCTCGGGAATCAAGAGCGGTTGGGCACCGCTGTCCGACCCTCTGCTGTACCGGCCGCTGCCGTACTGGCCAACGGAAGAAGCGCTTTCAGAAAGCGCTTTCTGGTAAGGTGATCGCCACGCTAATGACTGCTTGTCCGAACGGTCAATAGGTCGTCCGGAAGTTTCGGGGCCCCGCCAGGGGACCCGCCGCCACCGCGACACGGGGGCCTTCTTGAGTGAACGGGAAGCAAGTGGCCATGTGACGCTGGACGTCGTGGCCCGCCGCGCGGGCGTCTCCCTCGCGACCGCGTCCAGAGCCCTCAACGGAACGGCGCGGGTCAGGGACGAACTTCGGGACCGGGTGAGGGCGGCGGCGGATTTGCTCGGTTACATCCCCAACGCCCACGCCCAGGCGCTCGCCAGTTCGTCGAGCAACACGGTCGGACTGATCTGTCACGACGTCGGCGACCCGTACTTCGCCGCGATCGCCGACGGCGTGATGCGCGCCGCCGCCGAACAGGACGTCCTGGTCATGCTGGCGAGCACCTTCCGCGAACCGGCCAGGGAGATCGAGTACGTCTCCATCCTCCGCGCCCAGCGCGCCCGCGCCATCCTGCTGATCGGCTCCGGTTTCCAGGACCGCACCTGGGAACGGGCGCTGAGCGCGGAGCTCGATCCGTACCTCCGCGCGGGCGGCCGGGTGGCCGTCGTCAGCCGGCACCGCAGTGTGCGCGCCGACGCCGTCCTGCCCGAGAATCGCGCGGGCGCGGCGGCGCTCGCCCGCGCCCTGCTGGCGCTGGGGCACCGGCGGTTCGCGGTGCTGACCGGGCCGCCCAACCTCACCACCGTCGCCGACCGGCTGGCCGGGTTCCGTGAGGGGCTCGCCGAGGCGGGGATCGCGCTGGCGCCCGAATGCGTCGTGGAAGGCGCGTTCACCCGTGACGGCGGTTACGCGGCGGCGCGGGAACTCCTCACCCGCCGGACCCACCCCACCTGCGTCTTCGGCGTGACCGATGTGATGGCGGTCGGGGCACTCGCCGCGTTCCGGGAGGCGGGCATCGACGTGCCGACCGACATCTCACTCGCGGGGTTCGACGACATCCCGCTCGTGAGGGAGTTGACTCCCCCGCTCACCACGGTCGCCCTGCCGCTGACCGCCATGGGGCAGCACGCCATCTCGCTGGCGCTGCGCGAGCCGCACGGGCAGCGTTCGCGGGTGCTCCGGGTGGGCGGGGAGGTGGTGCTGCGGGCGAGTACGGCGCCACCGCCGGCCGACGTCCCGTCCGGGCGGAACACCGTGCGGGAGACGCGGGATGAGGGATGAGGGATGAGGGGCGGGCGATGACGGAGAGTGAGAGGGAGAGGGCTGGGATGCGGGGGAACCCCGTCGGGATGAAGGTCGACCGTGTCGAGACGTTCGCCGTCGAGCTGCCCACCCACCGCTCGTTCGGTGTCGCGGGCGGCTCGGTGGCCGTCGCGGGCACCCCGTCCGTCCGGATCCTGGTCCGGGTCGGCGCCGACGGACTGTACGGGTGGGGCGAGGCGACTCCCATCCCCGCCTGGACGTACGAGACCGCCGAGTCCATCGTGACGACCGTCGACCGCTATCTCGCGCCCGCGATCATCGGTACCCCGGTCTGGAATCTGGACGCCGTCGACACCGCCTTCGACCGCGCGGTCAACCGGGGATTCAGCATCGGCGCGCCGTTGGCCAAGAGCGCCGTGGACGTGGCGCTGCACGATCTGCTGGGCCGGGCGGCGGGCGTCCCCCTCGGGGTGCTGTGGGGGCAGCGCAGGGCCGAGAGCATCGAACTCGGCTGGATCGTCTCGGGGCAGTCGCCGGCCGAGGTGGGCGACAGCGTCGCGGAGGGCCTGGCCGAGGGGTACCGCGCCTTCAAGGTCAAGGTGGGTCTGCACGACGTGGACACCGACGCGGCCGTGGTGGCCGCCGTACGCGAACACGCCCCGGACGCGCCGCTGTGGGTCGACGCCAACCAGGCGTACACCGTGCCCGTGGCGCTGCGGATGGCCCGCCGGCTGGACGCGCTCGGGGTCACGGCCTTCGAACAGCCCCTGCCCGCCAACGACATCGCGGGGCTGCGTCGGCTGCGGGACCAGTCGGCGGTGCCGGTGGCGCTGGACGAGAGCCTGCGGCACCCGAGCGATCTGGCGACGTTCGTGCGGCTCGGGGCGGTCGATGTCGCGATCGCCAAGGTGCAGCGCAGCGGTGGTCTCACACTGTCCCGGCGGCTGTGCTCGCTCGCCGAGGACTGCGGGGTCGAGCTGATGGGCTCGGGGCTCACCGAGTCTGACCTGGGGCTGGCCGCCTCGCTGCACCTGTTCGCGGCGTACGGCATCACGACGCCGGTCGATCTCAACGGCAGGCAGTTCATCGGCTCGCCGTACGCGGGCGAGACCGTACGGGTGGAGCACGGTACGGCGCGGGTGCCCGAGGGGCCGGGCCTCGGGGTGGAGGTGGACGAGTCGGTGGTGCGGGAGCTGGCGGTCGACGTGCTGGAGCAGCGGGCCTGACGGGTCGTCAGTCGGGGTGGGCCGCTCCGCCGTCCTCCCGTCGGCGTATCCGCTCGGACAGTTCGGCCGCCAGGGACTTGACGGTCTCCAGGCCGGCTCTCCCCCAGTGCCGGGGCCGGGTGTCCACGACGCAGACGGTGCCCAGCGCGATACCAGTACGGTCGATGAGCGGCACGCCCAGGTAGGAGCGCAGGCCGGTCTCGTCGACGACGGCGTTGCCGGCGAACCGCGGGAAGTCCTGTACGTCCTCCAGGACGAGGGCCCTGCGCCGGACCACCACATGGGGGCAGTAGCCGTGGTCCCGGTCCCTGGAGCGCTCGGTCCCGGGCGCCGGCGCGTGCAGCCCGGCGTAGAACTGCCGTTCCTCGGCTATGAAGTTGACCATCGCGTACGGTGTGCCCGCGAGCTGGGCGAGACGCAGCGCGAAGCCGTCGAGGTCCGGCTCGGCCCGTTCGCCGATGCCGAGCAGGCGCAGCCGCCGCACCCGGTCGGGCGCGTCCCGGTCGACGGGGGTGAGCAGCAGCCGCCCGATGGGGTCGTATCTCATCCCGTCATCCCGTCATCCCGTCATCCCGTCGTCCGGTCCGGCGGCGCCGACGGCGGCGGGGGCCGGTACGGCGGTGAGCAGGTGCTGGACGAGCGTGACCAGTGTCCGGATCCCGGAGCTGGCGATGCGCGCGTCGCACATCACGACGGGCACGTCCGGCCTGA
Organism: Streptomyces sp. NPDC104581; assembly: GCF_055583685.1. Taxonomy (NCBI): domain Bacteria; kingdom Bacillati; phylum Actinomycetota; class Actinomycetes; order Kitasatosporales; family Streptomycetaceae; genus Streptomyces; species Streptomyces sp. NPDC104581. The sequence goes on from NZ_JBVJNN010000011.1 coordinate 130,668, forward strand.
GATCGATCGCCGCCCGTACCTCCTCCGGGTCGTAGCGGAAGCCGCCGTCGAACTCGTTGACCGCGACGATGAATCCGATGCCGCGCTGCTCGAAGAAGTCCACGGCGGAGAAGGAGTTCTCCAGCCGCCGTGTGTCGGCCAGGACGATCGCGCCGAGGGCGCCCCGGCTGAGTTCGTCCCACATGAACCAGAAGCGCTCCTGGCCGGGCGTGCCGAAGAGATAGAGGACATGGCGCTCGTCGAGGGTTATGCGGCCGAAGTCCATGGCGACCGTGGTCGAGGTCTTCAGCTCGACACCCGTCAGATCGTCCGTCTCGACGCCGACCTGTGTCAGCAGTTCCTCGGTGCTCAGCGGCGCGATCTCACTGACCGCTCCCACGAATGTCGTCTTGCCCACCCCGAAGCCGCCGGCCACCAGGACCTTGAGCGCGGTGGGGAACGGGGTGGGGAGGGAGTCAGAGCTGTCGTCGTAGGCCATCGAGTACTGCCTCCAGGAGGGAACAGTCGCTGGGGTTGTCGAAGTTGTGGGGTGGCCGGACGGTGACCGCGCCGCTGTCCATGAGGTCGGACAACAGGATCTTCGCGACGACGGCGGGCAGCCGCAGGTGCCCGGCGATCTCCGCCACGGACATCGGCCCGTGGCAGAGGGCGAGCGCCTCGCTGTGCTCGGGGCCGAGATGTGTCCGGCTCGTGGCTCCCGTGGCCATGACCAGCGACAGCAGGTCCAGCTCCGCCGTCGGGCGGGTCCGGCCGCCGCTGACCGTGTACGGGCGGATGAGCCGGCCCGCCGCGTCGTCCACCCATGGCCCGTCCGCCGGGACCGTCACGGTCACTGCCCCGTGACGCTCGATGCGGTGCCGGCCGCCTGCCTGACCGGCGTCGCCAGATACGGCCTGACGCTCTTGACCAGCATCGCCATCTCGTAGCCGAGGACGGCGGCGTCCGCCTCTCGTCCGGCGAGTACGGCCAGACAGGTGCCGGAGCCCGCCGTCGAGACGAAGAGGAGGGTGGAGTCGAGTTCCACCACCACCTGGCGGACCTCGCCGCTGTCGCCGAAGCGCGCGCCGGCGCTGCGGCCGAGCGAGTAGAGGCCGGACGCGAGAGCGGCCATGTGGTCGGCACTGTCGGGGTCGAGGCCGTGGACCGACCTGACGAGTCCGTCGGAGGAGAGGAGTACGGCGCTGCGGGTGTACGGCACCCGCTGGACGAGGCCGCTGAGCAGCCAGTCGAGGTCGGAGACGTGGCCTGTCGGCGCATCGCTCGCCATGGTGATCTACTCCTTGGGGGGGTTGTCCCGGACCGCGTGTCGCGGATCCGGCGGTTCCGTCGCGGGCGCCGGGCCGGGGCCGGGCTCGTGGTCCCGGGCGGGCTGGGCCTCGGCGAGGCCGATACCGCGCTGGAAGGCGGCCATCAGACCGGGGTCGTGGAGTGCCTGTTCGCCGTCGCCGGGCGGGGCGGGCGCGTCCCGCAGTTGGGGGACGAGGTGCTCCTGGCTGCGGCGCCTGGGCAGTTGGGGGCGGTCCATGGTGCCGCGTAAGGCGCCGGGCGGGGAGGGGCTCTCCGCCACCGGCAGGAACTCGGGGGGCTGGAGCGGGTGCTCCGGCAGAAACGACTCTTCCGGTGGCGACTGCTGGGCCGGTTCGGGAGAGCGTGGCCGCGCGGTGGGGCCCGTCGGTGCGTCGGCGGTCGCGGGGCGCGGCGGGCGCTCACCCCGGACGGGCAGCGGCCGGCGCCCCGACGTCCTCCGGTGGGAGGGGCGCCGCGGAGTCTCCTTCGCGGGGCCGGGGCCGGGGCCGGGGTCGGTGGGGCCGGGCCGGGCCGTCTCGTACACCTGCGCGGGTACGGACGGGGGTGCGGGCGCCGGGGCCGCTTCCCGTACCGGAGCGGGCACCGGCGCGGGCGCCTGCCCGTTCGCGTTCACGTTCACGTTCGGCAGCGGGTTCGCGGGCGGGGATCCGGCCACGGGGGCTCCCGGCGCGCGTTCTCCGGCCTGCCCCGTCCCGTCGCCGTCGGCGCCCAACAGCGCCTGCGGCAGCACGAGTACGGCCTGGACGCCGCCGTAGATGTTGGCGTGCAGCCGGACGGCGATGCCGTGCCGCCGGGCGAGGGCCGAGACCACGAACAGACCGATACGCCCGTCCTGGAGGAGACGGCCGACATTGACCTGGTCGGGATCGGCGAGCAGGGCGTTCATCCGCTTCTGCACGTCGGCCGGCATACCGAGCCCGCGGTCCTCGACCTCGATGGCCAGTCCGGCGGTCACCTCCTGCGCACGGAGCAGGACTTGGGTGTGCGGCGCGGAGAACAGGGTGGCGTTCTCGACGAGTTCGGCCAGCAGATGGACGACGTCGGCGACGGCGTGCCCGCGCAGGGTGCCGTTGACGGGCGGTACGAGTTTGACCCGGGGGTACTGCTCGACCTCCGCCACGGCGGAGCGCAGCACCTCGGTCAGGGTGACCGGCCGGCTCCACTGGCGGCGCGAGACGGCCCCGCCGAGCACGGCGAGATTCTCGGCGTGCCTGCGGATGCGGGTGGCGAGATGGTCGACCTGGAAGAGACCTTTCAGCAGGTCCGGGTCCTCGACCTTGTTCTCCAACTCGTCCAGGAGCTGGATCTCCCGGTGCACCAGGGACTGGAGGCGGCGGGCGAGGTTGACGAAGACCTCGACCTTCTGTTCGTTGCCGACGCTGCTGGAGAGCCGGGACGCCTGGACGACGGCCGCGACCGCGTGCTCCTGGGAGCGGCCCAGTTCGTGTGCGAGCAGGTCCAGTTCGTCACCCGCGGGTGCGTTCGCCGGGTGTGGCCGCCGTGGTGGCGGGCCCTCGCCGCGGCGCAGTCGCTCCACCACCGCGCGCAGGTCGGCGCGGGCGCGGGCGTTCGACCGGCGCAGCGCGTTGGAGCGGTCGTGCACGGATCTGGCCGCGCGGTCGGCGCCGACGGCTGCGGCGGTCGCGGCGAGGACGCCGGCCAGCACCGTGCCGACGACGGCGGCCCAGATCTCGGGCGTCGGCGCCACCGCGCCGGAGCGGACGGTGACGAGCACGGCGAGCAGCCCGCTGAGCGTGGTTATGACGGTCGGCAGCACGGCGGCGCGCAGGAGTTGGGGGCGTATACCGGCTTCGGGCGGGGCCGGTGCGGGCTGCTCGGGTGCGGCCGGGCCCTTGGGCTTCGGCGCTCTGGCCGAGGGCGTCCGGGTGCCCGGCCGGCCGTGCCGGCCGCCTTCTCGGCGTTCGGGTCGCGCGGCGGGTGCGCGAAGTTGAGACATCAGCGTCCTCGGTACGTGGGGCCCCAGGCATTCGGTGTTCTGCGGCTGTGTGTCGCGTGGTGTGCGTGGTGCGTGGTCGTCGGCGTAACGAGGGGCGGACATGCGGAAGAAGCCCAGCGTTGATCACCGAGCACACACGGTAGTTGGCGAATAGTCAGTTTCGGCGGGCAGTTGACGAACTTCCCCACAGAGCATCCCGCTCTGGTATGAGCCGTCGCACATCAGTCCGAAACAGTGCAATCGCACGGAGGGCCGGAGCGGTTGCCCACGTCTCCGGCTCTCTCGTCCGCCCGGCCCCCACGGCCGCGGGGCCGTCTCCGCCGGTTTCCCTCCGCCGGGCTACCCCTCGGCGAGAATCACCGAACGGGTGAGGTGGCGCGGCCGGTCGGGGTCGAGACCCCGGGCGTCGGCGAGTGCCAGGGCGAGGCGCTGGATCCGTACCAGCTCGGCCAGCGGGTCGAGTTCACCGGCCACCCACAGCCCGCCGGTCGCGCCGACCTGCTCGGCGAGGCCGTCGGGCGCGGGGCCGAGCAGCCAGGTCGCGGTGCCCTCGGTGGTGATGCTGATGGGGCCGTGCCGGTATTCCATCGCGGGGTAGGACTCCGTCCACGCGAGCGCCGCCTCCCGCATCTTGAGCGCGCCCTCGTTGGCCAGTCCGACGGTCCAGCCCTGCCCGAGGAAGGTGAACTGCGAGCAGTCGGTGATCCCTTCGGGCAGGGGCTCCGCCACGGCGCGCTCCGCGTCGGCGACCATCGATCCGGTGTGCAGGCCGAGGTGGGCGCGGAGCAGGGTGAGGGCGGTGGTGGCGAACCGGGTCTGCACCACGGACCGTTCGTCGGCGAAGTCGAGGACGACGAGGTCGTCGGCGGCCGAGCGGATGGGCGTCTCGGGGTCGGCGGTGATCGCGGTCGTGCGGGCGGCTGTGCCGCGCGCCGCCGCCAGCAGCTGAAGGACCTCGGTGGTCGTACCGGACCGGGTCAGCGCCACGACGCGGTCGTACCGGCGGTCGGCCGGGAACTCGGAGGCGGCGAAGGCGTCGGTCTCCCCCTGCCCCGCGCCCTCCCTGAGCGCCGCGTACGCCTGGGCCATGTAGTACGAGGTGCCGCAGCCGACGACCGCGGTGCGCTCACCGGCCTCCGGGAGCCGGCCCGAGCCGCGCAGACCCCCGGCCAGTTCCGCCGCCCGGCTCCAGCTCGCGGGCTGACTGGCCAGTTCCTCCTGGACGAAGGTCATGTCGGCTCTCCACTCTCGGTCTCTCCGGAAGATGCTTGTTCGTGCATGCTAGAGGAGGTTTTCGAGCACCTTCAAACAAGACCGTCGAGGATTCGGGCGCACCCGAAAGTGCTTGAATGATCCGGAGCGCGGCGAAGGAGAAGCGTTGAACCGGTACGAACGGCACCACACCCTGCTCGAACTCCTCTCCGAGCGGGGCCGGTTGGACGTGGACGACGCCGCCGCCGAGCTGGCGGTGTCGGCGGCGACGGTGCGCAGGGACCTCGACCACCTCGCCGAACAGCAGTTGCTCACCCGCACCCGGGGCGGGGCGGTGGCGCACTCGGTCTCGTACGGGCTGCCGCCCCGCTACAAGCGGGTGGGGCGGTCCGCGGAGAAGCAGCGCATCGGCCGCGCCGCCGCCGCGCTGGTGCACCGGGGCACGGTGATCGGGCTCAACGGCGGCACGACGACGGCCGAGGTGGCGCGGGCGGTCGCCACCCGGGGCGATCTGGCCGGCGCGCCGGACCGGGGCGGGGAGCCCGCCGTCACCCTGGTGACCAACGCGCTCAACATCGCCCATGAACTGGCCGTGCGTCCGCACATCAAGATCGTCACCACGGGCGGGGTGGCCATGCCCCAGTCGTACGAACTCGTGGGCCCGCTGGCCAGACACATCCTGGACGAGGTCAGCCTGGACATCGCCTTCATCGGAGCCGACGCCGTCGACGCGGAGTCGGGGGCGAGCGCGCGCAGCGAACACGAGGCGAGCGTCAACGCGCTGCTCGCCGAACGTGCACGCAGCCTCGTGGTGGTGGCGGACAGTACGAAGCTGGGCACGACGGCCTTCGCCCGGATCTGTCCGACGGAGGCCATCGGCACACTGATCACGGACACCGGCGCCCCCGAACAGGCGAGCCTGTTCGAGGAGCGCGGCGTGACGGTCATCCAGGTCTGAGAACGGTCCGTGCGCCCGGCGCGGCGCACGGCACCGGCGGTGCTGCGGCGCGGCAGTCCTACGGCGCGCTCCGCGCGGAGGGTGCCGCCCCGGTGGACCCCGCGCCGCTGCCGGGACCGGTCTCCGTCCCGGCGCCCGCGCCACCGGCACCGGCAGCAGGGGCCCGGTCCGAGACGGACGGGTCGGCGGCGGAGGCGGTCGCCGTGGCCGGGGTCGCCGCTGTCGCCGGGACCGGCGCCTTGTCCCCCGCCGGGGCCGCCTCCGGCCAGCCGCCGGCCGGCGGGACGGCGACCGCGCGCCACCACGGGGCGCCGGGGATGGTGTCGGTGAGCGTCGGCTCGTAGGACTCCCCCGGACGCGGCAGCGCGATCCGTACGCCCGCCTCGGCCGCGGCGGTGACCGTGCCCTCGCCGGGCTCGGCCCACGGGTGCGGGGCGAGGTTGAAGGTGCCCCAGTGGATCGGGAGCATCACACCGGACGGCTCGCCCCGCTGGAGGTCGAGGTGCGCGCGGAGCCCCTCGGCGGGGGTCATGTGGATGTCCGGCCAGTACTCGCTGTAGGCGCCGATCTGGATCATCGTGGCGTCGAAGGGGCCGTGCGCGGCGCCGATGTCGCGGAAGCCGGAGAAGTAGCCGGTGTCACCGCTGTGGTAGACGCGGTGCTCGGGACCGGCGACGGCCCAGGACGCCCAGAGGGTGTGCTGCTGGTTGCGCAGGCCGCGGCCGCAGAAGTGCCGCGCGGGGGTCGCGGTGAAGGAGATGCCCGCCACCTCGGCGCTCTCGTTCCAGTCCAGCTCGCGCAGGCGCGAGGCGGGCACGCCCCACCGCTCCAGGTGGGCGCCGACGCCGAGCGGCACCGCGAACACGGTGTCGGTGGAGGCGAGCCCCTTGATCGTCGGCAGATCGAGGTGGTCGTAGTGGTCGTGCGAGATGACGACGACGTCGACCGGCCCGAGCGCGGCGAGGGACACGGGCACGGGGTGCAGCCGCTTGGGTCCGGCGAAGGAGAAGGGGGAGCAGCGCTCGCCCCAGACCGGGTCGAAGAGCACGCGGCGCCCGTCGATCTCGGCGAGGACGCTGGAGTGTCCCATCCAGGTCAGCCGCAGCCCGGAGGCGGGCGGTACGGCGAGGTCCGCGAGGGTGTCCTGATGGACGGGGACGGGGCCGGCGGGCGCGCGCCGGACCCGCGCCTCCTTACGGAGGTAGACCTTCGACAGCTCCACCATGGAGCCGGACGGTCTGGTTCTGGCGGTGCCCTCGGGGTTCTGGAAGACACCGTCGGCGAAGTTCGGGGAGCGGTGGATCCGCTCCAGGCGTTCGCCGGCCGAGTCGGCCCCGAATGCCTCGGACCGCATCGAGCGCAGCCGGGAGCGGAGTGAGGGTGGGGAGCCGGCGCCGTTCACTGCATCTCCTGAAGGTTCGGTTCATCCCATTATGGGCGGTTCATCGGACCGGGGTGCCACGCCGGTTGTGCCGTCCGGGGCACGGTGGTGCAACGTGCGGACGATCTCGCGGATTCCCCCGCGCGATCACCGACCGGCGAATTCCGGCCACAGGGTCACCGCCGCGCGGGGCCCACGGCCCGCCCGCCGGGCGTCCCCGATCTCTTTGACACCCGCACGCTCCGCTCCCGACACTGACCTCTCATTCAGTTGCCGCGCTCCCCCGTGGTCCGCCGTCGTGCCTGGAGGCACCCATGTCCCCGCTGATATCGCTGACCTGGTGCGACGACGTGACCGGCCGCCGGGGGTATCTGGTCGTCGACCGGCTCGTGCGCGGCGTCGCCAGCGGCGGGCTCCGGATGCGCGACGGCTGCTCGCTGGACGAGGTGACCGGGCTTGCCCGTGGCATGACCATGAAGGAGGCCCTGCACTACGACGACGAACCGTCGGTGCGCTACATCCCGCTCGGCGGGGCCAAGGGCGGTATCGACTGCGATCCCCGGGACCCGGCGGCGTACGGCGTCCTCGTCCGCTACCTGCGGGCCGTCCGGCCGTACATCGAGACCGTCTGGACCACGGGCGAGGACCTGGGACTGACCCAGGACCTGATCGACCGGGCCGCGGCCGAGGCGGGGCTCGTCTCGACCATTCAGGCGATCCATCCGCTCCTGGACGACGAGCGGGCCGCGCGGCGGCGTCTCGCCGACGCCTTCGCGGTGGACGTCGACGGCATCGGCCTCGACGAACTCGCCGGGGGCTGCGGCGTCGCCGAGTCCGCGCTCACCGCGCTCGACCGGGCCGGGGTGCCCCGTGCCGGGACACGGGTCTCCGTGCAGGGACTGGGGACGATGGGCGGGGCGACCGCGCGGTTCCTGTCCCGGGCCGGGCTCAGGATCGTGGCCGTGGCGGACGTCGAGGGGACCATCGCCTGTCCGGACGGCCTCGACGTCGAGTCGCTGCTCGCCGCCCGTGACCCGTTCGGGACCGTGGACCGCGCCGTGCTGCGGCCCGGTGACCGGGAACTGCCGGGTGACGCGTGGCTGACGGCGGACGCCGACATCCTGGTGCCCGCGGCCGTCTCGTACGCGATCGACACCACCAACCAGGCGCGGATCACCGCCCGCTGGATCGTGGAGGCGGCGAACATGCCCGTCCTGGCCGAGGCGGAGGAGCTGCTCTCCGCTCGGGGGATCACGGTGCTGCCGGACGTCGTCGTCAACTCCGCCACGAACGCCTGGTGGTGGTGGACCCTCTTCGGCGACATCGGGGCGGACGCGGAGGAGGCTTTCACCCATACGCGCCGCGCCATGCGCGCGCTGACCCGCCTGACCCTGGCGCGTGCGGAGGCCGCCGGCGCCACCCCCAGAGCCGCCGCGCACGCGATCGCCGCCGACCGACTGGCCCTGATCACCGAGCGGTTCGGCCACGACCGCTGACCGGCCGGTTCCGGCGGCGGCTGGTGTACAGGGGGGAGATTCCTGTCAACCGGCTGGGGTTAGGGTTCAGTTGTGGCGAGAGTAAGGCTGAGTGTGGAGGAGCGACGCGAGGACCTGCTGCGCGCCGCGATCGAGCAGATCCAGACACGGGGGGTGGCGGCCGTGCGCATCGCGGACGTCGCCGCCGTCCTCGGAGTGAGCAACGCCCTGGTGCTCTACCACTTCTCCACGAAGGAGAAGCTGCTCGCCGCCGCCTTCCGGTACGCCGCCGAGGAAGAACTGGCACAGGTACGGGAGTTGCTCGGCCGCCGTGCGAGCGCGCTTCACCGGCTGCACGCCGCGACCCGCTGGTACGCGCCGACCGGCGAGGCCAGGGGCCGGCGGCTGTGGATCGAGGGATGGGCTGCCGCGCCGCGCGAGCCCGCGCTGCACGAGGTGGCGAGCGATCTCGACCAGCAGTGGAAGGCCGCGCTCGCCGCGGTCATCGAAGAGGGCGTCGACGCCGGGGAGTTCCGCTGCGCGGACCCGGTGGCGACGGCCTGGCGGCTGACCGCGCTGTTGGACGGCCTCGCGGTGCAGATGACGTCGTACGCGGGATCGCTGAGCCGGGCCACCCTGCTGGAGTGGTCGGACGAGGCGCTCGCGCGTGAACTGGGCGTCGACCGGGCGGTCCTCGGCGCCGACGACTTGGTGACCGGAACCGCCGGGTGAGGGACGCCCACCCGCCGTCCGCCGCCACCGCGGCCATACTGTGGCGGACATCCGGAATCCGGAACGAAGGTGGAGACTGTGGCGCAGCAGCAGACCGAACACCCGGAGGTCGAGCGGACGGGGTCGGGGGCCGGTCCGGAAGCGGGGCCGGACGTCGACGTGCTGGTCGTCGGCGGCAGCGGTGTGGACACGGTGGTCCGTGTCGACTCGCTCCCCGTCCCGCTCGCCGACGCGATCGGTGTCGGGCCCATCCGGGAGTGGCCGGGACAGACCGGCGGCAACGTGGCCCTGGGCTGTCGGGCCCTCGGACTGAACGTCAAATTCCTCGACTTCGTCGGTGACGACTGGACGGGCGGTCAGGTCCGTGAGCATCTCGCGAAGGGCGGGGTGGACTTCGAAGGGCTGATCTCGCCCGCGGGCACCCGCCGCGCGGTCAATCTCGTCGAGAAGACGGGCCGCAGGATGTCCTTCTACGACGGGCGCGACCCGGATGACCTGCGGATGCCGCGCGAGTTCTACCTGCCGCACCTGCGGCGGGCCCGCCGCGTCCATGTGTCGCTGACGAACTTCACCCGCTTCCTGCTGGACGACATCATCGAGCTGGGGATCCCGGTCTCGACCGACCTGCACGACTGGGACGGGGTGGACGCCTACCACCGGGAGTTCGCCCACCGCGCCGATCTCGTCTTCCTCAGCGCCGCCGGTGCCCGCGAGCGCATAGCGCCGGTGATGCGGGAGATCCTGCGTGAGGGCAGGGCTCGGACGGTGGTGGCCACCGCGGGCGCCGGCGGCTCGTACCTGCTGACCCGTGAGGGCGGCCGTACGCCCCGCCCCATCCCGGCGACCGTCCCGCCCGCACCGGTGGTGGACTCCAACGGCGCGGGCGACGCGTACGTCTCCGGCTTTCTCTACGGCCAGTTGACCGGACGGGACCTGGACGACTGCGCACGTCTCGGCGCGGTCGCGGGCGCCTACGCGTGCACGGTGGAGGGCAGCTCGTCACTGATCACCTCCGAGGCGCTGCTGTCGGGGGTGTAGAAACGGCCGGCGGGCCCGGAGTCCGTCCCGTCAGGTCTGCTTGAGCGGTTCGTACGCCTGGGCGTCGAGTCCGAACGTCCAGGCGACGCCCTCCCTGGCGGTGCGGGTGTTCGGCGGCACCCGGAGCCAGTAGGTGCGGCTCATGCCGTCGGGCTCCGGGGTGGAGTTGACGACCTCGACCATCACGACGTCCTCGTCGTCGTCGAGCGCTATCCGCCACAGGATTCCGGTCTCGTCCTTGCCGATCGGCTCGGCGCCGGATTCGGCGAGATAGCGGTCGTAGCCGTAGTGCTCCAGCATCACGCGGCGCAGTTCCGCGTTCTCCTCGTTACGGATCCGGGCCGGGTCGAGCGTGGTCAGCTCGGCGAGGAAGGCGGCGGGGACCGGCATACCGCGCCATGCGTAGAGCGCGAAACCGTCCGGGTAGGCCAGGGCAGGACCGTCACCGCGGTCGAGGCGTCCCGCCTCGTCGCGGTGCAGCTCCACCGGGCGTTCGCAGACCACCGTCACCTTCTCGTACGGCCACCACCAGCCGGCGTGGGCCGCCACCTCGGCGAGACCCGTCAGCCGGTCGCCCCGGCCGTCGAACGCGGCGAGCCAGGCGGCGTCGTGCTGGCCGAGGACCGCGTCGAGCAGCAACTGGCGTGTCCCGGGCAGATCTTCGGGGTCCGTGGTGGACGCGTCGGTGATGCCGGAGCGGATGCGCTCGGCGAGCGCACGGGTGGTGTCCCAGAGCCGGGCGCCGGTGGCGCCCCACCACTCGGCCCAGCCCGCGGGGCCCAGCTCGTCGTGGATACGGCGCCGTTCCTCGGCCCACGGCTTGGTGCGCACCTCGTCACGGACCGATCTGCCCTGGTCCGCGAGGGAACGGACCGCGGTGAGCGCGGCGAGCGGCGAGTCCGCCCAGACGATCCGCTCCGGCTCGGCCAGCCCGGCCGTACGGTACGCGAGCCGTATCCCCGCCTCGGCCGCCGGCCGGTCGGCCGCCCCGGTCGCCGCCGCGACGCCACGCCACTTCTCCATCTGCTGCATGTCTGATGCCCCGTCCCCTGTTGTCACTGTCGTCCCGTCCACTGCCCTGCCCCGTGATCACGCCGTGCCGTCGGCGCGGGCGCCCGTCCGCCCTCAGTCGGCGACGACACGCACCGCACCCGGCAGGTACTCGCGCTGGCGCACCACGCGGAACCACCCCTTGGGCAGCGGGATCGTCGCGTGCTCCTCGTGCACCACCCGGCCGCCCTCCGGCAGATGGAGCAGCATCGGCCCGAACTCGCCGCCGGTCTCCCGGACGAGCCTGCCGGGGCCCGTCACCGCGTGGGCGTGTCCCGTGACCTCGCCCAGCGCCAGGACCAGGCGGCCCCGCGCGTCCCTCGGCTCGCTGCGCGTTTCGGTGATGCCGGACGGCACACTCTCCTCAGCGACGGGCACGATGAGCACGTCTCCCTGCCGGTACATGGCTCTCCCCTCCACGGACGGCGCCGAGTGCGCCGACCTGGAAACGACGCTAGACGGTGGGTCTGACAACAGGCTCCGACCCCCGAACCGAGTTGTCAGTGGGGCCTGTTACAACTTCTCTCAGCATCAAGCCGATCAACGCCGACGCCCGGTGTCTGGAGCAATCGCCATGACCGTTTCGAACCATCTGCAGGAGCTGGACGGCCTGCCCGCGTTCGACTTCCCCGACGCCGAAGCCGAGCCGAAGGCGGAACTGCCCGACGCGGGTTCGGTGGCCTGGCGTGTCGGCGTCGACGCGTACGACAGCGAGGAGGAGTGGCAGGAGGCGTTCGCGCGCTTCCTGGCCGCCGTCGACCCCACCAGGGTCCGCGCGCTGATCGTGGGCGCCTGGAGCGAGGTGTACGAGACCGCGCCGGACGAGGTGACGGCCGCGCTCCTCGCGGCGAGCGACCGGCTCCCCTCGCTGCGGGCGCTGTTCGTCGGTGACATCACGTACGAGGAGTGCGAGATCTCCTGGATCAACCAGACGGCGATGGGCCCACTGATCAACGGCTTTCCGCAGCTCCACTCGTTCGGGGTGCGCGGCGGCCAGGGGCTGAACATGGCCGGTGTCAAGCACGACGGGCTGCGTTCGCTGACCGTCGAGACGGGCGGCCTGGACGCCGAGGTCGTACGGGACATCGGCGCGGCCGACCTGCCCGCGCTCGAACGTCTGGACATCTGGCTGGGGGTCTCCTGGTACGGGGCGAACACGATCGTGGCGGACCTGGATCCGTTCCTCACCGGTGCCCGGCTGCCCGCGCTGACGTCCCTGGCCCTGCGGAACAGCGAGATCCAGGACGAGATAGCCGCGGCGATGGCGGGAGCGCCGGTCGTGGCACGCCTGGAGACGCTCGACCTGTCGATGGGCACCCTCGGGGACGAGGGCGCGGAGGCGCTGCTCAGCGGGCAGCCGCTCACCCATCTGAAGAAGCTGGACCTGCACCACCACTATCTGAGCGAGCCCATGGAGAAGCGGCTGCGCGAGACGCTGGAGCCCGCGGGGGTCGTCGTGGACCTCTCCGAGCGCGAGTCCGCCAGGGAGGAAGAGTCGCGCTACACGGCGGTGGCCGAATGACCGGCCTCGACGCCGGCCCGGACGGGATCGACCACATCCAGGAGTTCTACGGGCTGCCCGTCCTCACCCTTCCGCGCGAGGAGACCCCTGGACCGGGGTCCCTGCCCGAGCCCGACGCCGTCGCGTGGCGGCTGGACTGCGGATGGGACGAGGAGTGGCCGTACGACAGGCTGTGGCGGCGCTTCACGGACGTCGTGGACACCGAGCGGGTGCGGGCCCTGGTCATCGGGCCGTGGTGGTGCGGCGAGTACTCGGAGCTGCGCCCCGTCCTGGAGCTGCTGGTCGCCGACGCGGCCCGGTTCCCCGCGCTGCGCGCGCTGTTCCTGGCGGACGTGGTCGGCGAGGAGTGCGAGGTGTCCTGGCTGCGGATCAACGACATCACCCCGGCGATCGAGGCGTTCCCGCTGCTGGAGGAGTTCGGGGTGCGGGGCTGCGGCGACACGTACAGGGACGGTGACCTGCGGCTGCGGCCGGTGGAGCACGACCGGCTGCGGGTCCTGCGCTTCGAGTCGGGCGGGCTGCCGGGGACCGTCGTGCGGGCCGTCGGTGCGAGCGGACTGCCCGCGCTGGAGCATCTGGAGCTGTGGCTCGGCGTCGAGGAGTACGGCGGCAACGCGACCGTCGCCGATCTGGCGCCGCTCCTCGACGGCGGCCGGTTCCCGCGGCTGCGCCATCTGGGGCTCCAGAACAGCGAGATCCAGGACGAGATCGCGGGCGCCGTGGCCTCGGCGCCGGTCGTCGCCGGGCTCCGGTCGCTGGCCCTGTCCATGGGCACGCTCACCGACGCCGGGGCCGAGGCGCTCCTCGCCGGCCAGCCGCTCACCCATCTGGAGAAGCTGGACCTGAGGCATCACTTCGTCTCGAAGGCGTGGACCGGACGGATTGAGGATGCTCTGGGGCCGCACGGCGTGCGGCTGGAGCTGGAGTCGGCGATGGACTACAGCGAGGGCACCGACGACGACGAGTGGCGTTATGTCGCCGTCTCCGAGTAGCGCCGCGCCGCGCCGGGTGCCGGCCCTGGCTGTCGTCGGCAATCCCGCCAACCGGCGCGTCGGCCTGTTCCGGGACGCCGTCCGGGCGGCGGGCCTGCCGCCGGCCCGTGAGGTGGCCTGGCTCGATGTGCTGGGCGGGCGGGCCGTGTTCCGCCCGGGTGAGGTCGTGCGGGTCGAGTCGCCGGGCGAGGACGCGGCGGTGGAACGGCTGCTGCGTGGCACGGACGACGCCACCCGGGTGGAGGGCACGGCCCGCTGGTACGAGCGGTTCGTCTCCGCCGTGCGGGAGTTGGGCAGCTCCGTACGGGCGGCGGGAGCCGGTCTCCTGGACGAGCCGGACGATTTGGCGGTGCTGTTCGACAAGCGGCTGTGCCACGAGGCGCTGGACCTGGCGTCCGTGCCCGTGCCCCCGTCGCCCACCTCCGGTTCCCGCGCGCCGGCCGTGCGGGGCTGGGACGACGTACGCGCCCTGATGGGCGGTCCCGGTATGCGCCGGGCGTTCGTCAAGCTCGCCCACGGGTCGTCCGCCTCCGGGGTGCTCGCGGTCGAGACCGCCGGTCCGGGGCGGGTGCGGGCGACGACATCGGTCGAACGCGACACCGCCGGGCGGCTGTTCAACTCGCTGCGGGTACGGCGGCTGACCACCGAGCCCGAGGTGGCGGCGATCGTCGACGCGCTGGCCCCGGACGGGCTGCATGTCGAGCGGTGGCTGCCGAAGGCCACGCAGCACGGCCGGGCGGCCGATCTGCGGGTGGTGGTCGTCGCGGGCCGGGCGACGCACGCCGTCGTACGGACGAGTTCGTCGCCGATGACCAATCTGCATCTCGGCGGGGCCCGCGGCGATCTGGCAGCGGCGCGGGAGGCGGCTGAGGCGGCCGGGGGCAGCGGGAGCTGGGCCGCCGCGCTGGAGATCTGCGAGCGGGCGGCCGCGTGCTTCCCCGGCACGCACTGCGTGGGGGTGGACCTGCTGCCCGCGACGGGCTGGCGACGCTTCGCCGTCGGCGAGGTCAACGCCTTCGGCGACCTGCTGCCGGGTCTCACCGGACTGCCGGGGAGCGGTGCGGAGGGCCTGGACACCTACGGGGCGCAGCTCGCGGCGCTGCGGTCGGGCAGCCGCGTCGGCGGCCCGGAGACCGACGCCTACGCCACCGGGGCCGGGGTCGGTGCCGGGGATCTCGTGCGGCGGGAGCGTCATGCTCACATCTGAGACCGGAGCCGCCGCCGACCTGCCCGACATGAGCCGGGTCGTCGGCCGCGACGACCTGCTGCTGGTCACGCTCGACACACTGCGTTTCGATGTGGCCGCCGAGCTGGCCGAGGCGGGCCGGCTGCCCAATCTCGCACGTCATCTGCCGGGTGGGCGCTGGGAGGAGCGGCACGCTCCCGGCAGCTTCACCTACGCCTCGCACCAGGCGATGTTCGCCGGCTTCCTGCCGACGCCGGCGGCGCCGGGCCCGCATCCGCGGCTCTTCGCCGCGCGGTTCGAGGGGAGCGAGTCCACGGCCGACAGGACGTTCGTCTTCGACACGCCCGACCTCGTGTCCGGTCTCGCCCAAGCCGGGTACCGCACGGTGTGCATCGGGGGCGTCGGCTTCTTCAACAAGCGCGGCGCGCTCGGCTCCGTACTGCCGGGAATGTTCCAGGAGAGCCACTGGGCGCCGGAGTTCGGGGTGGCTTCGCCGACGTCGTTCGAGTCGCAGGTGGCTCGCGCTGAGGAGGTGGTGGCCGGACTGCCCGCCGCCCAGCGGCTGTTCCTCTTCGTCAATGTGCCCTCGCTGCACCAGCCGAACTGGTTCCATCTGCCGGGCGCCACCCGTGCGGCGGGCGACTCGCGGGAGACGCACGCCGCCGCGCTCGAATACGTCGACCGGCACATCGGCCGGCTGTTCACCGCGGCGAGCAGCCGGCGCCGCTGCTTCGCGATCGTCTGTTCCGACCACGGCACGGCCTACGGTGACGACGGCTGGAGCGGGCACCGCCTGGGCCACGAGTCCGTCTGGACCGTGCCGTACGCCCATTTCTTCCTGGAACCTGGGGCACCCTGATGACCGAACCGACCCACCCGAACGACACGGCCGACCCTGCCGACCCGGCGACCACCATCGCGCCGCGTCCGTACGAGAGTTACGTCTACGCCTACCCGCACAAGACGGCGTACCGCCCGCTCTCCGACCGCCCCGCCCTGAGCACGCTGTGGGCGGGTGAACACAAGGACGCGCTCTCGCTCTATCTGCACATCCCGTTCTGCGAGGTGCGCTGCGGCTTCTGCAATCTCTTCACCCGGATCGGCGCGCCCGGCGAGCTGACGACCCGCTATCTCGACGCGCTGGACCGGCAGGCGACGGCCGTCGCCGACGCGCTGCACGCCGGCCCCGTTCCGGGCGGGGAGGCGGACGCGGAGGCGGGCCCGGTGCGGTTCGCCGCCGCGGCCTTCGGCGGCGGCACGCCCACCTTCCTCACCGCGGGCGAGCTGGAGCGGCTGTGCGACATCGCCGAGAAGCGGATGGGTGCCGATCTGCGGTCCGTTCCGCTCTCCGTCGAGACGTCTCCGGCGACCGCGACGGCCGACCGGCTCTCGGTACTGGCCGACCGGGGAGCGACCCGGCTGAGCATCGGTGTGCAGAGCTTCGTCGAGGAGGAGGCGAAGGCCGCGGTGCGCCCGCAGCGCCGCTCCGACGTCGAGGCGGCCCTCGGCAGGATCCGGGACGCGCGGATCCCGGTCCTCAACATCGACCTCATCTACGGCATCGACGGGCAGACCCCCCGGTCCTGGCGGCTCTCGCTCGACGCGGCGCTCGCGTGGCGGCCCGAGGAGCTCTATCTCTATCCGCTGTACACCCGGCCGCTGACCCCGCTCGGCGCGCGCGCCCATCCCAGCGAGGCGGGCTGGGACGCCCAGCGGCTGGAGCTGTACCGCCAGGGGCGGGACCATCTCCTCGCCCAGGGCTACGAGCAGGTGTCGATGCGGATGTTCCGGCTGCCGGGCGCCCCGCGCGAGGGTGCGGACGACCACGCGTGCCAGACCGACGGCATGATCGGACTCGGTTGCGGCGCCCGTTCGTACACCTCGGGGCTGCACTACTCCTTCGACTACGCGGTCGGGATGCGCGAGATACGCACGATCATCGACGCGTACACGCTCGCCGATGACTTCTCCCGTGCCGAGGTGGGGCGGGCGATCGACGGGGACGAGGCGCGCCGGCGCCATCTGCTCCAGTCGCTGCTCCAGGCCGGGGGGATGGCGGTGGCCGACTACCGTGAGCGGTTCGGCGGCGGCCCCGACGACGACTTCCCCGACGAGCTGAACCGTTTCGCCGCCCTCGGCTGGCTCGACACGGACGCGGGCCCCGGTCTGCTGCGGCTCTCACCCGAGGGCCTGGCCCACTCCGACGCACTGGGTCCGGCGCTGTTCTCGCCCGCCGTCCGGGCGGCGATGGCGTCGTACGAACCGAAGTGAGACAGACGTGGACCTGACGATCCTCTACCGCGGTCCCCTCGCGTCCTGCGACTACGACTGCCCCTACTGCCCGTTCGCCAAGCGCCGTGACACCCCCGACCAGCTGCGCGCGGACCGCGCGGCGCTGGAGCGGTTCACGGCCTGGGCCGCGGAGCGGACGGACGACCGGCTGTCGGTGCTGTTCACCCCGTGGGGCGAGGGGCTCACCCGCTCCTGGTACCGGCGCGCGCTCACCGGCCTCTCCCACCTCCCGCACGTCGCGCGGGTCGCCATCCAGACGAACCTGAGCTGCCGCACGGACTGGCTGAAGGACGCGGACCCGGCGAAGGTGGCCCTGTGGTGCACGTACCACCCGGGTCAGACACCGTACGACCGCTTCCTCACCAAGTGCCATGAGCTGGGCGCCGCGGGCATCCGCTTCAGCGTCGGCATCGTGGGCTTCCCCGACCACCTGGACCGGGCACGCCGCCTGCGTGCCGACCTCCCCGGGCATGTCTATCTGTGGGTCAACGCGGCGGAGGGCCGCATCTATTCGGACGCCGAGGCCGCCGACTGGACGTCGGTCGACCCGTTGTTCCCGTACAGCCGCCATCCCCACCGCTCGGCCGGCCTGCCGTGCCGGACGGGCGAATCGGTGATCTCGGTGGACGGCGAGGGCACGGTCCGCCGCTGCCACTTCGTCCCGGCGGAGCTGGGCAACCTCTACGACGGCTCGTACCGCGCGGCCCTGGAGCCGCGCGTGTGCCCGCTGGCGACGTGCGACTGCCACATCGGCTACGTCCACCTGGAGACGCTGCCGCTGTACGACGTCTTCGCGGGCGGCGTCCTGGAACGGATACCGGCGGCGCCGGCCCGGTGACGGGTCACCGGTGAAGGGGCGTCAGTGCCGCGCCAGCGGCAGCAGGTCCGGGCGTTTGGCGACCGTGTGGTCACCCGAGGATTCACCGCGCAGCCGGCGGCCGATCCACGGGACCAGGTATTCGCGCGCCCACTGCATGTCGTCGCGGCGCACCTCCAGCGTGCCGCGCGGGGGCAGCGGCGGCCACGGCTGGTCCGGGTCGGCCGGGACGTCGAGGCCGAGGACCTGGGCGGCGCGCAGGGCGACGCGGGTGTGGCCCTCCGGGGACAGATGCAGCCGGTCGCCGTCCCAGGCACGGCGGTCCTGGACGGAGCGCAGTGACCACAGGTCCAGGACCGGGCAGTCGTGGCGGTCGGCGATGGAACGGACATGGGCGGTGAACGTGGCCATCTTGCCGCGCAGATGGCGCAGCACCGGCACGCCGCGGGTGTCGAACCCGGTGGGGACCATGACCGTGCCGACCGCGCTCGTCAGGTCCGCCAGCGCGCGTTCGAAGCGTTCGGCGACGTCGTCGGGGTCGCTGCCGGGCCTGATGATGTCGTTGCCGCCGGCGCAGAAGGTCACCAGGTCCGGGGCGAGTTGCCTGGCGCGCGGGATCTGCTCGGCCACGATCTGGTCGAGCAGCCGTCCTCGTACGGCGAGGTTGGCGTACCGGAACGACCCGTGGTCCGGGTCGTCGACGGCCGCACCGTCGGGTGTCCGGTCGGCGAGCAGTACGGCGAGCCGGTCGGCCCAGCCGACATACACTCCGCCCGGTCCGGGATCGCCGACGCCTTCGGTGAAACTGTCACCGACGGCGGCGTACGACCCGAAGAACTTGCCTGTTTCTCTTCTCGAATCGTCAGCCACAGCGGAACATCCTTCACCCGCGTATGTGACCTACGCGACCGTAAGGAGAGGTTGACGCCGGTGAGAAACACCACCGGTCAAAATTCGTTCAAGCCGGAATAGCGAAAAGGCCGTTGACGGGCACCCGGGGTGCCGGCCAACGGCCTTTTCCGGTGCGGTCGAACCGGTCAGATGGAAACGCCGTGCTCGCGCAGGTACGCCAGCGGGTCGACGTCCGAGCCGTAACTCGGGCCGGTGCGGATCTCGAAGTGCAGGTGCGGTCCCGTGGAGTTGCCGGTGGAACCGGAGAGGCCGATCTGGTCGCCGCCCGCGACGGTCTGGCCCGCGGTGACGGCGAGCGAGGAAAGGTGGGCGTACTGCGAGTACTGGCCGTCGTCGTGCTTGATGACGACCTCGTTGCCGTAGGACCCGGCCCAGCCGGCCGAGACGACGGTGCCGGGGCCGACCGCCTTGACGGTGGTGCCCGTGGCGGCCGCGAAGTCGACACCGGTGTGGTAGCCGCTGGCCCAGCTGCCGCCGGCCGCGCGGTAGGCGGTGGTGGCGCTCGCGCCGTCGACGGGCGCGGTGTACCCGGAGCTGCCGCTCTGGGCGGCGGGCTCGTTCGCCGAGGTGGTGTCGGCCTCCGGCGCGGGCTCGGCCGGCGCGGGTTCGGCCGGGGCCGGCTTCTCCGGGGTGGTCCGGGCCTTGCCCTCGGAGGACGCCTTGCTCTTCGCGCCGATGGTGAGCTTCAGGCCCGGGTGGATCAGCGACGGGTCGTCGCCGACGGCCGCGCGGTTGTCCTTGTACAGCTTGTGCCAGCCGCCGCTGACCTTCTGCGTCGCGGCGATCTTGGCGAGGTAGTCGCCGGCCTTGACCGAGTACGTCTTGACGGTCTTGGCGGTGGCGGCCTGCTTGGGCGTCTGCGTGGCGGGGGCGGCGTGCGCGGCGCGCTCCGGCGCGACGGACGGGGCGGCGGCCTGTTCGGCGGCGTGCGCGCCGGTGGCACCGATGAGCGGAATTGCGATGGCGGCGCCACCCGTTCCGGCGGCGACGAATCCGCGGGTGATCGGGTTGGTCCTCGGACGACGGTGCTTACCCTTTCCGGGCATGGCGGATTCCTCTCCGGCGCCTGCGAGGTGAGCTGTCGGGTTCGGGCTGGAGATGCCCGGCCGCGCCGTGACGCGACTTCACCCCGAGCCGTTCCGGAAGTCCGGACCGGCGTACTACCTGGGTCCCCCGCTCCTGCCACACGTGGATGGGTGCTGGGTGGATGCGGATTCCGAACGGCGGCAGGATTCGGCGATCCGCTCGGATTGCGGTGACGGTAAGCCGCGTGCACCGACGCGGACAAGCCGTCGTATTCCTCCGGCAATACGTCGTCGAATACCGGTCTCCGTGAGTGGTCACCCTGCGTGGATTACGGATCTTCGAATTCCGTGCGCCGCCCCAATTCCCCTTCCCGGCGCCGCCACACACCGTCACGGATATGATCTGGCTCACCAGCCGTGGACGATCTGCCCCCATCTCACCCGCGAACAGGGCACGTTGGGTTGAATCCTCCAATACGGACAGAAGCCGCAATCGCGCAGTGATCTCGCCGGAAACCGATGTCGTAAAGTCGGAGCGCGACAGCGTCGGCGACGAGCGCCGGCCGCAGACGCGGAGGAGCTCACGTGACGCACGAGGTGCCGCAGCCGGTCCCGACGACCGAGCCCGAACTGGCCGGTGTACGCAACTTCCGCGACGTGGGCGGCCTGCCGACCTCCGACGGACGGCGCGTGCGGTACGGCCGGCTCTTCCGCAGCGGTCATCTCGCGCACGCCACGGCCGAGGACACCGCGTTCCTCACGTCACTGGAACTGCACACGGTCTTCGACTTCCGCAACGCGGCCGACCAGAAGCTGGACGGTCTGGACGTCGAGCTGATCGGCGTACGCAATGTGAACATCCCGCTCACCGACCCGGCCGACGGGACCGAGTTCTGGAAGATGGTCCGCGACGGGGATCTCGACCAGCTCCGGTCGATCCTCGCCGACGGCAAGGGCGTGGCCCGGATGTCCGCTTCGTACCGTTCGATCATTCTGGACCGCACCGCCGAGCACCGGCGCGTGCTGCACGCCCTGGCCGAGGAGAGCCTGCCCGCCCTGATGCACTGCGCCGCGGGCAAGGACCGGGCCGGTCTCTCCATCGCCGTGTCGCTGCTCGCCGTGGGGGTGGAGCGGGACGCGATCGAGGCGGACTACCTGAAGTCGAACGAGCCGCACCGCAGGTACCGGGTACGCCGCAGCGGCACGGCGCCGGACGGGACCTCGCCCGAGGTGATGGAGCTGCTGGCGCCGCTGTTCGACGCGCGGGCCGAGTACCTCGAAACGGCCTTCACGACGATGGAGGAGACGTGGGGCAGCATCGACCGCTACCTCACGGACGGCCTGGGCCTGACGGACGAGAGGCGCGAGCGGCTGCGGAGCCGTCTGGTCGACGAGACGTAGCACGTCCGGCCCGCCCGGACAGACCCTAGCGGCCCTGCGCGCCCGCCTCGAAGAGCAGGTAGAGGAAGCCGGCCAGGACATGGCCGGCCACGAGGTAGGCGAAGAGGCGGATGGCGAGGCCGCGCGGGAAGTTGCGCTCCTCGTCCATGACGGGCTCGGCGGCCGTCTCCGGCTCACGCGCGGCGGCGGGGTCCACGGGGCTGTCGGACACGGGGTGGCCTCTCTCATCTGGTCGGAGCCGATGGCGGATCAGCGGCGGTGGGCCCCGCCCGGCAGGCACAGCTCGGTGGTGGGGCTGGTGAGCAGGGTGTGTACGAACAGCAGCTCGGCGCCGTCGGGGCCGGCCGCCGCGAGACGGTGCGGTGTCATCGAGTCGAAGTGGGCGCTGTCGCCCGGCCCGAGCACATGGGCGGCGTCCCCGAGACCCAGCCGGAGCCGCCCCTGGAGGACGTGGATCCACTCCTCCCCCGGGTGGACGCGGACGAGGTCGCCCTGCGCCCCGTAGGGCACCGTGACCCGCAGCGGCTGCATGGCGCGGCCGGATGAGCTGCCGGCCTGGCGGTAGATCCAGCCGTCGGCCTCCACCGGTTCCGCCCGTGCGGCGCGGATGACCGGATCGCGTTCGGGCGGTTCCTCGCCCAGCAGTTCGGAGACCGTCGTACCGTAGACACGCGCGAGACCGAGCAGCATGGGCAGCGAGGGCTGGCGGCGCCCGGTCTCCAGCCGGGAGAGATGGGCCGGGGAGAGCCCGGCCCGTGCGGCGGCGGCCTCCAGGGTGAGGCCACGGCCCCGGCGCAGCTCGCGCAGCTGTGGGGCGACGTCCGGCAGGGCCTCGGTCCCGGGGTCGGGCCCGTCGATGGCGGCTGGGTTGTCCATGCCTCCATTGCGCCAGGATTTTTCCTCTGAGGCAAATCTCTTGCCTATGAGGCAAAAAGCCTGTTCACCGGTTGGCGATCGCCTGTTTCATCAGCGTCCTGCCGAAGTCCCACATCAGTCCGCCGCCCTTGTGCGCGTCGTCCATGACCGCCGTGAAGGCCGTGACGAAGCGGTCGACCTCCCGCTCCCCGATGGTCAGCGGCGGAATCAGTTTGATCACTTCCAGCTCGTCCCCGGAGACCTGGGTGAGGATGCGGTGCTTCTGGAGGAGCGGCACCACGACCATCTGCGCGAAGAGACCCTTCCGGGCCGCCTGGAGCATCGTCCAGCGGCCACGCAGTCCGATCGACGCGGGCCTCCCGAACTCGATCCCGATCATCAGCCCCCGGCCGCGCACCTCGCTCAGGAACTCGTACCGGCCGACCAGCTCCGCCAGCCGTGTCCGGAGCAGATCGCCGGTCGTCCTGGCGTTGTCGACGATCCGCTCGTCCTCGATCACCGACAGGACGGCGAGCCCCGCGGCCATCGCCTGCGCGTTGGACCCGAAGCTGGCCGAGTGGACCAGCACCCGGTCCATCGAGGAGTAGACCCGCCGGAAGATCCAGTCCTTGCCGAGGGTCGCGCCGACCGGCACGTAGCCGCCGGAGAGCGCCTTCGCGACGCAGACCAGGTCCGGCTCGACTCCTTCCTCGTGCTGGTACGCGTAGAAGTCCCCGGTCCTGCCGAGGCCGGTCTGCACCTCGTCGGCGATGAGCAGCGCCTTGTGCCGGTGCAGCAACTCCTGCGCCGCCCGCAGGAATCCGGGCGGCGCCGCGCGCACACCCTTGCCCTGGATGGGTTCGACGACGAAGCCGGCGACGTCGCCGCGCTTCAACTCCCTCTCCAGCGCGTCGAGATCACCGAGTTCAAGCGCGGTGTCCGGGAGCAGCGGTGCGAAGCCGTCGCGGAATCCGGACTCGCCGTTGACCGAGAGCGAGCCGGCGGTAAGGCCGTGGAAGGCGTGGGCGCAGTAGAGGATCCTGGGCCTGCCGGTGGCGTACCGGGCGAATTTCAGGGCGGTCTCGACGGCCTCGGTTCCGCTGTTGCCGAAGAAGACCCGGTCCAGGTGCGGGCTGTGGGCGAGCAGTCTCTCGGCGAGCAGGCCGGGCAGCGGCTGGCAGTCGAAGCGGGTGAGGTCGGCGAGCGAGGCGTCGAGGACGTCGTGGAGGGCCTCGCGGACGACGGGGTGGTGCCGGCCGAGGCCCATGACGCCGAAGCCGGCGAGCATGTCGAGGTAGTCGTTGCCCTCGGCGTCCCAGAAGTAGGCACCCTCGGCGCGTTCGTACACCTTGTCGAAGCCGATGGTCCGCAGCATGCGCGGGAGTTGGTGGTTGAGGTGGGCGGTGTGCAACTCGTAGCGCTCGCCGCCGCGTTCGGCGAGGAGCTTGGCGAGGTCGAAGCCCTTGCCCGGGGTGCCGAGCTCCCGGTGTCCCGCCGCTCCGGTGGCGCCGCCGCGCCCCGCGCGGCTCTCGCTGTACTCCGTCATGGTGTGTTCTCCTCCAGGAACCGTGCTCGCGGGCCGGGGCGCCGGAGGGACGGCGGCGACGGGCGCCGCCGTCCCTCCGGTGGCCACGACGTCACGGGCCGGGGGTCTACTTGCCGCCGGAGACCGTCTCGCGAACCGCCCGCAGCGACTCCTTGAGGGAGCCCATGGTGGCGAGCACGGCGGTGGGTTCGTAACCGCAGTGCGCCATGCAGTTGGCACAGCGCGGGTCCTTGCCACGGCCGTACTTGTCCCAGTCGGTCTCCTCGATCAGCTCCCGGTACGTCGGGACGTACCCGTCACTCATCAGATAGCAGGGGCGCTGCCAGCCGAAGAGCGAGTAGTTGGGAATGGCCCAGGCCGTGCACGGGAAGTCGGCCTTGCCCTCCAGGAAGTCCAGGAAGAGCGGGGAGTGGTTGAGCCGCCAGCGGGCCCTGTTGCCGCCGGAGAACGCCTTCTTGAAAAGGTCCCGTGTCTGCTCGACGCCCAGGAAGTGCTCCTGGTCGGGCGCCTTCTCGTAGGCGTAGGCGGGCGAGATCATCATCTCGTCGACCTTGAGGTCGTCGTTGAGGTAGTTGAGGACCTCGATGACGGTCTGCGGGGTGTCGGTGTTGAAGAAGGTGGAGTTGGTGGTGACCCGGAAGCCGCGCTTCTTGGCCTCCTTCATCGCCTCCACGGCCTCGTCGAAGACCCCTTCCTTGGCGACGGACTCGTCGTGCCTCTCCCGGAGGCCGTCGATGTGCACGGCGAACGCGAAGTACGGCGACGGTGTGAACCTGTCCATCTTCTTGCGCATCAGCAGCGCGTTGGTGCAGAGGAAGACGTACTTCTTCTTCGCCACCAACTGCCGGACGATCTCGTCGATCTGAGGGTGCATCAGCGGCTCTCCGCCGGCGATGGAGACCATCGGCGCCCCGGATTCGAGCACCGCCCCCACCGCCTGCGCCACGGGCATGCGCTGCTTCAGGACGCCGGCCGGGTGCTGGATCTTGCCGCAGCCCTCACAGGCGAGATTGCAGGCGTAGAGCGGTTCGAGCTCGACGATGAGTGGGAACTTCTCACGCCTGCGGAGTTTCTGTTCGAAGAGGTACGTCCCGACCCTGATGGTCTGACGGAGCGGCATGGCCATCTAGCTCACCTCCTGGGGAGCAGCAAAGAACGGTGCCATTCAAGAAAAGCCGGAATGACCGCATGAAGGACACGGAAAGCTGATATTCCACCGCGAACCGTACCAATTCGGACTAGCTCGTGCTCAGGGGCGTCCACGACCACCCGTACGGCGGCAACGGGGCGTGCCCCGGCGCTCAGCGCGCTGAGCAGCGTGGCGGCGGACTCCATGTCCACGGCGAGCGCCCCCGTGGCGCGCAGTCCGGCCCTCTCGGGGCCGCGTACGACATGGTCGGAGCCGGTGAGCGGGCCGGTGTGGACCGTACGTCCGGGCAGCGTCCTGGACAGCGCCTCCACCAGCAGCGCCGTTCCCGTGCATGGCGTCGAGCCGTGGGGACCCCGGGTCTCTTCGGCGACGATCAGGTCCCCGGGGTTCATACCGGGGGCCAGTCCGGCACAGAATCCGGACGCGATGACGGCGGCGTTTCTGTGCCGGTCCGCGCCGAGCGCGCGCGCCGTCGCACGCTCGGCGTTCCCGGGGCCCATGCCCGTACGGAGCACGGTCACGGGTCCGGCGCCGGGTGCCCGGCCGTTCCGGCCCGCCCGGCCCCCGCGCAGCGCGCTGCGCAGGGCCAGCTGCTCGATGCCGAGCGCGCAGGCGATCAGCAGCGGAGTCCCGGCCGGGCCGCCGGCGCGGTCGGCCCGGTCGGCCCGGTCGGCCCGGTCGGCCCGGTCGGCCCGGTCGGCGGGAGCGTCCATCACGCCCCCTTGCGGCTGTCCGCCCGGCTGTCCGCCGACCGGGTGGCCGGCCGTCGCTCCCCGATGCTCTCCGCCCGGCCCAGGACGAGGCGCTCGGCGCGGGCGGGCGTGCGGTCCGGACCCGGTTCGCCGTTGACGTACCGGCCGAGTGCGGTGAGCGGGAACACCTGCCGGTAGAGGTGGTAGTTGATGGAGAAGTCCCACGGGAAACCGGTGCCGGTGAAGTACGGCTCGTCCCAGGAGCCGTCCTCCCGCTGGGCCGCCGCCAGCCAGGCCACGCCCCGTTCGACGGCCCGCGTCCCGCGCCGCCCGGCGGCGAGCAGCGCGAGCAGCGCCCACGCGGTCTGCGAGGCGGTCGACGAGCCGTGCCCGATCCACTTCTCGTCGCGGTACGAGCGCAGGTCCTCGCCCCAGCCCCCGTCCTCGTTCTGCACGGATTCGACCCAGCCGACGGCGCGGCGGATCGCGGGGTGGCCGACGGGGATCCCGGCCGCGACGAGTGCCGGTACGGCGGAGCCCGTCCCGTACACGTAGTTGACGCCCCAGCGGCCGAACCAGGAGCCGTCGGCCTCCTGTTCGGCGAGCAGCCACTCGATGCCGCGCCGGGTGTCGGGGTGCTGGGCCAGGCCCTCGTACGCCAGCATCTCCACGACGTGCGCGGTGACATCGGCCGACGGCGGGTCGATGACCTCGCCGAAGTCGCAGAACGGCAGCCGGTTGGGGAACGGGCTGACGTTGTCGGCGTCGAAGGCGCCCCAGGCGCCGTTCCTCGACTGCATGCCGAGCGTCCAGCGCGCCCCGCGCTCGACGGCGGCGTCCAGGCGCGCGGAGTCGGGGTGGCGGACCCGGCGCAGGGCGAGGATGACCTCGGCGGTGTCGTCGATGTCGGGGTAGTTGTCGTTGTGGAACTCGAACGCCCAGCCGCCGGGGGCGAGTCCCGGCCGGCGCACGGCCCAGTCACCGGGGCGCGTGATCTCCTCGTCCAGCATCCACCCGGCCGCCTTGACGAGGGCGGGGTGGTCGGGACCGACCCCCGCGTCCGCCAGGGCGATCGTGGCCAGGCAGGTGTCCCAGACCGGGGACTGACACGCCTCGATCATGCGCGAGCCGTCCTCGCGCCAGACGGCGAACCGGTCGAGCGATTCGAGTCCGGCGCGCATGACCGGGTGCCGGAGGTCGTAGCCGAGCAGATGCAGGGCGATCACCGAGTAGACGGCCGGCGGCTGGATGCCGCCCCAGCAGCCGTCGTTCTCCTGGCGTTCGACGATCCAGCGGGCCGCCGCGTTCATCGCCGTCCAGCGGACCCGGCGCGGGGCGACCTTGTGGTAGAAGTGCAGCGCCTTGTCGAGACGCTGGAATACGCCGTCCCAACTGGTGGCGGAGGCAAGGGGTTCGACGGGGTTCGGGCGGCTGGCGTCAGTGTGCAGCTCGTCCAGCGCGAAGGGCGCGGGACGGACGGGCCGCAGCGCCGAGACGATGGTGAGCGGCACGATGGTCTGCCGGGCCCAGCAGCCGAACGAGTAGATGTTCAGCGGGAACCACTTGGGCAGGAAGATCAGTTCGGGCGGCACCTCGGGCAGGTCGTCCCACTTCCACCAGCCGAAGAGGGCGAGCCAGATCCGGGTGAAGACCCGGCTCCCGGCGATACCGCCGTGCTCCCTGATCCAGGCGGCGGCGCGCGCCATGTGCGGGGCGTCGGGCCGGTCCCCGGCGAGGCGCAGCGCGACGTATCCCTCGATGGTCGTGGAGAGTTCACCGGGGCCGCCGTGGAAGGTGGCCCAGGTCCCGTCGGCCCGCTGTTGTCCGCGGATGAACCGGCCGGCCGCCTCGGTGGTCGCCGTGTCCTGGATTCCCAGGAACTGACGGAGCAGCAGATCCTCGGCGTCCATGGTGACGTTGGTCTCCAGGTCGCCCTTCCACCAGCCCTGGGCGTCCTGTCGGCCGAGCAGATGCTCGACGGAGCGTGCGGTGGCCCGCCGTGCGGCCTCCGCGATGTCGTTCGTGGCGGGAGTGGTGTCGGACGGTTCGCTCGCCGCGGCAGCGCGGGGTCCCACGGCCCCGGTGCTTCCGTCGGTCGTCGCAGTCATGGCTTCCCCTTACGTGCAGTTGGTCCTCTGCTGTGCTGGGGTCTCCGTCGTCCGGCGGATCGGTCAGGACCGCCGGACGGCGACTACGGAGGCTTCTGATGCTGTGTCAGCCTCCGGTGAGCGTGGATATGCGAAGCGCGATGGTGATCATCTCTTTCGGACGACGACGAAGTCGGCGAGCGCGGTGAACCGCGCGCGGACGTGTTCGGGCATGTCGACCCGGTTCAGGGCCTCGATGGCGACGGCGTGCTGCCTGCGGGCCTCATCGGAGGTCCACTCACGGCCGCCCGCCTCCTCGATGAGCGCGGCCCTGGTGGCGAACTCCTCCTCGGAGAAGCCGTCGAGATCGTTGCTCTTGGCGTCGGCGGCCAGGAGTTCGGCGAGCCGTTCCGACGCCGCGCCTCCCGCGGCGAGCGCGGCGACGACCGGCAGGGACTTCTTGCGCTGCCGCAGATCGCTCCATGTCTGCTTGCCGGTGGCCACGGGGTCGCCCCAGATGCCGAGCAGGTCGTCGACGGCCTGGAAGGCGAGGCCGAGGTGGTGGCCGTACGACTCCAGGATGTCGGCCGTCCGGTCGTCGGCCCCGCCGAGGACGGCCCCGATGGAGACGGCGCAGGCGAGCAGCGCGCCCGTCTTGTTGCCCTCCATCTCCAGGCACTCCTCGACGGTGACCCGCTCGCGGTGCTCGAAGGAGATGTCCTGCGCCTGGCCGTCGATCAGCTTGCGGCTGGCCGTGGTGAGGCGGCGAGCGGCCCGGCCGGAGCCGGCGGTGCCGATCTCCAGCAGGACCTCGTTGGCGAGGGCGAAGAGGGCGTCACCGACGAGGATCGCCTGGGCGGGGCCGTGCACCTTCCAGACGGTGTCGCGGTGGCGGCGCTGTTCGTCGCCGTCCATCAGGTCGTCGTGCAGCAGCGAGAAGTTGTGGACCAGTTCGACGGCGACGGCGCCGGGCACACCCGTCTCGGGCGCCGATCCCGCCGCCTCGGCGGCCAGCAGGGAGAGCGCGGGGCGTACGGCCTTTCCGCCGTCGCCGTCGGCGGGCCGGCCCTCGGCGTCGATCCAGCCGAAGTGGTAGGCGGCGACGGTGTTCATCGGCGGGGCGAGCCGGTCGACGACGGCCCGCAGCACGGGGGTTGCCAGGGTGCGGCCGCGCTCCAGCAGAGCGAAGACGTCCGCGGTGTCGACAGCCGGGTCGGCCGGGGGCACAGTCGGCACGGTCTCTCCTCTATTCGCAGTACTCATGGGTCCCGTACGCGCCGTCGCCGTACTCGTCCTGGTCGCGCCCGTCATGGCGGCGTCCCGTCTCACGCGGCCTCCCGCAGCGGGTGCCGGTGGGCGCGGCCCAGTTCGGACAGGGCCTCACCGGCGGCGCTGAAACCGCTGCGGACCGCGCCTTCCATCGTCGCCGGCCAGCCGGTCGCGGTCCACGCGCCCGCCAGGAAGAGCCCGGCCGCCCGGGTGCGGGCGGCGGGGCGCAGCCGCCCCACGCCGGGTGCCGGGGCGAAGGTGGCCGTCCGCTCCCGGGTCACGAAGAAGTCCCGCACCGCGGCGCTTCTCGCGGCCGGGAGGAGACGTTTCAGCTCGGGCAGATAGCGCTCGCGCAGTTCGGCGACGGGCAGGTCGATCTCGTCCGCGACGGCCGACTGCGACAGCGCCACGTACTGCCCCTCC
This sequence comes from Streptomyces sp. NPDC104581, assembly GCF_055583685.1. Taxonomy (NCBI): domain Bacteria; kingdom Bacillati; phylum Actinomycetota; class Actinomycetes; order Kitasatosporales; family Streptomycetaceae; genus Streptomyces; species Streptomyces sp. NPDC104581. The sequence goes on from NZ_JBVJNN010000011.1 coordinate 159,948, forward strand.
TTCAGCCCCGAGGCGTCGGTGCGGTCGAAGACCCACTGCACGGGGGTGCCGATCGCGGCGAAGAACGGGCGGCGCAGCACCTGGCGGTCGTACACGACGTGCACGTTGAGGATCGGCGACGTGCCGATGTCGAGGAGCCGGCCGGGCCGGTCCAGCGCGCCGTCGGGCAGCAGGGCGTGCGTCTCGCGCTGCGGTACGGCGAGGATCACCGTGTCCGCCTCGATGCGCTCCCCCGGTACGTCGACGCTCCAGCGCCCGTCCGCGGTGCGGGCCACGGCCCTGACGCGGGTGCGCAGTTCGGTGCGTACGCCCGCGGCGTCGAGCGCCTTGCGGGAGAGCGTGTCGTGCAGGTCGCCGAGCGGCACCCGTGCCCAGCCGATGTCGGCGGCGCCGCGCTCGGAGAGCAGTCCGGTCTTGAAGACCATCGCGGCCAGGCCCATGGACGCCTGCTCCGCGCGGACGTTGAGGGTGGCGACGCAGACGAGGTTCCACAGCGCGTCGACGGCGCGCGCCGACTGGCCGTGCCGGCGGAGCCAGGTCGCGAAGTCCATGCCGTCGAGCGCCGGGTCGGCGGGGTCGAGCGCCTTGAGCGCGAGCGCGGCGCGTCCCACGGACGCCTTCTCCGCGAGCGAGAGGTGCGGGTAGGCGGCGAGCCCGCCGGCGAGGTGCAGCGGTACGGGCAGGGCGTCGCGGCGCAGCCGTCCGACGCGGGGCCGGTCGGGGCGTCCCACGTCGAGTACGGGGATGTCGAGCCGGTCCTGGACGGGTGCGAGCGCTGCGCCGCCGATCCGGTCGAGCAGCCAGCGGTAGGCGGTGCAGCAGCGCAGGTACACGTGCTGGCCGTTGTCGACGGTCAACTCGCCGCGGGTGAAGGAGAAGGCGAGACCGCCGAGGCGGGGGCGGCCCTCGACCAGGGTGACGCGCACTCCGGCGTCGGCGAGCTGGAGTGCGGCGGTGACCCCGGCGATGCCCCCGCCGACGACGACCGCGTGGCGGGGGCCCGCGCTGTCCGTCGTCGTCATGCGCGCTCCCCCACGACTGTCGCGGCGGATGACGCGCCAGGTACCCGGTGGGTCGGCCGTGCGGCCGTGGGGTCGGTCGCGGCGCCCGGGAGGGCGCGGGCGCCGGTGCCCTGCGGGAGTGTCACGGGCGCCTCCTGACGCTCTGCCGGGAGATGCTCCTGGCGTCGAGACCGGAGAGGCCGCGCACGGCGACGTACGCCTTCTCGCGTCCCGGCAGGGAGACGCGGCCACGCAGGACGGCCCCGGGGTCGCGTTCGATGCGGTCGAGCAGCCGGCGGTAGATGCCCGCCATCGCGGCGACGCAGGCGCCGCTGCGCCGGTCGAGCATGGGCAGCAGCCGGTAGCCCTCGGCGAAGAGCGCGCGGGCCCGTCTGACCTCGAAGCGGACGAGTCCGCCGAAGTCGGCGCCGGCGGGCGGGACGGCGGCGCCGAAGCCCGCCGAGCAGCCGAACTTGGCGAGGTCGTCGGCGGGCAGGTAGGTGCGGCCGTTGGCGGCGTCCTCACGGACGTCGCGCAGGATGTTGGTGAGCTGGAGGGCGAGGCCCAGGGTGTCGGCGTACTCGGGCGCGCGCTCGGTGCCGGCCGCGGCGGGGTCGGTGCCGAACACCCCGAGCGAGAGCCTGCCGATGGCTCCGGCGACACAGCGGCAGTAGATCTTGAGGTCGTCCCAGGTCTCGTACGTCTCGCCCTTGACGTCCATGAGGACACCGTCGATCAGTTCGTCGAGCCCGTCGAGCGGGAGCCCGAGGCGGCGGGTCGCGTCGGAGAGCGCCACGGCCACGGGGTCGGTGTCGTCCTCCTCGACCCGCCCCTGTGCGATCCGTGCGAGGAGGGCGCGGGTGTCCTCCAGTCTCGACTGCTTGGCGTCGGGCTCCAGCGTGCCGTCGCCGATGTCGTCGACGCGCCGCGAGAACGCGTAGAGCGCCGACATCGCCTGCCGCTTCTCGGCGGGCAGCAGCCGGATGCCGTAGGCGAAATTACGGGCCTGCTGCCCGGTGACGGCCTCGCAGTAGCTGTACGCGGCCAGTACCGGCGCCGACGCGGGGGGCTGTTGCTCCACGATCCGGCTCACCCCTCTCTGTGCGATTTCCGCAGGACTGCTCCCACTTCACGCAGCAGACGTGGTGTGGTGGCTTTGGGCGGTCCGGGCAGTACATCGTGTCCCACGGCGGCCACCGAGGAGAGGGCGGCGCGCCCCCCGCCGACGAATCCGGCGAGGAGCAGCCGGAGCCTGCCCCGGACGCTGTGGACCAACGGCCCTCCCTCGTCCAGGAGTTGGCCGGCGCGCTCGGCCTCGAAGGCGATCAGGCTCCGTACGGAGGCACTCGCCGTCGGTGCGGCGAGGTCCGCCTCGGAGACATGGAAGCGCTTCATGTCGTCGGCGGGCAGATAGATCCGGTCCTCGGCGAGGTCCTCGGCGACGTCCTGGATGTGCTCGACGATCTGGAGCGCGGTGCAGACGGCGTCGGAGCAGCGCACGCGTTCGGGGCTGGTGGTGCCGGTGATGGCGAGGACGAGGCGGCCTACGGGGTTTGCGGAGAGTTCGCAGTACGCGAGCAGGTCGTCGTAGGTGCCGTAGCGCCGTACGGACTGGTCCTGGCGGTTGGCCTCGATCAGACGGAGGAACGGCTCGGGAGTGAGCCGGTGGCGCCGGACGGTGGGGACGATGCCCCGCAGCAGCGGATGGCCGGGGCCCGGACCCGCCGGATCGAACACCCGGCCCAGGTCGGCCTCGAAGGCGTCCAGCATGGCGAGCCTGTCGTCCGTACGCGCGGGGTCGAGGCCGAGGTGGCGGGCGTCGGCGCCGCCGGGTGCGAGGTCGCCGTCGCCGATGTCGTCGACGAGGCGGGCGTAGCCGTAGACGGCCATCAGGTCCTCGCGCCAGGCGCGGGGCAGGAAGAAGGGGGCGACCGGGAAGTTCTCACCGGAGGCTTTGTCGAGAGTGGCACGCGAGGAGCTGTCGGCCTGGTTCTGGGGGCCGCCCGTCACTGCGAACCGCCTGCTGCGGGGACGGCGCGACCCTCGCGGAGCTGGAGATCAACCGTCATTGCCGTCACGTCTCCCGTTCTACACTGCCGACCCAAACATCCCATTTCGGACACGCCGCGCGGCCTGACCACGGGGATGCCGCCGATCTGGCGGACCCTCGAAGGGTCAGCCGGGGCTTACGGACGTATCGCCGCTCTTGCCACGAATCAGCACCGCTACAGCTTACGTCGTACAACGGCCATGGCCGCGCCGGGGCACCTCGGCCGCGGCGAGGGCGGCTGGGCCGACCTCAACCTCCCGCCGGGGTGCGGGACTTGACGGAATCTTGACTGTTCACGGGCCATGGGCGGGCCGGAGCGGCGCCGGACACCGGCCGGGGAGCGGCGGCCGGGCGCGGCGCCCGACGGGGACTCCACACGGTCTCGGCACACGATCCCCGCATGATCCACTCACCGGCCCCCGGGGTCGTCATGGGGAGCGCCGTCGCGCGGAACCAGGAGACCGGCGACGATCGTGTCGGTCGTGCGGCCTATCACGGCGTCGCGGTCCGCGGCCGGGAGCAGCCGCATCGGGCCGTCGAGGAGGAGCATCGCGAGGCCGTGCGCCGTCGACCAGGCGGCGGCCTCGGCTCCGGGCCGGTTGGCGGCGGGCATGCGGCCGGTGGCGACCAGTTCGTCCAGCGCCTGGCTGAGCAGGTTGTACGAGCGGTACTGGGGATTGTCGGCGGGTGGTGTCACACCGCCCCATCCGGCGTCCTCGTCCGTACCCGGCACCGGGTGGGAGAAGGCGGTACGGAAGAGGCCGGGGTGCTCCAGGGCGAAGCCCACGTAACCCCGGCCGATCGCGGCCAGGCGGCGCTCGGCGGCGGCTCCGGGGTGGCCACCCGGGGGCAGACCGGCCGCGACCCGCTCCATGGCGTCGGCGAGCAGCTGCTGCGCGTGGATCTTGACCGCGAGGAGCAGATCGCCCTGCCCAGCGAAGTGCCGGTAGGCAGCGGTGGGCGAGACGCCGGCGCGGCGGGCCGCCTCGCGCAGCACGATCTTCGCCGGTCCGCCATCGGTCGCCAGCTCCACTCCGGCGGCGATCAGCGCGTTGCGCAGGTCGCCGTGGTGATAGCCGGCTTTGGCCCCCCGGTTCGCGCGGTTGGTCTCCATGCCCCCATCCTGCCCGATGTTGACAGCATTAACATCCCCTGTCAGAGTCATTGTTGACGCCGTTAACATCGGAGATGGGGGATCCCGTGCTGTCCAAGATCGCTGAGCTGGCCCTGAAGAGGTCACGGCTCCTACTCGTACTGGCCGCCGTCGCCGTCGTCGCCATGGGCGTGCTCGGCGCGGGCGCCTTCGGCAAACTGCTCGGCGGCGGATTCGACGACCCCGACGCGCAGTCCTCGCGCGCCGCCGTCCGGATCGACGAGAGGTTCGGGGGCGAGACCAACCTGCTGTTCCTGATCGGCTCCGGGGACGGCGGGCGGCAGGGGCCCGGCTCCCCCGCCGTCGACGAGCGGGGCCGCTCCATCACCGAGGGCCTCAAGGACGATCCCGCCGTGAGCAACGTGGTCTCGTACTGGGACACCCGGAGCCCGCGGCTGATCTCCGAGAACGGCGGCGAGGCCCTGATCGCCCTCCATGTGAAGGGGGACGAGACCGAGCGCGGCGAACGCGCCGAGCGGCTCATCGACCGCTACACCGGTGACCGCGACGGGGTCGAGGTCCGGGCGGGCGGTGAGAGCGCGGTGAGCATCGACGTCGGCTCACAGGTCTCCGGCGACCTGGCCGTGGCCGAGGCGATCGCCGTACCCGTCACACTCGTGCTGCTGGTCCTGGCCTTCGGCAGCCTGGTGGCCGCGACGCTGCCCCTGGTGATCGGCCTGATCGCGATCGTCGGCACGTTCGCGCTGCTCTCCGCCCTCGGCAGCCTGACCGAGGTGTCCGTCTTCGCGATCAACCTCACGACCGCGCTCGGTCTGGGCCTCGGCATCGACTACGCGCTCCTCCTGGTGAGCCGCTTCCGCGAACAGCTCACCGCGGGCGAAGGGGTCCCCGAGGCGCTGCGCACGACGGTACGGACGGCGGGACGCACGATCCTGTTCTCGGCCGCGACCGTCGCCGCCGCGCTCGCGGCGCTGCTGGTCTTCCCGCCGTTCTTCCTGCGGTCCTTCGCCTACGCGGGGATCGGCGTGGTCCTGATCGCGGTCGTCGCCGCCCTGTTCGTGGTGCCGCCGCTGCTCGCCGTGCTGGGTCACCGGGTCAACAAAGGGCGACTGCCGTGGGCGAGGGGGCGCCGCTCCGACGCGCCCTTCTGGGGGCGGCTCGCCGCTCTCGTCATGCGCCGCCCCGCCCTCACCGCGCTGCCCGTGCTCGCCGTACTGCTGCTGGTCGCGAGCCCGCTGCTCGGGGTCACGTTCGGTACGCCCGACGAACGGGTGCTGCCCGAGGACGCGGCCGGCCGACAGGTCGCGACAGCGGTCCGGCACGACTTCCCGGCCGACGAGGCGGGCGCCGTCCAGATCGTCAGCACCTCCGCCGTCGCGGCGGCGCCGCTGGCGGCGTACGCGGCCGAACTGTCCCGGCTCGACGGTGTCGTACGCGTCGACGCCTCCACCGGCAGCTACACCGACGGACGGAGCGAGCCGCCCGGCCCGGCCGGCGCCGGACTCGCCCGGCCAGACGCGCAGCGTCTCGCCGTCGTCACCGACACCGCGCCCAAGTCCGGCGCCGCCCAGGACCTGGTGGCGGACATCCGCGCCGTGGACCGGCCCGCGGGCACCGAGATGCTGGTCGGCGGCACGGACGCGGCACTGGTCGACTCCCGTCGGTCCATCGGTGACCGGCTGCCCCTGGCGATCGGGCTGGTCCTCGTGACGACGTTCGCGCTGCTGTTCCTGTTCACCGGCAGCGTCGTCCAGCCGCTGCGCGCCCTGCTGCTCAACGCGATCAGCCTGTCGGCCGCGATCGGCGCGATGGTGTGGATCTTCCAGGACGGCCATCTGTCCTCGCTGCTGGGCTTCACCCCCCAGCCCATGGACACCTCGATGACCGTGCTGCTGTTCTGCGTCGCCTTCGGTCTGTCCATGGACTACGAGGTGTTCGTGACCAGCCGGATGAAGGAGCTGCACGACGCGGGCGCGGACCGGACGACGACCGTCACCCAGGGCCTGGCCCGTACCGGGAGGATCGTCAGCATGGCGGCCGGACTGCTGGCCGTGAGCTTCTTCGCCTTCGGGACGAGCCAGATCAGCTTCCTCCAGATGTTCGGCATCGGCAGCGGCCTGGCGATCGTCATCGACGCGGTGGCGGTACGCGGTGTGCTCGTACCCGCCGCGATGCGGCTGCTGGGCCGCGGCGCCTGGTACGCGCCGTCCGCGCTGCGCGCGCTGCACGGGAGGATCGGCCTCTCCGATGAGTCGGCCGCCACCGCCGGAGCGGACCGGGCGCCGGCGGCCGTCTGACGGCCCGGACGCAGGGCCCGGACGCAGGGCCCGGGGGGGGGGGGGGGGGGGGGGGGGGGGACGGGGGGGGGGGGGGGGGGGGGCGGTTGTCGGTTTTGGCGT
>NZ_JBVJNN010000011.1:166519-181259 GCF_055583685.1 Streptomyces sp. NPDC104581
TACCCCCCCCCCCCCCCCCCCCCCCCCCTCCCCCCCCCCCCCCCCCCCCCCCCCCCCACCCCCCCCCCCCCCCCCCCCCCTCCTCCCCCCCCCCCCCCCCCCCCCCGTGCCGGGGGGCGCGGATCCCGTGTTGCGCGGTCTGGGCCCCTGACTCCCTTGGGGGACCGGCTACTTGCCGGTCTCCTTCTCGTACGCCTTGAGCACCTCGTCCGTCGGGCCGTCCATCAGGAGTTCGCCCTTCTCCAGCCACAGCACCCGGTCACAGGTGTCCCTGATCGACTTGTTGCTGTGGCTGACCAGGAAGACGGTGCCCGCCTCCTTGCGCAGCTCACGGATCCGCGCCTCGGAGCGGATCTGGAACTTGCGGTCACCGGTGGCCAGCGCCTCGTCGATCATGAGGACGTCGTGGTCCTTGGCCGCCGCGATGGAGAAGCGGAGCCGGGCGGCCATACCGGAGGAGTACGTGCGCATCGGCAGGGTGATGAAGTCGCCCTTCTCGTTGATGCCGGAGAAGTCGACGATGGACTGGTAGCGCTCCCGTACCTGCTCGCGGGTCATGCCCATGGCCAGACCACCCAGGATGACATTGCGCTCGCCGGTGAGATCGTTCATCAGCGCCGCGTTGACACCGAGCAGCGAGGGCTGGCCGTCGGTGAACACGTTGCCGTGCTCCGTGGGCAGCAGCCCCGCGATGGCGCGCAGCAGGGTCGACTTCCCGGAGCCGTTGGTGCCGATCAGACCGATCGCCTCGCCGCGGTAGGCGGTGAAGGTGACCCCCCTGACGGCGTGGACCTTGCGGACTCCGCGCGATTCGCCCTTCTCGCGCCTGAGTATGCGGCTCAGCGCCGCGGTCGCGCTGCCCTTGCCTCCGCCGCCGCCGTTGACGCGGTACACGATGTGCACGTCGTCGGCGATGACGGTGGGGACGCGTCCCTGCTTGTCGAGTTCAGCCACGGCCGTACCGTTCCTCAGCCTTCCAGAAGTACACGAAGCCCGCGATGCCGACGAGCAGCGACCAGGCGAGACCCGAGGCCCACACGTGCTGGGGCAGGTTCTCGGAGCCGTATCCGTCGATCAGCGCGAAGCGGATGAGGTCCATGTAGATGGCGGCGGGGTTGTACTGGAGTACGTCGACGATCCAGCTCGGCCAGTCCGGCTTGTTGGCGAGCATCAGCGGGATGGAGAACATCACGCCCGACGCGTACATCCAGGTCCGCATGATGAACGGCATCAGCTGGGCGAGGTCGGGTGTCTTGCTGCCCAGCCGCGCCATGATCAGCGCCAGCCCGGTGTTGAAGAAGAACTGGAGCACCAGCACGGGCAGCACCAGCAGCCAGGACAGGCCCGGCAGGCTGCCGAAGGCGACCACCACGGTCAGCAGCACGATCATCGAGAACATCAGCTGCTGGAGCTGCTGGAGCGCGAAGGAGATGGGCAGCGAGGCGCGCGGGAAGTGCAGGGCGCGCACCAGTCCGAGGTTGCCCGAGATCGACTTCACACCCGCCATCACGGACGTCTGGGTGAAGGCGAACACGAACACGCCCGTCACCAGGAACGGGATGTAGACCTTGATCTCCATCCCGCGGCCCGCGTTGAGGATCAGGCCGAAGATCAGGAAGTAGACGAAGGCGTTGAGCAGCGGGGTCGCCACCTGCCAGAGCTGACCGAGCTTCGCCTGGCTGTACTGGGCCGTGAGCTTCGCCTGGGAGAAGGCGAAGATGAAGTGGCGCCGGCCCCACAGCTTGCGGATGTACTCGGCCAGTCCCGGACGGGCACCGCTCACCGACAGGCCGTACTTGGCGGCCAGTTCGGCCGAGGACAGACCGTCGTCGGGTGACGGCGGGGCGCTCATCGCGATCGCGCCGTCATGGGTTGTGTCACTCACAAGTTGAAACTTTCGTGTTCAAGATGCGCAGCCGGTCGGGCACAGGCTGGACGGCCGGGACCCGGGAGTAAGGGTCTGTCGTTCGGATCGTGCCGGGCGGGGCCCGGTCCGGACAGCAGACCCGTCCCCGATGCTCTCAGAGCCGAGCCTGTCAGATGACAGGCGGTCGGCCCAGTCGGGTCAGCCGCCACACCGTACGCCACTTCATGGGCCGGCGGGGACCGCACGGAGTGGACCAGCCTTCCCGGAAACCGCCGAACCATGCCTTCAGCGCGGGGACGGTCGGGCGGCGGGCGAGGGTGAGCAGGATCCACACGCCGAGATAGACGGGTACGACGGGGGCGGGCAGGTTGCGGCGCGCGAGCCAGACCCGGTTGCGGGCCACCATGCGGTGGTAGACCGCGTGCCGGGACGGCGGCATCGTGGGGTGGAAGAGCACCATGTCGGAGCGGTAGTCGATCATCCAGCCCGCGTCCAGCGCACGCCAGGCGAGGTCGGTCTCCTCGTGCGCGTAGAAGAAGTCGCCGGGCAGGGCGCCGACCTCGGCGATGACCTTCGTGCGGACGGCGTTGGCGCCGCCCAGGAAGGTCGTCACGCGGGAGGACCGCAGCGGGTCGGAGGCGCGCAGCCGGGGGACGTGGCGGCGCTGGGTGAGACCGGTCTCCGGGTCGGCGATCCGGAAGCTGATGATGCCGAGGACCGGGTCGGCGGCGAACGCCTCGCGGACCAGTTCGGCGGTGTCGGTGCCGGGCAGCAGCCCGTCGTCGTCGAGGAAGAGCAGGGCGTCCACGTCACCGCCGGACGGGCCGAACGCCTCGATGCCGACGTTGCGGCCACCGGGGATGCCGAGGTTCTCGGGCAGCTCCACGGTCCGTACGCCGTCGGGCACGTCGCCGACCGGGGCGCCGTTGCCGACGACCACGACGTCGATCGGGTCGCCGTCCTGCTTGGCCACGGAGTCGATGAGGGCCCGGAGGTCGTCGGGGCGGTTGCCCATGGTGATGATCACCGCGCCGAGCCGCATGTCACTCACCTCAGCCTGCTGGAGGCGAGGATCGACACGAGGTGCAGCAGCGTCTGCACGACCGCGATACCGGCCAGTACGGCGACGCCGAGCCGGGAGAAGAACAGGTCGTCGCGGACCGTGTCCAGGATCGCCAGGACAAGGATCAGCAGCGACGCCTCGATACCGAGGATGAGGCGGTGGAACCTCAGCGCCCCGGCGGCCCGACGGGCCAGCGCCATGCCGGACGAGCGGGGCTCGGACGCGGTCTCCTTGACCGGCGGCAGGCCCTGCTGGTGGCGGGCGACACCGACCAGGTCGGTCTCGGCCTTGATCAGGATCGCGCCGAGGGCGGCCAGGGTGCCGAGGAACGCCCAGAGCCAGTCGATCCGCCCGGTGCCCCACAGGTCGGCGGCGCGCAGGCCGAAGCCGAGCAGCACGGCGGCGTCGCACAGGTACGCGGCGACCCGGTCCATGTAGACGCCGGTCATCGAGTACTGCTTCTTCCAGCGGGCGATCTCCCCGTCGACGCAGTCCAGCAGCAGATAGAGCTGGACCATCACCACACCGAGCACCGCGCCCGCGATCCCGGGCACCAGGAGCGCGGGGGCGGCGAGGACGGCCGCGGCGGTCATCACGTAGGTCACCTGGTTGGGCGTGACGCGCGTGTTCACCAGGTGCCGGTCGATGCGCAGGGAGACCTCGCGCATGTAGAGCCGGCCCCCCCAGTGCTCGCCGCTCCGCCGGTCCTTGACACCCGGGGGGTGTACGACCGGGCGTAGTTCAGCTACCGATGGCTTTTGCATAGTCGACGTAGGCGTCCTTGATCTGGTCCGGGGACAGGTTGAGGTGCTCCAGGATCGTGAAGCGTCCCGGACGGGTCTGCGGTGCGTATTCCACGGCCCGGACGAACTCGTCCAGGCTGAAACCGATCTCGGCCGGCAGCACCGGCAGCCCGTGCCGTCGCAGCACTTCGGCGATGAGCTGGGACTGCGCGTGCGCGCCGCGCAGATGCATCGCGAAGGCGGCGCCCATCCCGACCTGCTCGCCGTGGCTCGCCGCCCTCTTGGGGAAGAGCAGGTCGAAGGCGTGGCTGATCTCGTGGCAGGCGCCGGACGACGGGCGGGAGTCGCCGCTGATCGACATGGCGATGCCCGTGAGGACGAGGGCGTCGGCCAGGACGGTCAGGAACTCGTCGTCGCCGACGGTGCCGGGGTGGCGCAGGACGGCCTCCCCGGCGGTACGGCCCATGGCGGCGGCCAGACCGTCCACGGGCTCACCGTTGATCTCGTGGGACAGTTCCCAGTCCGCGATGGCGGAGATGTTGGAGAGCGCGTCGCCGATGCCCGAGCGGACGAAGCGGTCCGGGGCGTCGCGGACGACATCGAGGTCGACGACGATCGCGATGGGGGTCGGGACGCCGTACGAGCCACGGCCGTTGTCGTTGTCCAGGGTGGAGATCGGCGAGCAGATGCCGTCGTGCGAGAGGTTGGTGGCGACGGCCACCATCGGCAGGCCCACGCGGGCCGCCGCGTACTTCGCGACGTCGATGATCTTGCCGCCGCCGAGCCCGACGACGGCGTCGTACCGCTTGCCCTTTATGTCGTCGGCGAGCTTGACCGCGCAGTCGATGGTGCCGTCCGCGACCAGGAACCAGTCGGCGTCGGGCAGTACGGGGGCCAGCTTCTCGCGCAGCGCCAGCCCCGAGCCCCCGCTGATGGCGATCGCGAGCTTGCCGGAGGCGGAGATCCGCTGGTCGGCGAGGAGGCCGGCGAGATCGTCCATGGCGCCGCGCGTGATGTCGACGACGACCGGGGACGGGATGAGTCGGGTCAGTACTGGCACGCGATGACACGGCCCTTCGCGAGGTCGTCGTGGTTGTCGATCTCCACCCAGGGGACGTCCCCGATGGGGGCGACGTCGATGGTGAAGCCCCGGTTCACGAGTTCCTGGTAGCCGTCCTCGTAGTAGAGGTCGGGGTCGCGCTCGAAGGTGGCCTTCAGGGCGTCGGCGAGTTCCTCGGCCGCCTCGGGCTCGATGAGGGTGACGCCGATGTACTCGCCGGTGGCGGTGGCGGGGTCCATCAGCTTCGTGATCCGCCGCACGCCCTTGTCCGGCTCGGTGATGACCTTCATCTCCTCGTCGGCCAGGTGCTTCACGGCGTCGAGGGCGAGGATGATCCGCCGGCCCTCGCCGCGGGCGGCGAGCAGGGTGCGCTCGACGGAGACCGGGTGGACGGTGTCGCCGTTGGCGAGGATCACACCGCGCTTGATGACGTCACGGGCGCACCACAGGGAGTAGGCGTTGTTCCACTCCTCGGCCTTGTCGTTGTCGACCAGCGTGAGGCTGAGGCCGTACTTCGCCTCCAGGGCCTCCTTGCGCTCGTACACGGCCTCCTTGCGGTAGCCGACGACGATCGCGGCCTCGGTGAGCCCGATCTCCGCGAAGTTGCCGAGCGTCAGGTCGAGGACGGTCGTGTCGCCGTCCACGGGCACGAGGGCCTTGGGGAGCGTGTCGGTGTAGGGGCGCAGGCGCCTGCCGGCACCGGCTGCCAGTACGAGGCCGATCATGCGGTTTCTCCTTCGTCGTGTACGGCGGGGGCTCCGGAGGACACCCAGAACCGGATGGACTCCGAGAGCGCGATCACGGCGACGACGACGGCGAGCACCGTCAGAGCCGGCGGGAAGTCGGATTCGGCCGTGGAGAAGGCGGCGAGACCGGCGACGAGCAGCGTGCGGCCCTCGTGTCCGCCGAGTGCCCGGACGAGCCACCGGGGCGGGGCTCCGGCGCCGCCGCGGATGCGGTACACCGTGTCGTAGTGATGGTAGGCGACGGCCGCGACCAGCCCGAACGCCGCGGGAAGGGCGCCGGGGACATCCGCGCGGGCGGCGAGCACCAGGATCGTGCCGTACTCGGCGGCCCGGAAGACCGGCGGGATGAGCCAGTCGAGCGCGCCGCCCATGCGGTGGGCGACGGCGATGCCCGAGGTCACCACGTACAGCAGGGCGCCGAGGACGACCACGGGGCTGTCGAGCGGGCCGAAGGCGGCCGTGGAGACGGCGGCGGCGGCGCCCGCGACGGCGATCAGCAGGGGCAGTACGCCGGGCAGCGCGCGGGCCGGGCGCCGGGTCACGCGGGCCACCAGTTCGGCGAGCGGTCCCGTGTCGGCGAGGTCCGCGAGCGCCCGCGTGGCCCGGTCGGTACGGACGGCCCTGCGGGTCACCGAGCGCAGGACGCGGCCCGCGGTGGTGTAGCAGGCGGCGAAGGCGCAGCCCGCGAGGAGCGCGTAGAAGACGATCCGGGGGGTGGTCAGGGCGGTGAGGACGGCGATCATCGCCCAGCGCTCGCCGATCGGCAGCACGATCATCCTGCGTACCCAGACCGTCCAGCCGACGCTGTCGAGCCTGCTGGAGAGGGCGGTGGTGGGGGTGCCGACGACGGCCTTGGCCGCCTTGCCCCCGGCGGCGGCGGCCGGGGCCGCGGTGGAGTCGTGGTTCGCCTCGTTGAAGGAGAAGTCGACGACGTGCCGCACGGTCTGGAGCACCATCGCGGCCAGCGCGAGCGCCCATACGTCGTCGCCGCCCCGGGCCGCGCCGATCGCGAGTCCGGCGTAGTACGCGTACTCCTTGGCGCGGTCGAAGGTCGCGTCCAGCCAGGCGCCCATCGTCGAGTACTGCAACGAGTAGCGGGCGAGCTGCCCGTCGGTGCAGTCCAGTACGAAGGAGAGGATCAGCAGCACTCCGGCCGCGACATAGCCGCCGCGGGTGCCGGTCGCCGCGCAGCCCGCCGCGATCAGCGCGGTGAACAGGGACGCGGTGGTGACCTGGTTGGGGGTCAGTCCGCGCCGGGCGCACCAGCGGGCGAGGTAGCGGGAGTAGGGGCTGACGCAGAAGGTCGTGAAGAAGCCGTCACGGGCCTTGACGGCCGAGCGCAGGCGTACGGCCTCGTCGTCGACGGCGGCGACGGCGGAGAGCGCCCGCTGACGGTCGGCCGGTGCGTCCGGGACGGCGGCGACGAGCGAGCCGAGATCCGGGTGCTGGACGGGGGTGCCGTCGGCCTCCAGGGCGGCGGCGACCCGGTCGGCGAGCGGGAGTCCGGAGACCGCGGGGGCGGTGTGGGTGACGGGCTGCCCGGCCTCCGTGACGACACCGGCGCGGCCGGTGCGTACGGCGGGGGCGTCGGCCGGTACGTCCGTGCGATCGGTCACCGTGCGGTCGGTGGCCGTGCGGTCCGTCGCCGTGCCGTCGGCGGCTGTGCCGCTCGTCACGGTGGTCAGCGCCACGGACAGCGCGGCACGCGCCTCCGGCCGTGCGGTCAGCGCGCCGGTGACGGCCGCCGCGGGGAAGCGGGGATCGGTCAACGCGAGCCGCAGCGTGTGGAGATGACCGACGAAACGCTGATCGACGAGGGCGACGCGGTGGGCGGCCGGTGCGGCGGCGAGCAGGCTCAGCGCCGTGGCCGCGTCGGGCGCGGTGCGCACGTCGAATCCCAGCGACCGCAGATCGCCTTCGAGCGGCGATCCGGGTACCGGCGTACCGGTGAGGATGGCGGTCGACAGACGAACTCACTCCTTGACACTGACAGGGCGGACGCGCGGCGGCTCTGCCCGGTATCCGGGCCGGCGGCACGTCGGCAGAGGCTATCGGATGAACGGAAACCCGAATTCACTGCCCGTTCACGCGCCGGACGCCATGAGCCGGGCCAATTCCGACCCGCCGGGAGATCATCATTGTCGATCGGTGCCCCGCCTCACAAACCGCGGCCGTCAGGGGCCCCGGGGGTCCCGTAAGACATGTCCGACTCCACATGGTCTGCACCGTCGAAGCCGCGACCGGCGGGTGAACGTCCGGTAACCGTACGACAGCCGGGGCGGCCCGGCCGCAGGCTCTAAGGTGACGGCATGACTTGGCTGATCACAGGTGGAGCGGGGTACATCGGGGCGCATGTGGCGCTGTCCATGACCGGGGCGGGAGAGCGGGTCGTCGTCCTCGACGACGTCTCGTCCGGAGTCCCGGACCGGCTGCCCGCCGAAATCCCCCTGGTGCGCGGCTCGTTGCTGGACCGGGAGGTCGTGGACCGGGCGCTGGCCGAGCACTCGGTGACCGGTGTGGTGCATCTCGCGGCCAAGAAGCAGGTGGGTGAGTCGGTCGCGCACCCGCTCGACTACTACCGGCAGAACGTGCACGGTCTCACGGTGCTGCTGGAGGCCGTGGTCGCCGCCGGGGTCGAGCGGTTCCTCTTCTCGTCGTCGGCGGCCGTGTACGGCGTGCCCGATGTGGAGCTGATCACGGAGAAGACCCCGGCGGTGCCGATCAACCCGTACGGCGAGACGAAGCTCACGGGTGAGTGGCTGGTGCGCGCCACGGGCCGGGCCCACTCGCTGTCCACGGCGTGTCTGCGTTACTTCAACGTGGCGGGGGCTGCGCGGCCCGATCTGGCGGACACCGGGGTGTTCAACATCATCCCGATGTTCTTCGACCGGATCTCGCGCGGTGAGCCGATGCGGATCTTCGGCGCGGACTACCCGACGCCGGACGGCACCTGCGTGCGGGACTACATCCATGTCGCGGATCTCGCCGACGCGCATCTGGCCGTCGCCCGGCGGCTGACCGGGCCGGGTTCGCCGGGCGACCTGACGTACAACATCGGGCGCGGTGAGGGCGTGTCGGTGCGGGAACTCGCGGATCTGGTGGCCGAGGTCACGGGTCACACGCTCCCCCCGGTGGTCGAGTCCCGCCGGCCGGGCGACGCGGCGAAGGCCGTCGCGTCGGTGGAGTCGATCACCGCGGACCTGGGCTGGACAGCGCGGCACGGGGTACGCGAGATGGTCGAATCGGCGTGGGAGGGATGGCGGCTGCGCCATCCGGAGCCGACCGCGGACTGACCCGTGAACGATCTTGTCACTTCGCTGACCTGCGGCCATCACCGCAGGTCAGAGGTAATGACAACGGTGTTCAGTGCCGTGTTGCCCGATACCCCCCACCCGTAGTTCACTGGCCGCATCGGCTCGAACGATCCGGGAGGAATCGGCATGGGGGCTGGGCACGGGCATTCGCACGGCGGCGCGCCGCCGCCGGGGACGGCGACGGCCGCCTACAGGGGACGGCTGCGGATCGCGCTGGTGATCACCCTGTCGGTGATGGTGGTGGAGATCATCGGCGGCATCGCCTCGGACTCCCTGGCCCTGATCGCCGACGCCGCGCACATGGCGACGGACGCGGTCGGTCTGGCCCTGGCGCTGCTGGCCGTCCACTTCGCCAACAGGCCGTCGACGGGCAACCGTACGTTCGGCCTCGCCCGCGCCGAGATCCTGGCCGCGCTCGCCAACTGTGTGCTGCTGCTCGGTGTCGGCGGGTTCCTGCTCTACGAGGCGGTCGAGCGCTTCATCACCCCCGCCGACACCAAGGGCGGGCTCACGATCGCCTTCGCGGCCGTCGGCATGGTCGCCAACCTGATCTCGCTCTCCCTGCTGACGCGCGGCCAGAAGGAGAGCCTCAATGTGCGCGGGGCATACCTGGAGGTGCTGGCCGACACCCTCGGTTCGGTCGCCGTACTGATCTCGGCGACGGTCATCCTGACCACCGGCTGGCAGGCGGCAGACCCGATCGCGTCCCTGGTGATCGGTCTGATGATCGTCCCGAGGACGGTGAAGCTGCTGCGTGAGACGCTGAACGTGCTGCTGGAGGCCGCTCCCAAGGGCGTCGACATGGCCGAGGTCAGGGCACACATGGTGGCGCTCCCGGGGGTGGCGGACGTGCACGACCTGCATGCCTGGACGATCACCTCGGGGATGCCGGTGCTCTCGGCGCACGTGGTGGTGGACCAGTCCGTACTGGACAGCGTCGGTCACGAGAAGATGCTCCACGATCTCCAGGGCTGTCTCGGCAGCCACTTCGACGTGGCGCACTGCACCTTCCAGCTGGAGCCGGTGGGGCACGCCGAGCACGAGGCGAATCTCTGCCACTGACGAAGGCCGGACATCCCCGTGGGGCACCCGGAGCCCCTTCACACAGAGGGTTCTCACGTT
Organism: Streptomyces sp. NPDC104581; assembly: GCF_055583685.1. NCBI lineage: Bacteria > Bacillati > Actinomycetota > Actinomycetes > Kitasatosporales > Streptomycetaceae > Streptomyces > Streptomyces sp. NPDC104581. The sequence goes on from NZ_JBVJNN010000011.1 coordinate 176,435, forward strand.
GACCGACAACGACGCACAGCACACGCACGACGGATCGGCGGACGCCGAGCTGTACGACGCGTTCTTCTCCCTGCACCACGGCCTGCCCCGGCAGGGGCCGGGCTCCGACGCCACCACCCGGCGGCTGCTGTCCTCCGCGGGACCGCTGCCGTCGGCCCCACGCGCCCTCGACCTGGGCTGCGGTCCCGGCAGGGTGGCGCTCCTGCTGGCGGCGGAGGCCGGCGCGCGGGTGACCGCCGTCGATCTGCACGGACCGTTCCTGGACGAGCTGCGGCGCGGCGCCGCCGCTCGCGGGCTCGGCGGGTCGATTCGCACGGAGCGGGCGGACATGGCCGAACTCCCCTACCCGGACGGGTCGTTCGACCTGCTCTGGGCGGAGAGTTCCGCCTACTCCATCGGCTTCGACAACGCTCTGGCCCGCTGGCGCCGGCTGCTGGCACCCGGCGGCACACTCGTCGTCACCGAGTGCGAGTGGACGACGGCCCGGCCGGGCCCCGAGGCGCGGGCCTTCTGGGACGAGCAGTACCCGCTCCGTACGAGCGAGGAGAACTCCGCGGCCGCCGTCGCCGCCGGCTACACGGTGCTGGAGGTGTACCCGCAGCCGGAGAGCGACTGGGACGAGTACTACGGGCCGCTCGGCGAGCGGGCCGACGCGGCGGATCCGCAGGCGCCCGGCATGGCGCGGGCGCTGGCCCTGACGCGCGCCGAGATCGCGATGCGCCGTGAGCACGGCACGGAGTACGGGTACACCGGCTACGTCCTGCGGCCGGACCGGGCGCAGGGAGAGTAGCGGCAGCCGTGTCCGCCCCCGTGGAGCACATCGCGGGGGCGGACATGCCCGTTTCGCGGAAGTGGGGACAACACGCTCTCGTACGGCAGACTTGGGGGCCGAGACCGAAGCGAAGGATGGCTATGCCGACCACACCTGTCACTGCGGCGAACAGTTCGCCGAACGGCGTACAAGAATCGATCATGCTGGAGCTGGTCGACGAGGACGGCAACACCATCGGCACGGCCGAGAAGCTCGCGGCACATCAGGCACCGGGGCAGCTGCACCGGGCGTTCTCCGTCTTCCTCTTCGACGAGCAGGGCCGGCTGCTGATCCAGCGCCGCGCGCTCGGCAAGTACCACTCCCCCGGCGTCTGGTCGAACACCTGCTGCGGGCACCCGTATCCGGGAGAGGCGCCCTTCGCCGCCGCCGCCCGCCGGACCTACGAGGAGCTGGGCATCTCCCCCACCCTGCTCGCCGAGGCGGGGACGGTCCGCTACAACCATCCGGACCCGGCGTCCGGGCTGGTCGAGCAGGAGTACAACCACCTCTTCGTCGGACTGGCCCAAGCGACGCTGCGGCCGGACCCCTCGGAGATCGGTGACACGGCCTTCGTCACACCGGACGAGCTGGCCGAGCGGCACCGGTCGGCTCCGTTCTCCGCCTGGTTCATGACCGTGCTGGACGCGGCGCGCCCGGCGGTCAGGGAGCTCACGGGGTCGGCCGGGGGCTGGTAGCACCCTCGCGGACCTCCTGGACTTCCCCGGCTTCCCGGGCCGCCGCCACCGCGGCGTCGGGCGTCAGCGGGAGCAGCGCCCAGATGATCTTCCCGCCGCTCGCCGTGTGCTCGACGTCGCAGGTGCCGCCCGCCTCCAGGGTGATCTCCCGTACGAGCAGCAGACCGCGCCCGCCGGTCTGCCCGTAGTCCCGCTCCAGCGCCTTCGGCCGGTACGGGTGGTTGTCCTCCACGGAGACCCGGATCCAGTCGGCGGCGATGGCGACCTCCACCGCGATCTCGGGCGACAGCAGGGCCGCGTGCCGTACGGCGTTGGTCACCAGCTCCGAGACGATCAGCAGCAGGCCCTGCACGGTGTCCTCGGGCACGGGGGCGCCCTGACGCGCCAGCAGGTCACGCACGGCGCGCCGCGCCTGTGGCACGGAGATCTCGACCGAGGCCGCCGTGAACCGCCAGACCCCCTCGTACGGAAGCGGTCCGGCCGGGACACTCCCGGGGCTCTCCACCACCGTGCACCCACCCTCGGTTCGGCAGCGCTCCGACGCGCTGTTCCTCGGGTCCAGAGTCTTGGGAACACGGCCGCGCGGACCGTCTCACTGAACAGAAGTCAGCGCCAATCGACGGATTGTGTCCGGGTCCGTCCGATCGCGTCCGGCTACTGACCGGCGATGGCGTCATCCCGCCCTCATCTTTCCGGACCTTCGCGATCACGGACCGTCCCGCCCCGATAGCATCCGGCGCATGGAGCCCATCGAGACCGCGACGCCGCACCTGGCCGGCGCCGTCGCCGACGGGGTCGCCACGGTGACCATCACCCACCCCGCCAAGCACAACGCGCTGACTGCGGACATGTGGCGGGCGCTGCCCGGTGTGCTGGCCCGGATGGCGGAGGATCCCGCCGTACGGGCCCTGGTGCTCACCGGCGCCGGTGACTCCTTCAGCGCGGGCGCCGACATCGGGGCGCTGCGCGAGCCCGGTGACGCGATACAGGACCTCGGCGTGCGGGCCGAGGAGGCGCTCGCCGCGTTCCCGAAGCCGACGCTGGCCGCCGTACGCGGCTACTGCGTGGGCGGCGGCGCCCAGTTGGCCGTCGCCTGTGATCTGCGGTTCGCGGAGGAGGGCGCGCGGTTCGGGATCACGCCGGCGAAGCTCGGTGTCGTCTACCGCTCGTCGTCGACCCGGCGGCTGGTGTCGCTGGTCGGTCCGTCGACCGCCAAGTACCTGCTGTTCTCGGGGGAGTTGATCGACACCGGGCGGGCGCTGCGGACCGGTCTGGTGGACGAGGTGCTCCCCGTGGGCCAACTGGGCGAACGGGTGGCCGAGTTCACGCGGGTACTGGCCGGCCGCTCACTGCTGACGCAGGCGGCGGCGAAGGAGTACGCGACGGGCCGCGAGGACCGGGACGCGTACTGGGAGGAGCGGGCGCGCGGCAGCGGTGACCTCGCGGAAGGCGTGGCGGCGTTCCTGGAGCGCAGGACGCCGCGGTTCGAATGGACGCTCGGGGACTGAACCGCGGGATCCGCCCGTCGCCGGGCCCGGCCGGCGGAGGACCCGGCCGGCGGAGGGAGCAGTCCCACGCCCGGGGTTCCCGGCGTACCGACCAGTCGGTAACCTACCCGTCATGACCACTCTCGCCCCACGCGCCGGACGCCGCTGTCACAACTCCGTCAATCCGCTCCACTCGACGGTCTACTTCTCCCCCGACCTCGACAAGGAGCTCGCCGGAGTCGGCATCGACGACCCGAGGGCCGCGTACTTCGCCGGGCGCGGCGCCGCGATGGGCGCGGTCGGGCCCGGTGTGATCTCCGCCGCCTTCTACAACTTCAGCTACGACCTCGTCGCCCGGCACGTTCCCGCCGTCTGGCGCACCGCGTCTCCCGAGGCCGTGCTCGACGCCCGGCTGCGCGCCGTGGACTCCACCCTGCGGCGCGTCCTCGGTGAGGAGGCCGTCGCGTCCGCCGAGATGGCCGAGGCGGCCCGGCTCGCGCTGCGCGCCACCGAGGCGTGCGCCAGGCACGCACGCCCGCTGTACGCCGCGCACGCCGACCTGCCGGTGCCGGAGCAGCCACATCTGGCGTACTGGCACGCGGCGACGCTGCTGCGCGAACACCGCGGCGACGGTCACCTCACCGCGCTGCTGTCCGCCGGACTCGACCCGGTCGAGGCGCTCGTCAGCCACACGGCGACCGGCAAGGGCATGTCCCCGCGCTGGGTACTCGGTACGCGGGGCTGGCGGCGTGCGGACTGGGACGCCGCGGCCGGCCGGCTGCGCGAGCGCGGGCTGCTGGACGAGGCGGGCGAGCTGACCGGGGCGGGGACCGCGCTCCGTGCCGAGCTGGAGGAGCACACGGACCGGCTCGACAGCGCGCCGTACGAGCATCTGGGCGCCGACGGGGTCGAGCGGCTGACGGAGCTGGCACGCGGATTCCTGATGGCCGCGGCGGGCGCCGGGGCGTTCCCGGACGACCTCATCGGGAAGAGCTGACGTTTGCAAGGACGAGCAGCGGAGAACCGAAGAGTGCGGGCCGGTACCACAGACCCGCACATCTATCAGGAGGTTTCCGTCATGCGTGCCATCGCAGATGCACTTCGCGCCGTCGGTGGAGCCATCGCCACCGTGGTGACACTGCCGTTCCGGCTCGTCGCCAAGCTGTTCGGCGGCGCCTCGCGAGGCGGTGGCCGCGCCCGCCGCGTCTGACCACCGCACCACGCCACGACGTCCCCGACCGGGAGGGCGCGCGACACGGCACCCGGCCACCCGGCACAATGCAGGCACCAGCACAGCCAGCACGAGAGCCGGGTCGGGGAGAACGTGACGACGTCCATCGAAGGCAGGATCGCCGAGGAGCTCGGCGTACGCGAGCGGCAGGTGAAGGCGGCCGTCGAGCTGCTGGACGGCGGATCGACCGTGCCGTTCATCGCCCGCTACCGCAAGGAAGCGACCGAGATGCTCGACGACGCGCAACTGCGCACGCTCGAGGAGCGGCTGCGCTACCTGCGTGAACTCGAAGAGCGCCGGGCGGCGATCCTGGAGTCCGTACGGGAACAGGGCAAGCTGGACGAGGCCCTGGAGGCGCGGATCCGGGCCGCCGACACCAAGTCGCGGCTGGAGGACATCTATCTGCCCTTCAAGCCCAAGCGGCGTACGAAGGCGCAGATCGCCCGCGAGGCCGGTCTCGAACCGCTCGCCGGCGGACTGCTGGACGATCCGTCCGTCGAACCCCTGAGCGGGGGGGGGGGGGGGGGGGGGGGGGGGGGGGGGGGGGGGGGGGGGGGGGGGGGGGGGGGGGGGGGGGGGGGGGGGGGGGGGGGGGGGGGGG
>NZ_JBVJNN010000012.1:0-20440 GCF_055583685.1 Streptomyces sp. NPDC104581
CCCGCGGAGCGGGTCACCACAGCGCTGCGCGCTGTGGAACCGAACCGCCTCGCTTCGCTCGGCGGTGGCCGGGGGCGCTTCGCTTCCCCGTGAACCCCGTTGCTTCGCAACGGGGTTGCCTCCGCTTCGCGGAGGGCGGCCCTTCGGGCCGTCAAGTCCCGCGCTTCGCTTAGGACTTGCAGTACGGGCGCTTCGCGCCTAAAGGAGATGCGGGCGCTTCGCGCCCTTACGGCAGGTCCGCTTCGCTCCCCTGCCTTTCCGGCTTCGCCGGGGCCGGCCTGCGGCCTGCCCGTGGCTTCCGCTGCGCTCCAGCCACCAAAAACGCGGCAGCAAGGAGGGGGTCGGTCGGGCTTTGCCGTGCACGGGGCCTGACGGCCCGGCAGCAGGGCCGGGGGTTTCGCGAACCCCCGGCCTCAGGTCGTACACGGGTCACGCCTGTTGAGGGTGGCCACCGTCGCCTTCGACTACGAGCCGGTCGGTACCGGGTTCCTCGGCTCCTTCCACCACCGTCACGTCGATCTCCCCGTCCCCGGTGGTGTCGAACTGGTAGAGGTCCGCCTTGCCGTCGCCGGTCGTGTCCGTCATCCACACATCAGGCCTGCCGTCACCGTTGGTGTCGGCACTGAGAAGGACGTGATGCTCATCCCCCTGAGTGGCTATCGCTTCTTCGGTGCCCTCGTTGGTTTTCATGACAGACCGGTTGCCCCCGCGGGGTGCTCCGAAACCGCGCCGGGCCGGGCCGAATGAAATGAGTGCTTCAAAACATAAGTGAGATAGACTCTGGAGTAGAGGGCAGGCACCGGATGAGGAAACGGAGAGCCGTTTACCGCTCACACTGTCTCACCCCGGCCCACCCGGAGCACAGTCAGCCGAACGGGACGCGCTGCCCGGCATCCGTAACCGGCACGGTTTCCCACAGCATTCGAGATGCGGTGTGTCTCGTGCGTGAGGGTGCCAGGAGGCGAGGGAGTGGAAGTGACAGGCAGCGAGCTGAGGCCCCATCAGCGTGAAGCGGTCGACAGAGTGCGGAGCGCACTCGAACTCCCCGCACGATCACGCATGCCCGAGCGGGGCCTCCGGACGCAGGTGATCATGGCAACCGGGTCTGGGAAGACCAGGGTCGCGGCCCGCAGCGCGGAAGAACTCCACGCGGGCCGTGTGCTGGTCCTCGTGCCCTCGCTGGACCTCCTGGCACAGACCGAGACCGCGTGGCGCGAGGCCGGCCGCCGGGGCCCGATGATCGGAGTGTCCTCACTGAGGGGGGATGAGGCGTCCTTCCCCCACACCACGGACGTGGACGAGCTGGTGGAGTGGACCCGTGGACTGGAGAAAGTCACCGTCTACGCCACGTACGCCTCGCTCGGGCTGGGCACGCTGGAGCGGGCGCACGCTGCCGGCCTCACGGGCTGGGATCTGATCGTCGTGGATGAGGCGCACCGGACATCGGGGCGGATCGGGAAGCCATGGGCGGTGGTGCACGACAACCAGAAGATCCCGTCGCTACGGCGCCTCTACATGACCGCCACACCCCGGCTGTGGCAGGTGGACGAGGACCAGAAGCAGGGCGCGCCCAGCGAGCTGGTCGCGAGTATGGAAGACGACCCGGACTCTCCCTTCGGCAGCAGGGCGTTCACTTTGACGCTGTCAGAGGCGATCGACCGGGGAATCTGCGCCCCGTACCAGGTGGTGTGCGTGGACATCGCCGACACCCAGCTCCAAGCCACACAACTCCTGGGAACCGAGCAACGCTCGGACCAGGTACGCGGAGCACGACTCGCCGCGCTCCAGACCGCCCTGGTGAAAGCATCCGCAGAGGAGAACTTCCGCCGCACGCTCACCTTCCACCACGTCGTCAAGGAAGCCGAAGCCTTCGCGGCCGGCCTCCCCGACATCGCCGCGCAGCTGCACAACGCCGACCCAGAGCTGTACCCCGAAAGGATCTGGGCCAACTGGCTGTGCGGCGACCACACGCCCAACCACCGGCGGCGTGTGCTGGGCGAGTTCGCCGACGGGATCGCGACGGACGGCACGGTCGTGGAGAAGGGCTACCTGAGCTCGGTCAAGGTCCTGGGCGAGGGCATCGACACCAAAGAGTGCGACTCCGTCTACTGGGCAGACGTGCGCGGCTCCATGCCCGACCTCGTCCAAGCGGTCGGCCGGGCGCTGCGGATGCAGCCCAGTGAGGGCAAAACCGCGTCCCTCGTCGTGCCGGTCCTGCTCGAGCCCGGCGAAACAACCGACAACATGCTCACCTCCCGCGCATACAGCGGACTGGCCAAGCTCCTGGGAGCCCTCAGGGCGCACGACGCACGCGTCGTGGAGACTCTGGCGGAGCAGCAGGCCCCAAGTCGCTACACACCCGTCCAGAAGGGCGCACAGGGCCAAGAGAGCCAGGGAGAGGGGAACGGGTCCGACGGCCCGTCGTCGTCCGCGCGAAAGCTGCTGAAGTTCAGCACGCCCCGCGACCCCGCACAGCTCGCCGCGTTCATCAACCTGCGGGTCCTGAACCCGGAACACGAGCACTGGCGGCGCGGGATCGAAGCCGCCACCCTCTACCACCGCGAACACGGCGACCTCCGCGTCCCGTTCACCTACCACGTACCCACCGCCGTCGACAACCAGGAGGCAAACGCCGGGAAGTGGCCGCCCTCGCTCGCCAACTTCCCCCTCGGGCAGTGGATCGCCGACAACCGGCGCTTCCACACCCGCGGAAACATGGACAAGGGCCGCATCGAGCAGCTGCAGAAGCTCGGAATGGTCTGGAGCCATCTCGACGTCGCGTGGGAGGAAGGCCTGTCCGCCGCCCGCGGGTGGGCAGCCGAACACGGACACCTCCTCGCACCGCTGAACGCCACCCACCAAGGCGCGAAGGTAGGCATCTGGCTCAAGAACGCACGCGCCGCCGCCCGGAACGCCACCGAGAACCAGAAACGACACGCCGAGGGCCTGCCCCTGGAGTCCACAGTGTGGACCATGCCCGAATCACGGCGCGAACAGCTCGAAGAGATCGACCCGTCATGGTGCCCACCCTGGCCCGTGGAATGGCAACGCAACTTCCACCTCGTCCGCCTCCACTTGGAGGCCGACGGCGAACTGCCGATGGGGCCCGGCGATGTCGTGCGCCAGGGCGAAGACCTCGGACGATGGGTACGGTCCGTACGGCACGGCTGGGACAAACTCACCACCGTGCAGCAGTGGATGTGCCAACACATCCTCGGCATCACACCCGCCACCCAAGACGAAAAACCGCCCCCGCGCCCCACGCAAGCCGACAAATGGGCCGCGAACCTCGCCGCCGCCCGCCAGTACTACCAACGCGAAGGACACCTTCGGGTACCGAGAAAACACATCGAACGGATCGAACGGATCGCCATCGGCCAGAACCAAGAAGAGCAGGAGATCCGCCTCGGAGCATGGATCAACAACCAACGCACCCGCGCCGCGGCGCTGTCCCCCGAACGGGCAGAACAGCTCTCCCAGATCGGCATGCGCTGGACATGAGTGCCTACTTCCAATCCCTAGCGAACGTTCACCCAGCTCAGAATTCGAACAGGGCCTAGCTGGAGCGTGGTCGGCGGATCTTGTGTTTTCGAGAGATCGGTTCGTTGCAGTTCGCGGACTTGGCCAGGGTGGACTCCGCAAGGCCAAACTGTCGGAACCGTTCGCTAAGGTCTGCGGCCATGACTGAGATCACTGCGGAAGCGTGGCCCGAACCTCCACTCGCCGGTACTGAGGCGGCAGCCGTCATCGGTGCCCTCGAACGCCAGCGGGCAACGCTTGCCTGGAAGTGTTCCGGCTTGGACGCAGCTGGCATGCAAGCCACAGTCGGCGCATCCACCATTACGCTGGGCGGCCTGCTCAAGCACCTGGCGCACGTAGAAGACAGCCACTTTGCACGGCTGTGGCTCGGTGCTGCCGTTGGCGCCCCCTGGAATACCGTCGACTGGGGCGGCTTCCCAGACTGGGACTACCACTCTGCTGCCAAGGACACTCCCGAGCAACTGCTCACTCTCTGGCAGGAATCAGTCGCCCGTTCCCGTGCCATCGTTGACAAGGCACTCAGCGCGGGCGGCCTGGACCAGTTCGGTGCCTATGTAACCCACAGCGGCGAACACCCCAACCTCCGCCGCATTCTCCTGGACCTCATTGAGGAGTACGCCCGCCACGTCGGTCACGCCGACCTGATTCGCGAATCCGTCGACGGCCTTGCGGGCGAGGATCCGCCGAGGTGAACTGAGGTTTCTCGTGTGCTCGCTCCGCTGGTCGGGCGGGCTGACGGGCTCGTGACGGCGGTGGGAGGATAGGTGCGGCTCAGCAGATTTGGGATCTCCCGGTGGCGGTGGTGACCGTCACCAGCGTTTCGATCAGTCCCGTTGCGCTTCGCGAGAGTCGGGTTGCCCGTTTCCGTGAGAGCTCCTGCGGGTGATTCGCCTGTACACGATGCAGACACTGTGAGTGCCTGTTTCTGAACCAATGTGGGATTCTGCCCACGTGGTGACTGACGAACGTGTGTTGCAGGACGATCCTGATCGCAGGGTGGTACGCATCGGCGACACGGTCCGGCGGCCCGTGCATCCGTGGACCCCGGCGGTTCACCAGTTGCTCCGGCATCTGGAAGGTGTCGGCTTCCCCTACTCGCCACGGGTGCTCGGGACCGATGAGGAAGGACGTGAGGTCCTCACCTATCTCGATGGTGAGTCAGGGCCGCAGGGCTGGGCCAAGGTGGTCGACGACACCGGCCTGGTCACCTTCGCCCGCTTCTTGAGGGAGTATCACGACGCGGTCGCAGGCTTTCGTTTGCCTGAAGGGCTGAGCTGGTGCACCGGCGAGAGCGGGCCGGGCGACGGCGAGGTGGTCTGTCACGGTGACTTCGGCCCGTGGAACATCGTCTGGGCACAGAAGACCCCCGTCGGCATCCTGGACTGGGACTATGCCCGGCCGGCAGACCGGCTGCACGACATCGCCTACGCGCTGGAGTACGTCGCCCCGTTCCGGGACGACGCCGAGTGCCTCCGCTGGCTGCGGTACCCCGAGCCACCTGACCGACGCCACCGCTTGGAGCTGTTCGCCGGTGCCTACGGCTTGACCTCAACCGACGGCCTGGTCAACGCGGTCATCGACCTCCAGAAGGCCGCAATCGAGCAGGTCCGCGCGCTGGCCTCGCGGGGGCTTCAGCCGCAAGTCCGCTGGGTCGCCGACGGCTACCTCGACGACCTGGCCCAACGAGCCGACTGGAGCCGAGCCAACCGCCACTTTTTCGAGTAGGAGCCTCGTTCCGATCCTTGGTGAGGGTCTTGCCCAGCTCAGAAGCTGTATTCGATCCTCGGTTCTGAGCAGATCGGGGACCTAGTTTGGTGTGGCGTCCGAGAGTGCCGGGTCGATGAGGGAACTGCGCCACCGTCTCGGAAATCGGCTCGGCAGCACACAGCGGTACAAGGCACAGTGGCTTCACGAGCGAACGAGGGCTGGACCCCGACGGAACGATTGCACGCGAACGCGCACTGGACCGAGCGTCGGCAGCGTTCACCCCCGTAGTCGACGCCACCCGCGCCGACGCCACAGCGATCGAGGTCACCCTCAAGCACGTGTTCCCCCAGATCGATGGCGTCGGCATCCTGCTGACCAGCACCCACACTCTGCACGCTTCCTTCCGGCGCCTCCAGGCCCTCACCACACACCGCCGCGCACACTAGACGGCATCCGAGCGCCGATCGTCGCCGGCCACCCACCGGACCGCCGGGAGAAGCTGCTGTCCGCAGCTCCTTCGCGCCGGACGAGGTCGTGTGCGCGCTACGGGACTGGGCGCCGGACTACCCCGTCACGGCGGCGCCGGGCATCGCCCGCAGCATCATCCGGTCACGGTGAACGTGATCCCGGACCCCGAGCACCCGGACACCGCCGACACCCTGGAGGCGATGCGCGATGAGCACCTGGTGCTCGCGCACGCGGTGCGCACCGAGTCCGTCCGGTGCGCACCGCGATGCGCACCGGCGTCCACTCGGTGGGCGTGCTGCGCAGGGCATGACGGTTGAAGAGACGGTTGAAGACAGGTGGCCGAGTAGCCGGCTCAGGTGGTGAGCAGTTCGGCGATCTCATGGGCGAGCTCCGGGCCGAGCGAGCCCCAGCCGTCCTTGTAGCCGTACACACTCCCCAGGCTCCGGGCGTCGTAGTCGCCGTTCAGGATGTCTATGTCGGTGGGGGTGATGAGCGACGGGTGGAGGACACCGACGGCGCCCGAGACCTTCAGCAAATCCCTGCGCAGGGTGCGCAGGTACATCGCGGCCCGGACGCCCTTCGAGGGCGCGTCGATGCCGCGCGCCAGCCACGGGTCCTGGGTGGCGATGCCGGTGGGGCACTTGCCGGTGTGGCACTTCTGGGCCTGGATGCAGCCGATGGACAGCATCGCCTCACGGCCCACGTTGATCAGGTCGACGCCGAGGGCGAACGCGACGACGGCGCTCTCGGGCAGACCGAGCTTGCCGGAGCCGATGAAGGTGATGTCGTCGGTCAGGCCCCGCTCGGCGAACACGCCGTAGACGCGGGAGAAGCCGATGCGGAAAGGCAGGGACACCGAGTCGGTGAAGATCAGGGGAGCCGCCCCGGTGCCGCCCTCGCCACCGTCGACGGTCACGAAGTCGACCCCTCGCTCGCCCCGCTCCATCAGGGTGGCGAGTTCCTCCCAGAAGTCCATCTCCCCGATGGCGCTCTTGATCCCGACCGGCAATCCGGTCTCCGTGGCCAGCAGTTCCACGAAGTCGAGCATGGAGTCCACGTCGTGGAACGCGGTGTGCCGCGACGGCGAAGCGCAGTCCTCGCCTGCGGGAATGTCGCGGATCCTGGCAATCTCGTCGGTCACCTTTGCGCCCGGCAGCATGCCGCCGAGCCCCGGCTTCGCGCCCTGCGAGAGCTTGATCTCGATCGCCTTGACGGGCGCGTCCGCGACCATGGACTTGAGCTTGTCGAGGTTGAACGTCCCGTCCTCGTTGCGGCAGCCGAAGTACGACGTACCGATCTGGAGGACGAGGTCCCCGCCGTTGAGGTGGTAGGGCGACAGGCCGCCCTCGCCGGTGTTCTGCATCGTCCCGGCCAGCGCCGCGCCCTTGTTGAGCGCCGTGACGGCCGCGCCGGACAGCGAGCCGAAGCTCATCGCCGAGATGTTGATGACGCTCGCCGGGCGGAACGCCTTCGCGCGGCCGCGCGGTCCGCCGAGCACCTTGGCCGAGGGCAACGCCGCCTGCGGGTCGCTCAGGTCGGGCAGCGCACCGGCGAACGTGCGCTGCTTCACGTATGCGTGACCCTGCTCGTGCTCGATGTCGTTGTCGGTGCCGAACCCGAAGTAGTTGTTCTCCCCCTTCGCCGACGCGTAGATCCAGCTGCGCTGGTCACGGCTGAAGGGGCGCTCCTCGTCGTTGGACGTCACGATGTACTGCCGCAGTTCAGGGCCGATCGTCTCCAGCACATACCTGGCGTGTCCCACCAGGGGGAAGTTCCTCAGCAGCGCGTGCTTCTTCTGCACGAGGTCGCGGACGGCCACCAGCGCCAACCCCGTGGCGGCTGCCGCACCTATACTCCGAGCACGCATGACAAAAGTTCCTCTCCTAGACCGGCCGGACCCTACGGTGGCCGTCTACCCCGCGCCGGGGAAATGCCACGCGATGCCGCAGACCAGAGGGCACCGTCCCTGCGGGAGGGCCGCGGCGCGGGCCCGTACGGGGGTCGGGCCGCGCCGCGGGCGGGTCAGAGCGCCGAGTCGAGGTGCCCGAGGTGCTCGATGAGGTTCATGTTCTCGGCGTAGTCCACCGGGCAGTTGATGATCGACACGCCCGGGTCCGCCAGTGCCTCACGGAGCGTCGGCAGCAGGTCCCCAGCGGACTCGATGTGGTAGCCCTTCGCGCCGAAGCTGCGGGCGTACTGGACGATGTCCGGGTTGCCGAAGTCGGTGTTGGAGTGTTCCCCGACCTCCAGGTCCATCTTCCACTTGATGAGCCCGTAGCCGTTGTCCTCCCAGATCAGCACGGTCAGCGGGATGTTCTCGCGAACCGCCGTCTCGATCTCCTGGGAGTGCATGAGGAACGAGCCGTCGCCGACCGCCGCCAGCACCTTCGTCCGCGGCCTGGCGAGCTGAACCGCGAGCGCGCCGGGAAGCGAGAAGCCCATGGTGGACAAGCCGTTGGAGATGAGGCAGGTATTCGGCGCGTACGTCGGGTAGAGCCGGGCCATCCACATCTTCAGCGCGCCGGTGTCGACCAGCACGATGTCGTCGCGACCGAGCGCGGCGCGGGTGTCGGCGATGACGCGCTGCGGGGCGAGCGGGTAGCGATCGTCCGCGGCGCCCTGCTCAAGTTCCTTGGCCAGCAGCGTGCGGGTGGCGGCGGTGTCCTCGTCGTCGATGGTCCAGCGCAGGCCGTCGAGTTCGGTCACGAGGGCGTCGAGGGAGGCGGAGATGTCGCCGATGATGCCGACGTCGACCGAGTAGCTGTCGTCCACCTCCGCCGGGACGCGGCTGATGTGGACGATCTTCTTGTCACCGTCCGGGTTTATCCGGGACGGGTCGAACTCCTGCAGCTCGTAGCCGACGGCGATGACGACGTCGGCCTCCTCGAACCCGAAGTTGGTGTAGTCGCGACGCATGAAGCCGAACGTGCCGGTCGCGCACGGGTGGTCGTCGGGCAGGACGCCCTTGCCGTGGAAGGTGGTCGCCGTCGACACGTCGAGTGCGGTGGCGAACGCCGCCAGCGACTCCTCGGCGCCGGCGCGCGCCGCGCCGTGTCCGGCGAGGATCACCGGCCGGCGGGCCTCCCGCAGCAGCTCCACCGCCCGCTTGATCTGCTTCGGGGACGGTGCCTCGGGCTGCACGACGTTCCTGCGCAGCGGGCGCAGGTCCGAGCCGTCCGTCGCCTCGTCGACGTCCTCGGGCACGGCGAGGTAGACGGCGCCGGGCCGCTCGGACTCCGCGGTCTTGAACGCGCGCCGCACCATCTCGGGGATGGCCCGGGTGGCCGGGACCTCCGCCGACCACTTCGTGACCGGGGCGAACATGCTCACCAGGTCCACGAACTGGTGGGACTCCTTGTAGTTGCGCTCCTTGCCGACCTGCGCGGTGATCGCGACAACGGGCGTGCTGTTCGTCATGGCGTCGGCGACGCCCAGCATCAGGTTGATCGCGCCGGGCCCCAGCGTCGCGGACATCACCCCCGCCGAGCCGGTGAGCCGGCCGTGCATCTCCGCCATGAAGGACGCGGCCTGCTCGTGCCGGGTGAGGACGTAGCGGATCTTCTCCGAGCGGGCGAGGGCGTTGGTGAAACGGATGTTCTCCTCGCCGGGTACGCCGAACACCACCTCGACGCCCTCGTTCTCCAGGCAGCGAACCAGGAGTTCGGCCGCTCCGTCGGGGGTCTGCTTACGGTGCTCGGCGTCGCTCACGCTGATCGTGTCCTCTCCTGAGTTCGGCCGCGCCGATGAGCGGGCCGGTCAGCCGTCTACCCCGGCCGGCCGCCCGGACGCCTGCTGACCGGGGCTACGAGAAGCTCAATTGGACCCGGGGCGCGCCGTCCGGGCCTTCGGCGCCGCCCGACGGGGCTGGTACGGGCGGCGCCGCGCGCCCTCGGAAGGGGGCGGCAGGGTCGATGCCGTATCAGCGGCGAAGTACGTCCTCGGGGCATGGGCCGGCAATCAGCGCGGCAGAGCCGCTTCGCTGTCACCGGAGCGCATCGAGCAACGGTCCGCGATCGGCATGCGATGGACACAACCGAACTGCGGGCAACAGCGCGGCCGGGCACATTCACCCCGCCCGGCCCCGCCGCCGCCGAGGAGTCAGCCGAAATCAGGCTTCCGCCGGGCGGGAACAGCCGGGACCGACAGCGGCGGCGCAAGCCCCTTCCCGGCGTGCGACCTTCCAGCGCCCGGTCAGGCTCTCGCCCCCGACAGGTCCCGGTGGATGGGCTCAATCCCTCCCGTCAGCGGCAGACCCGTGCCGCCGCGCCGGGCCGCGACGACCTCGGCCGCGATGGACAGAGCGGTCTCCTCGGGCGTACGGGCCCCGAGGTCCAGACCGATGGGCGAACGCAGACGGCTCAGCTCGCCCTCACTCAGCCCCGCCTCCCGCAGACGCCGTGTCCGGTCCTCGTGGGTACGGCGTGAGCCCATCGCACCGACGAACGCGACCGGCATCCGCAGGGCTTCCGTGAGCAGCGGCACGTCGAATCTGGCCTCGTGGGTGAGGACGCACAGAACCGTGCGCGTGTCGGTCGGGGTACGCCGCAGATAACGGTGGGGCCAGTCGACGACGACCTCGTCCGCCCCGGGGAAGCGGGCTTGGGTGGCGAAGACGGGCCGTGCGTCGCACACGGTCACGTGATGGCCCAGGAGCTTGCCCGCCCGCACCAGTGCCGCGGTGAAGTCGACCGCGCCGAAAACGATCATGCGGGGCGGTGGTGTGCTGGTCTCGACGAGCAGGGTGAGTCCGCCCGGGCAGTGCGCGCCGTCCTCGCGGAGCCCGACGGTGTCGGTACGGCCGGCGTCCAGCAGGGCCCGGGCCTCGGCCGTGGTGGTGCGGTCCAGTTCCCGGTGGCCTCCGAGCGAGCCCTGACCGGTGCCGTCCGCGCGGACCAGGAGGGCCCGGCCGAGGAGTTCGGCCGGGCCGCTCACCACCCGGGCCAGGGCCGCCGCCTCGCCGGCGCTCGCCGCGGACAGCGCGGCCCGCAGCACCGTCCGCTCCGGCGACTGGGCGTGGACCGGTGTGACCATCACGTCGATGGTCCCGCCGCAGGTCAGTCCGACCGCGAAGGCGTCCTCGTCGCTGTAGCCGAACCGTTCACGTACGGCCCGGCCGTCCTGGAGGGCCCGCTCGCACAGTTCGTAGACCGCACCCTCCACGCAGCCGCCCGACACCGAGCCGATCGCCGTACCGAGGGTGTCGACGGCGAGGGCGGCTCCGGGCCCGCGCGGCGCGCTGCCGCCGACGGAGACAACGGTGGCGACGGCGAACTCCCGGCCCTCCTGCATCCAGCGGTGCAGCTCGCCGGCGATGTCAAGCATCCGCGGCTCCCGCGTCCTGCGGCAGCGCCCCGGCCGGGCCGTACGTGGCCGCCGTGAGGACACGGTCCGGGCGGATCGGCAGGTCGCGGTGACGGACGCCGGTGGCGTGCCAGACCGCGTTGGTGACCGCCGCCGCCGCGCCCACGATGCCGATCTCGCCGACGCCCTTGATACCGACCGGGTCGTCCGGGTCGTGGTCCTCCACCCAGTCCGCCTCGATGTCCGGGACATCGGCGTGCGTCGCCACGTGATAGCCGGCCAGGTCGGGGGCGTAGTGGCGGCCGGTGTTCCGGTCCCGTACCGCCTCCTCGTGCAGCGCCATGGAGATGCCCCAGGTCATGCCGCCGACGAGCTGGCTCCGGGCGGTGAGCGGATTGACGATCCGGCCGGCGGCGAAGATGCCCAGCATGCGGCGTACCCGGATCTCTCCCGTGGTGACATCCACGGCGACCTCGGCGAACTGGGCGCCGAAGGAGTGCCGTTCCTTCTGCGCGAGGGCGCGGACGGCCTCGGTGGTGTCGGACCGGACGCTCACCCCCTGCGGAGGGATGACCGGGGCCGAGACCAGCCGCTCCCGCAGCCCGGCCGCCGCGGCCGTGACCGCCCAGGCCCACGAGCGGGTCCCCATCGAACCCCCGGCGATCATCGCCGGGCCGAAATCACTGTCCCCGATACGGACACGGACCCGTTCGGGCACGGTGTCCAGCGCGTCGGCAGCGATCAGGGTGAGGGCGGTACGGGCACCGGTACCGATGTCGGCGGCCGCGATCCGTACGGTGAACGAACCGTCCGCCTCTGCCGTCACCGAAGCCGTGGAAGGCGCCGCCCCGGCACCGAACGAGGCCGCCGCCGTACCGGTGCCAAGGAGCCAGCGCCCGTCCCGGCGCACGCCGGGACGCGGGTCACGGTCCGCCCAGCCGAATCTGCGGGCACCCTCCCGGAAACAGGCCGCCAGGTTGTGGCTGCTGAACGGGAGACCGGAGACGGGACCGGTCTCCGGCTCGTTGCGCAGGCGCAGCTCGACCGGATCGACACCGCACCGTTGCGCGAGTTCGTCGAGAGCCGCCTCGATCGCGAACGACCCCGGGGCCTCACCCGGTGCGCGCATCCAGGTCGGGGACGGCACATCGAGCCGTACGACATGATTGGCCGTGCGATGGGCAGCGGCGTCGTACATCACCCGGGCCACACCCGCACCGGGCTCGACGAACTCGTACACCGTCGACGTCTGGTTCAGCGAGTGGTGTTCCAGGGCGCGGAGCCGCCCGTCGAGGCCGGCGCCGAGCCTGACCCGCTGCGTGGTGGGGCTGCGGTAACCGGCCAGCGAGAACATCTGACGCCTGGTCATGACGACCCGTACGGGGCGTTGCAGGGCGGTCGCGGCCATCACCGCCGACACCTGATGGGCGCGCAGGCCCTTGCTGCCGAAACCGCCGCCGATGTGCTCGGAGCGCACCCGCACCGAGGACTCGTCGAGCGAGAACATGTTGGCGAGCTCGCCCTGGATCCACGTGGCGCCCTGATTGGAATCCACGACCTCCAGCCGCCCACCGTCCCACCGCGCCGTCGCGGCGTGCGGCTCGATCATGCTGTGCTGTTCTTCGGGTGTGGTGTACCGGGCGTCCACCACGACCGCGGACGCGGCGAGTCCGGCCGCCAGATCGCCCTTCTGCGTCTCCGCCGGCACATGTCCCTGGGCGGGGTAGGCGCCGGGGTGGCCCGCGAGGAGCTCGGTGTCGTGCGGCTCTTCGTCGTAGGTGACGACCAGGGCCTCGGCGGCCTCCCTGGCCTCCTCGGGTGTCGTGGCGACGACCAGCGCGACCGGCCAGCCGGCGTGCGGCACCCCGGGCCCCTGGAAGACGGCGGCGGTCGGGTCCGGGGGGACTCCGAGCAGGCCGACGTAATCGGTGTTCAGACGGGGGGCGTTGCCATGATGCAGGACGGTGAGAACGCCCGGCATGCCCAGGACCGGGGCGGTCTCGACCGAACGTATCCGGCCGCGGGTGATGGTGGACAGGACCAGCCAGCCGTGGGCCAGGTCGGCGAAGGGGATCTCTCCCGCGAAGCGGGCCGTGCCGGTGACCTTGGCGCGGCCCTCGATCCGGGTGTGCGCGACACCGACGGCCCCTCGCAACGCCGCGGCTCCTGGCGTGGTGAGCGTCATCGGAGGTCCCTCTCGGCGAGTTCGGTCAGCACGGAGATCACGAGGTTGCGTATGAGGGTCACCTTGTATCCGTTGTCGGGCAGTGGGCTGGCGGCCGCGAGTTCGGCGTCCGCGGCGGCGGCAAAGGTCTCGCGGCCGGCGGGGGCCCCGGTCAGGACCGCTTCGGCCGCGCGGGCGCGCCAGGGCCGGGACGCGACGGCCCCGAAGGCCAGACGCGCTTCACGGACGCGGCCGTCCTCGATGCCGAGCGCGGCGGCGACCGAACCGATGGCGAACGCGTACGAGGCACGTTCGCGGACCTTTCGGTAACGGGAGCGGGCGGCGACCGGAGCCGGCGGCAGGCTGACATGGGTGACCAGCGCGCCCGGAGGCAACGCGGTCTCCCGGTGAGGGGTGTCACCGACGGGAAGGTAGAAGTCGGTGAACGGCAACTCGCCCGGCCCGTCGGGGGTCTCGTAGGAGACCACGGCGTCGAACGCGGTCAGTGCCACGCCCATGTCGGAGGGGTGGACCGCCACACAGTGGTCGGTGGCGCCGAGGACGGCGTGATTGTGGTGCTCGCCGCTGATGGCGGGACAACCGCTGCCCGGGACACGCTTGTTGCAGGGTTTGCTCACGTCGGCGAAGTAGCCGCAGCGGGTGCGCTGGAGCAGGTTGCCACCGACGGTGGCCATGTTACGAAGCTGCCCGGAGGCACCGGCCAGAACGGCCTGAGTCAACGCCGGGTAACCGCGCCGGACGTCGGGATGAGCGGCGAGATCACTGTTCGTCACCGTCGCCCCGATACGCAGGCCACCGTCCGCGGTGCGCTCAATACCGTCGAGAGGCAGTGGTCGGATATCGACCAGCCCGGCGGGACGTTCGACACCGGTCTTCATCAGATCGACGAGATTGGTCCCGCCGCCGAGGAACCGCGCGTTCGGCGCGGCGGCACGCAACGCCACCGCGCCGGCGACGTCAATAGCGCGCTGATAGGCGAACTCCCTCATACGACACTCCCCTTCGCGGCGGCCGTCCGCTCCTCTTCAAGCGTCCGGGCCGCACGGGTGACGGCCCGGACGATCGAGACGTAGGCGCCGCAGCGGCACAGATTCCCGCTCATCCGCTCACGGATCTCGGCCGGGGTCAGGGGTGGCGGACCCGCCTCGGGGCTCACGTCCTCGGTGGCCGCGCTCGGCCAGCCGGCCGCGTGCTCCTCGATGACGGCGATGGCCGAGCAGATCTGTCCCGGGGTGCAGTAGCCGCACTGGTAGCCGTCGAGTTCGAGAAAAGCCTGCTGGACGGGGTGCAGCTCGCCCTCGTCGGCGAGACCTTCGACGGTGGTGATCTCGCGCCCCTCGGCCGCGACGGCGAGGCTCAGACAGGACAGGACACGGCGCCCGTCGACCAGGACGGTGCAGGCGCCGCACTGGCCCTGGTCGCACCCCTTCTTGGTACCGATGAGATCGAGCCGCTCACGCAGGGCGTCGAGCAGGGTGGTGCGGTGGTCGACGGACAGATGGTGCTTCTCGCCGTTGATGTCGAGGATGATCGCACTGGACGTCGACGGGGGAGCTGGGGCCATGATCAGCCTTCTCTGTGTCTGTTGACAGGAATCGGGCCGTGGTCAGCGGTCGGGTGCGGTGGTAGCGGGATAGCAACCGCCGGCAGCAACGGCGAGCCGAGGGTGGGGGCATGAGGTGAAGGCTCGTCAGAAGGCTGGGGCCAGGCGACGGCCGGCGCTAAGGTGAGACCTAACCGGACTGCTGTCCACTCACACTCAACGTAACGGACAGCTGTCCGGTTAACAAGGACGGGATTCGGCCACGAACCCGTAAGGAGGACGTGTGCCCCACTCGGAGAAGGACACCCCCCTGCGTTCGGACGCCCAGCGCAACCGCGAACGCATCCTGCGGGTCGCCATGGCCGAACTGACACGGCAAGCGGACGTCCCCCTGAGCACGATCGCCAAGAAGGCCGGTGTCGGCCAGGGCACGTTCTACCGCAACTTTCCCCATCGCGAGGCCCTGGTCCTGGAGCTCTACCGCTACGAGATGCAGCAGGTCGCCGACGCGGCGGCCGACCTGCTGCACACGCACGGCCCCGAACAGGCCCTGCGTGAGTGGATGAACCGCCTCGCGGGGTTCGCCATGACCAAGGCCGGTCTCGCGGACGCGATCCGACTGGTCACCAGCGCGCCGGGCGGGCCCGCCAGACCGGGTCCCACCCCGGTGATGGACGCCGCCGGAACCCTGCTCCACGCCAACGAGGAGGCCGGCACCATCCGCCCAGGAGTGACCCCGGACGACTTCTTCCTGGCCATCGCCGGGCTCTGGCAGATCGATCCGCACGAGGACTGGCAGCCGAGAACCACCCGCCTCCTGGACATCGTCATGGACGGACTGCGCGCAGGGGCACCCGGCCCGGCACCCCGACCGTCCCGACCGCCTCAACCCGCCCCAGAACCACCGCGGACACCGTGACGGGACCACGCCGCCCCGCCGGCCCGCCGCCGGGCGCGGAGCGCGGTTCATCGCCTCATTGCGCCTGAGGGCGGGCCGGGACCGGGTAGGTCAGCGTGACCGCGATCGACGCCTCGGCCGATCCGCTGAACACGACGATGTTTCCCTCGCTGGCGATCGTGATGCCGAACTCGACGGAGACGGACTCGGGAGCGAGGGCCTGCGTCGCCAGCTCACTGACGGTGTGGCTGAATCGCTCGGCCACCGAGTGGATCGTCTCCTGGACATGGTCCAGCGCCTCGGCCGCCTTCTGTCCGGCGACCCTGCGCAGGGACGACGAGGTGGGCTCGGATCCGGGGAGGCGCTGAACGGCGATGTAGACGTCCTGACCGCCGATGGTGGTGGGAACTACGTCCTTCTGATAATTCACGGGCTGGTTACCCTTTCCGTACCGGAACGAGAAATTCCCTGTCGAGCCGGATTACCGCCGAGCCGGAAGCGGTGAACGGTACCGGTGTGATTCATGAGAACGCCCGGAGTCAGTGCGGCGCCAGCTGATAGGTCCCGGCGAAAATGAGTTTGCCGTCCGGTTGCTGGTAGTAGCCGGTCCCGGCGGGCTCCTTGTGCCACTTCCAGAAATGCCTGAGCAGGAATCCGCCGATCCGGACCACCCTCCCGACCGGAGTGGCCTTCGCCAGACTCCGGAAGAACCACGAGTCCCTGAGAACGTGGACCACCTCCCGGAACGGCTCCTCACTGCGGTCGGCGTGGTCGAGCGCGAACAGATACCGCACGCCCTGGCTGTCGGAGAGGACGAACGCCAGGATCACACCGGTCTCGTGGTGTATGTAGGCATCACCTGACTCGATCGTGATCGCGTCCGGAGTGCCGTCGTCAAGAACAGCCGGGACGTTCAGGGGATGGGTGTTGAGCCGCGAAACGCTCATCAACCAGTGCCCGTAGTCGCTGTCGTGCGGGCTTCTCTCCACTTGATCGGCCTTCCACTCGTCAGTTGCCGGACCTCAGCAGCCGTACGTCCGGCAAGGCGTCGAAACCCCGCCTACAGGTAGTAATCGAAGAACCAGCGAGCAGCTCGCTGGAGCACACTCTCCGTCTCATCCGTTATCGCGTCCGACACCACTCCTCCCGCACCGGACGGTGTGTCCACGGCCCCACCCGAGGGCACTTGCGGAGGTACAGCCTCAGTGATGTCCCGGTCCGGTGACCGGACCGTCTCCACAGGGATCTCGCTGCCCGGGCCGGTGCCGGGCTTGCGCATCAGGCGCTCGCCGGCCACCGTCGCGGCACCTGCGGCGGCGAAGCCGATCCATCGGCTCCCGCCGAGGTCGACGTGCCCCTCGCAGAGCGAGCGCAACTCATCGACTCGCGCCGCCCACACGCTGTTGGCGAGCCAGCCGTCGGAAGTGTTGTAGCGCGCGGAGACGACACCGACCACGCTGTCGTCGTTCCGTTGCCGGACCGGCGCCCCGCTCATGCCGGGCAGCACGTCCCGCGAGTAGAAACGCCCCAGGACGACGTCGTCGGCGCGGCGGACCTCGCCCTGCCATTCGCCGAGTGCCTCCACCCATACGACAGGTGGCTGGTCACCCGCCTCGTGGATCAGAGCATGCCCCACCACTGTCACGGGCACCGAGGGTCCGACCGTTTGGGCGCGGCGCAGAAGCCGGGCGCTCTCGGGGAAGGAGGCATCGGCCTTGAGCAGTGCCAGATCCGCCCGCCGGTCGTCGGTCACGACCCGGGCCGTGATCCGCCCGGAACCGGGGTCGCTCAGGCGGTCGACCCTCAGTACTTCGTCGTCCCCCAGCGCCAGCGTGGCCTGTACGACGTGCCAGGCGGTCACCAGATATTCGGGGGCCACCTGAAAACAGGTGCCCTGCGGAACTCCGGAAGGAGAGAGAATCCGACCCACGTAGAGAGGAACGGAATGAGTAGCTGCCATGCCCCACCCTTGTGCTTGCGCTCGGGATCAGAGGAACCATGAGTGGGGGGAGTTGATCGGATTCTCCGTCGGCCGTACCAAGTATTTAGTCACAGCGACTGGGATCTATTCACTGATGATAGATATTGCCTGTTCTTGTCCAATCGAAGCTTCTGATCATTCGGCAGCGACCGCTTCGGAACAGAAATCGGCATGTGACTGCTACGAGCCGGGGCAGCCGGAGCGGCAGCCGAGGGCTCACCGGGTGGCACGCAGCCATCAGCCTCCGAAGCCGTCGGCCGCGGGCCGGGAGTCTTCATCGACGTCGAGGTCTACGCCAGCGACCGGAAGACCGTGGAGGGGTTCGGCCCCGGATTCCCGACACCGATCGGATCGGGCTCGACGACGTCGGCGGGCGGAGGGCACTGTCCTCGGCACGACTACCGAACATCCTCTGAATGATGGCGCCGGCCCGACCGGTGCCCATGCTGTCCTGCGCCACTGGCCGACCGCGCTCGGACTGGCGGCCGCAACCGCGCAGTCCACGACCTTCGCGCCTCGGGCGAGCTCCAGCCTCGCGGTTCCGGGCACCGCCAGGCGATCGTCGCGTCCGGGCTCGCAGCGTGCTCTCCGGTACGGCGCGAGCCCTTCGACACATCACGAACTGCTCGCTGGAAGGGTCAGACCCGGTCGAGGGGGCGATGGGGCTCCGCCGGGAACTCCACCGTGATGGTGTCGCCGGGACGCACCGGGCCGCCCACCCGGACGACGCTCATGATTCCCGCCTTGCGCACAATGTTCCCGTCCTCGTCACGACCGACGACCTTCTTCAGCAGTCCGTCCTGGAAGTTGTCGATCTGGAGGCAGGGATTGCGCAGACCTGTGACCTCCACGATCGCCTCGTCGCCGATGCGCAGCAGTGCCCCGACGGGCAGGCCGAGCAGGTCGATGCCGCTGGTGGTGATGTTTTCGCCGAGCTCGCCGGGCGCTACGTCGAATCCCTCTTCACCGACTTCGGTGAAGAGTTCCTCGTGAATGAGATGGACCTGGCGCAGGTTCGGCAGGCTGGGGTCCTGCGCGACACGTGAGCGGTGCTTGACCGTGACGCCGGCGTGTACGTCTCCCTCCACGCCGAGCCCGGCGAGCAAGACGATGCTGCCCCGGTTGGGCTTGGTGAACGAGTACTCGCTGTTGCTGCTGACGGCCGATACCGTCCCGCTCATTCCGCGGCTCCCTGTTCGGTGGCGGTGATCCGCCCCGAGCCTAGCCCGCGGCCCGCGGCGCCCGATGCACAGGATCCCTGGGATCAATCGCGGGGGCAGGCCGCGACTGGCGCCGCGTCGTACAACGGTATTGACGGCGGCGCCCCGAGGGGGATGAGGTGGCTGTCCATCCGACTCCCCCACGACGGAAGGCCGTTCATGCTCGGCAACACCGCCTCACCACCCCCCACCGGTACCACCCGAGGTGCGCGGCTGACCCCGCGTCTGCTGGCCTGCCTGGCCGTGGTGGGCGCTCTGGCCACAGGAACGGCAGCGACCTCCTGGGCGGGAGAGAGCGCCCCGCCAGGGGGCTCCGCGCCGGCGGAAGCCGTCTCGCCCTTCACCGGGCTGCCCGCCGAGCCGGCCCCCGTACTCGCCGTCAAGATCGACAACCACCAGGGCGCCCGGCCGCAGACCGCTCTGGAGGACGCGGACATCGTCTTCGTCGAGAAGGTGGAGGGCGGCCTGAGCCGGCTGCTCGGCCTCTACGCCAGCAAGCAGCCCGCCGCTGTGGGACCCGTCCGCAGCGCCCGTGAGTACAACATCGAGCAGCTCCGTATGTTCGACCGGCCCGCGCTCGCGTACTCCGGCGCACGGGCCGACGTGGTGGACATGATCAACGCGTCCACGCTCTACGGCGTGTCCCACGAGGACTTCCCCGACGACTACTTCCGGGGTACCGACCACGAGGCTCCCCACAACCTCTACGGGTACCCGGACAAGATCCTCGGAGAGGCTCCTGAGGCCAGCGCGAGCGACGACATCGGCTTCCGCTTCGGGGACGAGGCGCCCGCGGGCGGCACGGCGACCACGGAGCGCTCCGTGAGCTACGGCGCCGCCACGACCTCCTTCAACTGGTCGGCGCAGGAGGACCGCTGGCTCGCCTCCTTCGACGGTGCCCCCGCGATGAGCAGCGACGGCGACCGCCTCGGCGGAAAGACCATCGTGGTCCAGAAGGTCGCGATGCCGCCGGACTCCGGCGGTGAGACCCCGTACGAGGAGACGGTCGGCACCGGCTCGGCAACCGTGCTGCGCGACGGCCGGGCGTACGAGACCACCTGGGAGCGGCCCACCGCGGAGGCGGGCACGACCTTCACCCGGGCCGACGGGGAGCCGATGGCCTTCGACCGGGGTCAGGTCTGGGTCGTCTACGAAGAGGCCGAGTAACCGGACGGGCCGACGGCTGTTCCGCGGTGACCGGCCGGCCCTGGCCGGAATCGCCGAGGTCCGGGCCCGTGCCGGCATCGCGGGCAGGCGAGGGGTCCGTCACGGGGTACTGCCGATCTTCCGGCGGTTCGGCGTGCGTACCGATGACCGGTGCGGACTGGGGCTTCCGGCAGCCCCGGGCCGCGCACCATCCGGTTGGAAGCCGGCCTTCCCTCGGGGTGCTTCGTGTTTCTGTCGCCGCGCGAGGGCGTCAACTGGCCGGATGCGTGCGAGGCGGAGCCCTCGGCGTCTGAGCCGGTGGCGGCGGTCGCCTCGGGGTGGGGGGGGGCGGGGGGGGGGGGGGGGGGGAAAAAACCACAAAGGCGCCGCGTCCTTCCTCCGTGGGGGGAAAAAGAGGGAGGGAAGAGGGACAGGCCGCCACACTACCCCC
>NZ_JBVJNN010000012.1:20448-113546 GCF_055583685.1 Streptomyces sp. NPDC104581
ACCCCCCCCCCCCCCCCCCCCTCCCCCCCCCCCCCCCCCCCCCCCCCCCCCCCCCCCGTCTCCCCCCCCCCCCCCCCCCCCCCCCCCCCCCCCCCCCCCGGCCGCTGCCTGTCGGCCTCCTCGGATGTGGCCGAGGCGGCGGACGGCGGCGGCCCGTGCCCCGGCGATCACCTCCGCCCGAGTCCTCGGCGTCCAGGGCCGTGACGGCCCTGTGCGGCTTCGGCGCGACGCGGTGCGCGGCACATCGAGACCGTTGTTCACCGACTCGGCGCTGTCCGGCAGGGCCTCGGCCGGTGAGGGCCCGTACGGACGTCCGCCCCTGCCTGCGCGGCGCGCTCGGCCGGGCCGGGTGTGCGGGGGTGATGTCCCGGTTGCTCCACGACGTTGTCCCGGTTGGTTCACGGCGTCTCCCGTGGCGCCCGGCGGCGGCTAACGTTCATGATCGCAGGGCCGTAGGACATATGACATCGGTCTGTGCGCTTTTCTGTTGTTACGACCCACGGGGGTACGGCATGGCCAGGGGAATCAGTGCGTCGGGTGGCAGGCCCTCCCGGCGGCGGGTGTTGAGGCTTGCCGGGGGCGGTCTCACGCTGACGGTCCTGGCGGCCGGAGCGGTGGGCTGCCGCGAGGACACGACGGACGGCGGGGGCTCGGAGGTGTCCGGGGCCGACAAGCCCTCCGGGGCCGAGAGCCCCCGGGCCGGGCAGGCCCCCGAGCCGCAGTGGACGAAGTCGACCGCGGCGCAGACCTACGGTGACAACGACGAACTCGTGGCCGTGGGAGGCGTGGTGATCGCGAGCGGTGATCCGCTCGCCGCCCTCGACGCCGCGACCGGCAAGGAGCGGTGGGCGCTGGAGAGCGGTGCGATCCCCGGTGCGCCGATGCTGGTCGGCAACGGCACGCTGTACTTGGCCAGCGGCAAGTACGACGGCACCGTCGCCGGCTACGACCCGGCTTCGGGCAGGGAGACCTGGCGCAGCCACCTGGGCAAGGGCTACCGGCAGCCGAAGCCGATGGCGGTGGACGAGAAGCAGGTGTACGTCATCGCCGAGATACTGGAGGACGACGGCTCGTCCCGGACCAACGTGATCGCCGCGCTCAACGGTTCCACGGGCAAGGTGGCCTGGAGTGAACAGCGCGATCTCGGCACCATGGAGACGGGGGTCCACGCCGCCGTCCAGGGCCGCCATCTGGTGTACACCGACTTCAAGAAGAACCTCACGGTGCGCGACACGGCCACGGGGTCGCAGGTGTGGACGCACAAGACGACGAAGACGAACTACGGCTTCTTCGCCGTGCACGAGGATCTGGTGATCGTCCCGCAGGGGCAGACGCTCCAGGCCTTCAACCTGTCGGACGGCACCCAGAAGTGGTCCATGAAGACCGAGCGCCTCACCACGTTCAAGGAGCCGGCCGTCCTGGAGGGCGTGCTCTACATCGGCGACAGCGACCGCACACTGCGGGCGATCGAGCCGGGCACCGGCAAGGAGATCTGGCAGTCCAAGGCCCTCGCGGAGAAGGAGGTCCAGGTGCCCAGACAGTACGTCAAGGTCGGTGAGGTCCTTTACGGAGCCACGAGCCTCGACGAACAGGGCGGTGTCGTCGCGATCGACGCCTCGACCGGTGAACTGCGCTGGACCTTCAACGACGAATCCGGCGACTTCCACGCGTGGCTGATCGCCACCGACGGCAAACGCGTCTTCGCGCTGCACGGCAAGAAGCTGCACGCCCTGCCCGCGTGACCGAACCCGGCTCACCCGGCGCGGCCCACCGGTCCCCGTACCGGTGGGCCGGCTTCGGGGCCGCCGGCCCGGCATAGACTCGCGGGCGCACCGCAACAGGGCCGTGGCGCACGCGCCATGGCGAGCATGAGGGGGACACACCGTCCGTGGGGAACACACCGCCGTCCGCGCATCACCCCGACGACCCGGCCTGGGGTCCGTTCCCGGTCCGCCCGGCCGCGGTCCGCTGGCTGCTGCTCCTGCCACTGACCCTGGTGTTCCTGCCGTTGTGGTGGGTCCTGTGGGTCCTGCTCGGGTGCTTCTTCTACGGTGTGGCGACGGTGGCCCAGCTCATCGTCTACGTGGTGCCGCGCGCCGAGAGGGGCGCGATTCGCGTACTGGACGCCACTCTCGGCAGGGTGCCCTTCATCCCGCTCTGGTGTGTGACCCCGGTCGCGCTCGTACGGGAGGGCGACACCGCGTACTACCAGGCACGGGTGGACCGCCGGGTCGGCAAGCAGACCCGGCGGGTGGAGACGTCGGGACATGCCCGCGAGTACCACCGGGACCTGGAACTCGGGGCGCACTACTTCCGTGGCGCGGGCCCTGGTTACGTACTCCGCGTGGCCTCGGAACAGGGCTGGGGTCTCCACCCGGTACTCCGCTCGCACCCCCGCCGCCGGCTCCGGCTGCGCCACGACGGCCGGCCCCGGCCCGAATTCACCTGAAAGCCGCGCGAGTCGGCGGCCCCTCGGGCGGGCTCGGCACAGGGGTGGCTTCCCTCGACCGCGCCACCAGCCGTGCGCAGGCGGTGGGTTTCGTCCCGGCGGCATCCAGCGCCCGAGGTTCGGTAGGGGCGGGTCTCGTGGTCGGCGTGACGAATCCCAGGACGTGCGGGATCGGACTCTCACCACACGCCCTGGGAGCCGCGGGGTGACCGGGTCTCAGGAGTAGAAGTCCGGATTCATGAAATTCGGGTCGGCTCTCATGAGGATCTCCGGGTCCCGCCAAGTGAGCGCGAAGGACGGGCACGACCCGGTGCCGCCGTCCCACCCGGCCTTCATGGTGACCGTGCGGGGTCTGCCGTGCACGGCCACGTCGATCTCCACGTCGTACGCGTGCACCCACCGCACCTGTCCACTCCTGAACGGTGCTCCGTCGACTTCGATCTGCCAGCGGACCGTGCGGTCGGCGCACCCGTCGGGCACCGACGCCCGGAGGGTGCCTTCCAGTGAGCCGACCTCGCTCGTGCCGAAGCCGGAGGGAACGGCGAACCTGGTTTCGACGCGACGCCGGACGTCCCAGCTGTACTCGTACACCGGGTCCACGAATCTGGCGGCGCGGCTCACCGTCGCCTTGACCGGGCGCGCGCCGCTGTCGTACGACAGACCGAGCGCCGACGCCGAGCAACTCGCCGCCATCAAGGTGAGCATCCCCATGACGCCGAGCAGACCGGCGCAACCCCCGAGCCAGGCACCGCGCCGGTCACGCGCGCTCATCGCACCGCCTCACCACAGAGCCAGGCCGAAGCTCTTGGACAGCCGCGGGTCGGTCCAGACGAGACCGAAACTCTCACAGGTCCCGCCGGGACCGTCCCAGGACGCGTCGATCGTGATCCGCTTCGGGGACTGTTCCAGGCCCACGTCGACCGAGACCTGATGCTCCGTCTTCCCGGTCAGGGAGCCATGGGCGGCCCGCTCGCCGTCGAGGGCTATCTCCCACTCAACGGTCCGGTCCGTACAGTCCCGGGGCACGGAGACGGTGAGGTCTCCCGACAGTTGGTCGACCCCGTCGTCCTCGGAGGGGCGGAACACGCTGGTGACGCTCTCCGCCACGTCCCAGACATGGCGTGGCCCCTCACCGGCCCCCGAGTAGACCGCTCTCCCCGCCGACGCGGGTCTGCGGCCGGAGTCGTATGTCAGCGACACGTGGCCGAGGCTGGAGAACCAGGCGATCACGAGGAAGAGCACGCCCAACACGGCCGGGACGCCCCCCAGCAGGGCGGCCGAGGGGCCAACACTTCTTCTCCCGGGGGCATTTGAGGATGTGCCCGCTACGGGTCCCTTCACGGGCGAAGTCCGGCCTCCGCGTGCCGCCGCCTCGGACGCGGCGGTCACACCGGCCAGTTCCTCCGCCCTGCCCTCATCGGTGCGCCGCTCGTCCAGCAGCCCCCGCACCTGCTGCCGCAGCACCGTCACCTCCTGGTGCAGCAGCCGTACACGCTCCCGCGCCTCCGTCAGCTCGGCTTCGATCCGGCGGCTGTAGTCACCGGCGTGTGCCGTCCGGTGCCGGAGCCGGGTCACCTCCTCCTGCCAGTAGAGGAGTTGGGTCGCGGCGTCGGGAGAGGCCCGCTGCGCCGCCCGGCGCAGGGTGTGCAGTCGCTCCAGCGTCCGCGGGGGCAGAACGCCGGCCAGCGCGTCCACGAAGGCGCGCGGGGCGACGCGCTCTCCGCGCAGGTACCGGCCGTCGTTCCCGCCCCGTGTGACGCTCGGCGCGGGGGCGGACGACACCGCCTTCCGCAGCTCCGTGGCGTAGGCATCCGCCTCGGGCCCCGGTGCCGGGCTCCAGCGATTGCGGCCGAGCACGATCCGGTGTCCCTCGTTGCGGGCCCGCTGCTGCGGTACCGGCCGCCTCGTGGCCTGCAACTGCCGTCTCAGGTGGCGGTAGACGGACTGCGTGTCGAGCAGTTCGGGCCCGTCGGGGACGCCTTCGGTCAGTGCCGTCAGCAGGGCTCCGGTGAACGCGGTGTAGTGCTCGGCCCGCGGCGCCATGGAGCGCTTCGTCTCGGCGGACGCGGTCATCACGTATGTCCCGTCGATGCCTCCGCAGTCGGCGAGTTCCAGCGGCGCCCCCATGTATCCGTGGAGGGCCCGGCCGCTGTAGCAGCAGTCCAGGACGACGACCCGGCTGCGCGCCGCGCATTCCTCGGCCACCTGGCGCCTGAGGTGGTCGTAGTCCAGCGCGCGGAAGAGACGGCCGGCGTGCGAGTCCGTGAGCGCCAGGTACAGGTCACCGGCAGGCGACAGCAGGCCGTGCCCGGCGAAGTAGACGAGGAGGGCGTCCGTGGCCTCCGTCGACGCCGTGTGCACGGCGTCGAGTACGTCGGCGGCCGATTCGGGATTGGACAGTACGACGCAGTGCTCCGGGGCCAGGGACCACGAGTCGGGTCCCGTGAGAAACTCCTCCAGCCCGGCCAGGTTGTGGGCCACGGTGTCCAGGGGGGCCAGGGGCTCGTCGTACGCGCTGACCCCGATGAGCACCGCGCGGGAGGCCCCGGGGTCGGGCAGAGCCGTCACACCGGCTCCGGCGCGCCGTCGTCCCGGGGCGACACGGCCGGAGCGCCGGTCTCCCCCGTGGCCAGCAGCTCGACGATCCGCGACAGGGTCTCCTCCGAACACCCCTGGAGGGCGATCGATCTGCCGTCGACCGTGAGGGAGATCGCGGGTGCGGTCGGCCGCGCCGCGCGCCAGTTGGCGTACGAGAGAGCCAGGTTGAGCGCGGTGAAGGTCTGTCCGAGCACCAGGTTGACCACCTCGACGGCGCCCATGGCCTCGCCGCTCGGGTCGGGCTCGTCGAGGCTCAGCCGGCTGTGGTCGCGGACGTCTGGGTCCTGCCGAAGCCAGGTGTAGAGGTCGAGCGTCGTCAGTACGCCGTCGTCCGGCTCGGCCCTCAACTGAACCAGCATGTGTGTCCCTTCACGGGGTGGGGGCGGCCCACAGTAGAAGGGAAGAACCGGGCGCGACACGACGTTCGGCGGCCCGTCCCCCGGAAGGGTTAGTGACCCCTTTCCGCCGGGGAGGGGGTGGGCGGGGCCGGCTCCGCGCGGGTGCGGCAGTGGGTCCCCTCTCGACGGGGCGGCGGCCTTGCGCCATGATGCATGTCATGGCCACGACACGACGCTTCGGGCTGACGCTGCCCCTGGCCGCCGCCCTCGCCCTCATCCCCACCGGCTTCGCGCAGGCGGAGCCGACCGTGCCGGAACACGCCGTCATCGTCTGCGACAGCGCCAGCTTCTACGCGA
Organism: Streptomyces sp. NPDC104581; assembly: GCF_055583685.1. Lineage (NCBI taxonomy): Bacteria > Bacillati > Actinomycetota > Actinomycetes > Kitasatosporales > Streptomycetaceae > Streptomyces > Streptomyces sp. NPDC104581. Next base: position 26,191 of record NZ_JBVJNN010000012.1, read on the forward strand.
ACTACGACAGCGCCTCCGGACCGGCCGGACTCAAACGGACCCTCGGACGCGGCGACAAGGTCGGACACACCCGCGGCGCCCACCCCGTCTACAACGGGTGGGCCGCCACCTTCGACTTCGGGCCCAACGACTGGGGCTACGTCAGGCAGGAATGCCTGGGCGGCTTCGGTTCCTGGTGACACACCCGCAACCCACACCCCGCGAAGGACCATCCATGACCCGCATCAGCAGGCGCATCACCCTCGTCCTGGCCGTGACCGGAGCCGTGGCCGCCCTGACCGCCGGCCCCGTCACCGCCGACGACGGCACCGCGGGCGTACGCGAGACCGTCTGCGCCCAGGACCTCGCCGTACGGGTCACCGCCCCTCACGGAGCCTGGATGGGCACCCTGTACCGCGGTCAGACCTTCCTCGTCGAGGAAGCCGGCGGGGAGTGGGTCTACGGCTTCGCCTACGGCGACATCAACCGGCGGGGCTGGGTCCAGAACGGCTGGTTCTGCTGACCACCGGCCCACTCGACCACCCCCGCGAGTCCGCGCCCGCCGCTCCCTCAGCGAGCCTGCTCCCGCCCCTCCCCCGAACCTCCCGAATCCTCCGGGCCGGCCGGGGCGGGGGCGACGTGGTGCCCGGTGAAGTACTCGACCGCCAGAATCCGGTCCCGGTCACCCGCGTCAAGACGTGACAGCAACGCGGGCAGCGGACGCCCGCCCGTGAGCTGGCTGCCGTGTGCACGGATCGCGGCCCACTTCCGCTCCAGCCACGGTGTCACGTCCACACTCGCCGTCACGTACTCGTCGGGCACACTCAGCAGGCTCTTGCCGGCCCCGTGAAGCAGCGGTCCGAGGCCGCCGACCCCGGACTGAGGGTGCGTGGCCGAATAGAGCACGCCGGTCCGCCACGGCGCCCCGGCCTCGGGATACAGCGCGGCAAGGCCCGCCGCCTCCACGGCGAGCAGCACCACCTGGTGTGTGCGCCGGTGGTCGGGATGACCGGTCAGCTGGCCCAGAGCGTCATGGGTGATGACAGCAGCGGGACGCACCTGCCGGATATGGAGGACCACCCGCGCGACAGCCTCGTCCAGATCCACGTCGCACCACCGGGGCCGGCCGGGCGCCGACCTTTCATTGCGGGCGTCGCCGTACCCGAGCATCCGCGGCGCACCCGCTCCCAGCACGGCCAGCGCCCGGGCCAGTTCGGAAGCCCGCACCGAGTCCGGGGCCCATGTCGCCGTCACGACCTCCGTCCGGGCACCGGCAGCGGCCTGCCGGGCGAGCACGCCTCCCGCGAGGAGGCTCTCGTCGTCCGGGTGAGCGAACACCCCCAGCACCGACGGCAGAACGGACGACAGGGAAAGTGAAGGAGCCGGCACGGTCACGGACGCGGGAACCTCTCTCGTCACAGACGCGGGGTGGGGTCGGGGGCGGGAGGCGGGGCGCGTCCACCGCACGGACGCGACCGGAGCACCGGACAACAACCGTGCACAACCGCCGAATCCCCCTCACGCGAGGACCGCCGCAGACCACCCGCCCCGGCCGGCCCCGGTCGGGTCCGCAGCCGTCAGACGGAGACGACGGCCTCGGCACGCATCCAGCCCCGGCCGTCGGCCGCCGCGTCCGTGGCCACCAGCACGTAGCTCCACTCGTTGTACGTGGCGCCCTCACAGGTCGAGGCGCCGACGATGTCACCGGCGTGCTTGGTCTTCACCACGGCACTGGTGGGCTCCGGGTTCTCGTAGACCCCGGCCGTCGGCCACATCACCTTGTACTGGCACCCCGCCCGGGCCTCGGCCCCGGCGACCGGACCGGTGGCAAGTACACCGGCAAGACCGAACACGGACGCCAGAACAGCAGTGGTGAGACGGGTTCTGCGCATGGCTGTGGGTCCCCCTCGGGAGTTGATGGTCTGTCAGTCAGATCGCACACAATGACACACCTCCCCGCGACACCCCCAACCCGGCAGGCCGGAGCGCGTCCGACACGTCGCGGACTCCCCCGGCGCACCGCGCGTTCCCTTCCCGCCACCGGTGGCGCGAATGCCGGTGCCCTGCCGGTCGGTGAGGCCCTGGCAACACCGCCGGAAGCAGCGGCGACAGGGCTGTTCGGCGCCTGCTTCGGGCTCGTGCCGCTCCTCGCGGCCCGGGCCCGGCTGGGCCGCGTGGCGCGCGGACCGCGGCCGCCCGGGACACGCGCCATGGTCCTCACGCTCGTGGTGGGGGCCGCGCCGCTGGTGGTCGCTGGTGGTCGGCCCGCCGCGGCGGCATGACCGGCCAGGAATCGGACGAACGCGGCAGCCGGCGGCGACCGCGGAGTGTCAAGCGGGCCCGGGGCCGGAGGTGGCGCGGATCGTCAGTTCCGGGGTGATCAAGGTGACGTCGGGTGTGCGCTCGCCGGTCAGTCCGGCGACGATCCGGTCCACGGCCCGGCGGCCGATCACCTGTGCCGGGACGGAGACCGAGGTGAGGAGTACGGCCGGCCGGAGCGCCACCCGGTCCGGGCAGATCGCGATCACGGAGACGTCCTCCGGGACCGATCGGCCCATTCGGCTCAGCGAGTGGAGCAGGGACTCGGCTCCCCGCTCGTCCTGCTCGTGCTGGACCACGAATCCCGAAGTGGCGGGGTGCTCGGCGAAGTCGCGGGCGACCGTGTCCGCCATGGCCGCACTGCCGCCGCCCGTCGACAGGTGACGGACGCTCAGGCCAAGTGCCCGGCCCCTGGCGCGCAGCCCGTGCAGCGTACGCCCGGCGGCTCCGGTGGCAGGTTCGTGGACGGCGGGGGTCCCCGTGATCAGGGCGATGTCGCGGTGTCCCAGTGCGGCCAGATGTGCGGCGCACAGTGCGCCCGCCGCGCTGAAGTCGAGGTCCACACAGGTCAGGCCAGCCGGGTCGGCGGGCAGGCCGATCAGGACGAACGGTTTGTCGCTCTCGCGCAGCAGCGGCGGCCGTACGTCCGCCGGCGCGACGTCCATCAGGATCGCGGCGTCGGCGAGAGCGCCGCCGGTGACCCGGCGCACCGCGGCGGGACCGTCCCGGCCGGTCAGCAGCAGTACGTCGTAGCCGTGGGCGCGGGCCGTGGTGGTGACGGCGAGCGCGGTCTCCGTCACCGCCGGGGCGCAGGCGTCGGTGCGCAGCGGCATCATCAGGGCGATGATGCCGGACCTGCCGCCGGCCAGGGCGCGCGCCCCTGCGTGGTAACCCAGTTCATGGATGCTGCGCTCGACGCGCTCACAGGTGCCCGGTGAGATGGACCGCTTGCCGCTGAGGACGTAACTCACCGTGCTGGCCGAGACTCCGGCGTGCCTGGCGACCTCGGCGAGGGTGATCATTCCAGCTCTCCCGGACTCGGTTGCGCGTCACTTCGGCGGTCGGTGCCATGGGGCGGGGGCGCGGGGGGGGGGGGGGGGGGGGGGGGGGGGGGGGGGCGTCCCCCCCCCCCCCCCCCCCCCCACCGGCGGGGAGGTGTTACAGCGCCGGATAGGCGTTCTTCATGAGTTCCTGGAACTGGGCGGAGAACCAGTGACCGGACAGGGGTGATCCGGGCAGCGCCCCTGACATGTTGTTGTTGTTCCGGGGGTTGCCCTCGTACGTCGGGTCGCACATGCGGTCGAAGCCCTTGCCCTCGTCGTTCGGGATCGCCGTGCTGGATCCGTCCGACTCCCCCGGCGGCTTCATCCACACATAGGCGTCGATGCCGGCGGCGGGCGCGGCCTGGGGTCGTTCGCCGAGCCCAGCGCCGGACTGGTTGCACCAGTTGCCGAGGTGGATGCGCCGGTCGTAGCGACCGCCGTCGACGTAGGCGTCCACGGTGGTCCTGGGCCCGGGAGCGGCGGGCCTGGCGGTGCCGCCCCAGCCGTTGCGGGAGGTGTCGATCAGCATGCCGAGGTCGGTGTCGAAGCCGAGTGAGACGAGCTTGGCGCGCATGGCCTGCGCGTAGGAGAGTTCGTCGGTGTAGCGGTTCCAGTCGACCCACTTGGACTGGCGGACCGAGACGCCGTTGACGGTGTCGTCGACGGCGAAGTGGTTCTCCTTCAGGGCGCTGTAGTTGGCGGTGTTGACGATGAAGCCGTGTACGTCGCCGAGGGTGGCGCCCTCGGTGGTGGCGGCGGTCTTGAAGAGTTCAGCCGAGGGGCCGAAGTTGTCGTCCCAGCCGAGCCAGCCGTGGTGTCCGGCGTCCACGTAGTTGTAGACGTTGGGCGCGTCGCCCAGCTTGTTCAGGGCGTAGCCGACGCCCTTCTGGTAGTTGCCGTTCGCCTTCATCGTGTCGCAGTTGGGGGTGGCGGTCGGGCGCGGGGTGACGTTGGTGACGAGGTTGGGCAGGGAGTCGATCTCGACGGTCGTCACGATGCGCAGACCGGCGTACTTCTGGTCGGCGAGGATCGCGGCGATCGGGTCGATGTACTGGGTCTTGTAGCGGTCGATCTCGGTCGCGCCGAGTTCTCCGTTGGAGGCGAGGGCCGAGCAGTCGCGGCCCGGCAGGTTGTAGATGACGAGCTGGACGACGAGTTCACCGGAGCCCTTCTGCGTCAGGGCCTCGTCGAGGTGGTCGCGCAGGCCCATGCCGCTCCCGACGCCCTCGATCGCGGCGGTGCGGTCGAGCCAGACCCCGGTCGGCTGGCTGGAGATGCGGCTGCCGCCCGGTTCGGCGGCGGCCTTGGCGGACCACTCGGGGTTCACGTAGACCTTGGCGCCGGCGTAGGGGTTGTTCACGCGGTCGCCGGGGCCGGGGGGATCGGTCGGGTCGGTCGGGTCCGTGGGATCGGTCGGACCGGCGTTGCAGGTGACGCCGTTCAGCTTGAACGTGGCGGGTGTCGCGTTGGAGCCGCTGTACGAGGCGTTGAAACCGAAGGAGGTGGAGGCGCCGGCGGCGAGTGTGCCGTTGTGGGCGACGTTCCTGGCGGTGACGCCGGTACCGCTCTGGGCGATGTCGGCGTTCCAGCCCTGGGTGACGCGCTGGTTGCCCGCGAAGGACCAGGTGAGGTTCCAGCCGTTCACCGCGTCACCGGTGTTGGTGACCGTGACGCCGGAGGTGAAGCCGGAGTCCCACTGGGTCTGCACCGTGTAGGCGACGGTGCAGCCCGCGGCGGCGGCGCCGTTCGGGGAGGGGGCGGCGGCGGCTGTTCCGGTGGCGGCCGCTGTCAGTGCGGCGGCGGCCAGTAAGGCCGTACGAGATCTCATGGCTGAAGTCACTCTCCGTCCGGGGCGCGCCGATGGTGGCGGCGGCCCGCTGCCGAATGCGGGTGGGGGTGCCGTTCGTGCCGTCGTGCGGTCGTGCCGTCGAGGGAACTGATCGGTCCGGGACATCTGGTGCGGGCGACGCACGGCGAGGGATCGCTCGCGGCGCGTCAAGCCTTGAATCAGTGGGAGCGCTCCCATACTGGATGCGGGTCATGTCCCGGTCAAGGTTCTTGAAGAGTCGAACTCATTCGACAGTGCGGAGGGCCGGGGCCTTCAGGCATCGGCCTCAGCCGGACAGCGGCGTGCGGGCGCGACGGTGGGCCGTCCCGCCACGGCCGGCGGGACGGCCCGGATCCGGTGCCGCGTACGTCGTCACACAGGCGTGCAGCTTCGCGTCCGCGAACGCGTTCGCGGTCCCGTTCACGTGCGGGTTCACGTGTGCGTTCGCGAGGTCAGGGCGTGGGCTGCCGCAGTACGGCGACCTCCCTCGGCGCCAGGACGAGCACACCCTCGGTGTCGGTTCGGCCGGTCAGGATCTCCCCGGTGAGTCCGGGCAGTGGTACGGGCCCGTCGGTCCGGTTGACCAGGAACAGATAGCGGCTCCCGGCGTCGCGCCGTACGGCCAGCTCGACGCTTCCACGCGCGTGCTCGGGGAGTTCACTCCGCACGCCGGCGGTCGCGAGCAGCTTCGGCAGCAGGCCGGCGAGTCCGCTCACACCGAGCCTGGTGGAGACGTACGCGGCCGAACCCCGGCCCGTCGAACGGCGGGTGACGGCGGGCAGGCCCGCGTACGCCCCGGTCTCGTAGCGGGCCAGCACCTCCGCGCCGGGGTCGGTGACGGTGATCCGGTCGGTCCACAGGGTGCCGGGACCGGCGCCGTCCAGCGAAACGCTCTCACCGTCGAGCAGCGGACCGAACTCCTCGACGCGGATGCCCAGCAGCTCGCGCAGCGCCCCGGGGTGTCCGCCCAGCCAGATGTGGTCGTTCTCGTCGACGACACCGGAGAAGTACGTGGTGACGAGGTGCCCTCCGTCGTCGGCGTACCGGGTGAGCCGCGCGGCCAGTGCCGCGGGGACCACATGCAGTACGGGCGCGATCAGGAGGTCGTACCGTTCGAGATCGGTGCTGGTCGTGACGGTGTCGGCCCGTACGCCGAGGGCGAGCAGGGCGGAGTACCAGTCGAGCGCTTCCTGCCGGTAGTCGAGCCGGGAGGTGGGGTGGGAGTCCTGCTCACAGGCCCACCAGGAGTCCCAGTCGAAGAGGATGCCGACCCGGGCGGGTTCACGCCCGGTGCCCGCGACGGGTGCCAGCGCCCGCAGGGTCTCTCCGAGGGCGGTGACCGCGCGGAAGACCTCGCTGTCGGGTCCGGCGTGCGGAACCATCGCGGAGTGGTACTTCTCGGCGCCGGCCGCGGACTGGCGCCACTGGAAGAAGGAGACCGCGTCGGCGCCGTGCGCGACGTGCAGCAGCGAGTCCCGGGCCAGCTCGCCGCGCCGTTTGGGCACATTGACGGGCTGCCAGTTGACGGCGCTGGTGGAGTGCTCCATGAGGAACCAGGGACGCCCGCCGGCGATGGCGCTGGTGAGGTTGGCGGAGAAGGACAGTTCGTCGCGGTCCTGGGGGCCCGGGTGGGCGTAGTGGTCGTTGGAGACGAAGTCGATCTCGCCCGCCCAGTCCGGGTAGTTCATGCCCTTGGTCCCGCCCATCACCATGAAGTTCGTGGTGACGGGAACAGCGGGCGTGATCTCGCGCAACACGTCCCGTTCCGCGCGCAGATGGTCCTTCAGCGCGTCGGACGAGAAGCGCTTGAAGTCGAGTTGCTGGGTGGGGTTGGGGTGGGAGGCCGCCAGCCGGGGTGGCAGGATCTCGTCCCAGTCGCTGTACCTCTGGGACCAGAACGCCGTGCCCCAGGCGTGGTTGAGCCGGTCGAGCGTGCCGTGGCGGGCGCGCAGCCAGTCGCGGAAGGCGCGGGCCGCGTCGTCCGAGTAGTCGTAGACGTTGTGGCAGCCCAGCTCGTTGGAGACGTGCCAGGCCACCAGGGCGGGATGGCCGGCGTATCTCTCGGCCAATTTCCGTACGAGGGCGAGCGCGTGGGTGCGGAAGACGGGAGAGGTGGGGCGCCAGTGCTGCCGCGCCCCCGGCCACAGGGTCTCGCCCGAGGCGGTGACCGGGAGGATCTCGGGGTGGGCCGTGGTGAGCCAGGGCGGCGGGGACGCGGTGGCGGTGGCCAGGTCCACGCCGATGCCGCCCGCGTGCAGCAGGTCCATCACCTCGTCCAGCCAGGTGAAGTCCCAGCTGTGCCGCGTCGGCTGGACGCGGGCCCAGGAGAAGATGCCCACGGAGACCAGGTTGACACCGGCCTCGCGCATCAGCCGCACGTCCTCCTTCCATACCTCGCGGGGCCACTGCTCGGGGTTGTAGTCGGCTCCGTACACGAGGCGCGGGGTGGGATCACCGTCCGGCCCGTGCGGCCGGGACAGGAGGGTGGAGATCATGGGGTTCCTTCCGGAGTGTCACGGGGGCTGACGGCGTCGTCCGGGCAGCGCGGCGACGCGAACGGCCCGGACCGCCGGGCCACTCGCACGGCTTGAGCGGGTCCGGCCGCCGGCACCGCTTGTGCCGGGACCGGCCGCTGCCGCTCGGACGGTTGAGCCGACCGGGCCGCTCGAACGATTCGGTTCAGCGGGTCTACCCGACGGTGAAGCCCTGTTCCTTGCCGTACTTGACCGAGGCGTCCTGCCAGGACTTCAGCCCGGCGGCCAGTCCGGTGTCCGATACGTACGCCTTGCCGACGGTGTCGTTGAAGATCGAGTTGGCGTACTGCTGGAAGGGCAGATAGGCCCAGTCGTCGGCGACGTTGGCGGCGGAGTCGGCGAAGATCTCGTTGGCCTTCTGCCCGCCGAAGTACTCGAACCCGGTGTCGCGGAACTCCGCGGACCGAAGCTCCGCGGTGGTCGCCGGGAAGGCTCCCTGTTCGACACGGGTCGCCACGCCGTCACCGGCGTTGGCGTACTCGGCGAAGGCGTAGGCGAGTTCCTTGTTCTTGCCGAGCGCCGGCAGGGCCAGGGAGCTGCCGCCGTTCTCCGCGCTCGCCTTGTCGCCCTCTGTCCAGGCCGGCATCGGTGCCGCCCTCCAGTCACCGGCGGCCTTGGGCACGCCGGTGACGAAGTTGGCGGGCATCCAGGCGCCGGTGGCCAGGGTGGCGATGGTGCCGTCACCGAGGCCCTTGTACCAGTCGTCGGTCCAGCCGTTGACGGGCGCGAGGAGCTTCTCGTCGAGGAGTCGCTGCCAGGTGTCGGTGTACTTCTTCGCGCCCGCGTCGGAGAAGTCGATCTTCACCTCGGTGCCGTCGACGGTGTAGGGGCGTGAACCGGCCTGCCAGAGCATGCTGGTGGCGAATCCGGCGTCGCCCGCGTCGTTGGCGATGAAGACCTCGGGGTCGGCCTTGTGGAGTGCGCGGGCCGCGTCGACGTACTCGTCCCAGGTCGTCGGCACGGCGATCTTGTGTTTGTCGAAGATCCTCTTGTTGTAGAACAGCGCCATCGGGCCGGAGTCCATCGGCAGGCCGTAGACCTTGTCGCCGTCGCTCACGGCGTTCCAGGGACCCGGTGTGTACTTCTCGGCCAGCTTGCCGGCGCCGAAGGGGGACAGCTCGGTGAGGCCCTTGGTGAGGGAGTACTGCCCCACCGCGAAGTACTCGACCTGCGCGACGTCGGGGACGCCCTTCTCGGCCGAGATGGCGTTCGACAGCGCCGTGTAGTGCTTGTCGCCGGACCGCTCCCCCACCAGGTTGATCCTGACCTTGGGGTACTTCGCCCGGAAGTCGGCGGCGACCGCCTCCAGCGTGGGCTCCCAGGCCCAGACCGTGACCGTACCGCCCTTCTTCAGGGCCGCTTGGATGTCCCCCGCGGAGACGGGCCTCTGGTCGGAGCCGTCACCGCCGGATCCGCCGCAGGCGGTCGCACCCAGGGCGAGGACGGAGAGGAGAGCGATGCCGCGCAGCAGGCGGCCGGAGGTTCTGCGCATGGAGGTGCTTCCACTTCTTCGTGGGCGGGGCGGCGGGCAATTCGTCGGCGGGACGTCGGACGGGTACGGGCGGGCTGCGCTACTCCTTGACGCTTCCGGCGGCGAGCCCGGACTGCCAGTACCTCTGCAGCAGCAGGAACGCTCCGATGAGCGGGACGATGGTGAGCAGCGAACCGGTGATCACGAGGTTGAAGATCACGTCGCCACCGATGGTCTCGGCCTGGGAGTTCCAGCTGCTCAGGCCGAGGGTCAGGGGGTACCAGTCCGGGTCCTTGAGCATGATCAGCGGCAGGAAGTAGTTGTTCCAGGTCGCGACGGTGGTGAACAGCAGCACGGTGACGATGCCCGGGGCGAGCAGTGGCAGGGCGACGCGGAAGAAGGTGCGGGCCTCGCCCGCTCCGTCGATGCGGGCGGCCTCCAGCAGTTCCACGGGGACGGCCTCGGTCGCGAAGACCCACATCAGGTACAGGCCGAAGGGTGACACCAGGGAGGGGATGATCACCGCCCAGGGGCTGTCGGTCAGGCCCAGCTCGCTGAACATGAGGAAGGTGGGGACCGCGAGGGCGGTTCCCGGGACGGCGACGGCGCCGATGACCACGGCGAACACCGCGCGCTTCCCGGGGAAGTCGAACTTCGCGAGCGCGTAGCCACCGAGGATCGCGAGGAAGGTGGCGCCGCCGGCCCCGAGGACCACGTACAGCACGGTGTTGAGGAGCCAGCGGAGGAAGATGCCGTCGTCGTAGGTGAAGGTCTGGCCGATGTTGTCCCACAGGGCGAAGTCGTCACCGAACCGGAGTCCGGACGAGTCGGCGAGCCCCTCCTGGGTCTTGGTGGCGCTGATGACCAGCCATATCAGGGGCACGACGGTGTAGAGCAGCACCAGGCCGGTGAGCACGGTCAGCAGCACGCTGCGCCGGGGACGGCCGGGGGTGTGCCGGCGGGGCCGGCGCAGACGGGGCGCCGTTCTCGCCGTGCCGGCGTCGGGGGTGGGGACGGATCGGGGCGGGGAGGCGGCGGGGGCCGGGCTGCCCGTGGCGCTCGTGCCGATCGCGCTGTCCCTGCTGGTCATGGGCTACGCCTCCCTTCGCATGCCGCGGAGTTGCACGACATAGGCGATGACCATGGTGATCAGCCCCATGATGATGGCGACCGCCGCGGAGTAGTTGTGCTGCTGCCCGTTGAAGGACAGCGAGTAGGTGTAGAAGTTCGGGGTGTAGTCCGTCGTGATGGCGTTGCGCGCCAACTGCCGAAGGATGTTCGGCTCGTTGAACAGCTGGAAGCTGCCGATGACCGAGAAGATCGTCGCGATGACCAGGGCGCCGCGGATGGCGGGCAGCTTGATGGCGGTGATGACGCGGAACTGTCCGGCGCCGTCGATCTCCGCGGCCTCGTAGAGCGAGTGGGGTACGACGCGCAGCGCGGCGTAGAGGATCAGCATGTTGTAGCCGACGAACTCCCAGGTGACGATGTTGCCGATGGACGCGAGGACCAGATCGGTCGAGAGCGGGTCGGGCAGGGTGATGCCGAACGCCTCGTTGATGTCACCGACCAGGCCGAAGCGGGTGCCGTACATGAAGCCCCACATGAGGGTGGCGACCACGGCGGGCACGGCGTACGGCAGGAAGATCGCGATACGGAAGAAGTCCCGTCCGTAGAGCCGGCCGCTGTCCAGGGCGAGGGCGATCAGCAGGGCGATACCGAGCATGATCGGTACCTGAACGGCCAGGAAGAGCGAGACGCGGCCGAGCGAGGCCCAGAACTGGTCGTCTTTCAGGGCCTGTTCGTAGTTGTCCAGGCCGACGAAGGTGGTGCCGCCGATCAGTTGGTCCCGGAACAGGCTGAGGTGGATCGAGTAGACGATCGGCGCCAGGAAGACGAGGGCGAACACGATCGCGAACGGGCCGATGAATCCCCATCCCGTCCAGGAACGGCGGGTCCGTCCCCGCGCGGACGGGGAGTGGCTCCGTCTCACCGCCTTCGGCGGTCGCAGCGTCGTCATGTTCTTTCCTCGCTCGTCCGTCTCGGAATCGGCGTGGCGGTGAGGTGCGTGGCGTGCATGGCGGGCGCGTGGACGCTTGCGCGAACACCGGGCGCGACCTGGAATGTCGCGCGGTTATGTTTACGTAAACATCTGGTGGCGGCATGTCTACACTGCCCCATTGACGGTGGTCAAGGGTCGGCGGGGAACCGCTTGCCGAAGGCGGCGGGGGAGACAGGTGGGCACAGTGGACAGCACCTCGGCGGGCGGGCCGCCGGCTGCGGCGCTACGCGACGGGGACCGGGCCGGCCGCGCCCGGGGCGCGTCCATGGCGGATGTCGCCCGGCTGGTGGGGGTCTCCTCGCAGACCGTCTCCCGCGTCTCCAACGGCTACGCCGGGGTGAACGAGGAGACCCGGCAGCAGGTGCTGGCGGCCATGAAGGAGCTGGGCTACCGGCCCAACAGCGCCGCCCGCGCGCTCAAGCGCGGCGAGTTCCGGACCATCGGCGTCATCACCTTCGGCCTCTCCACCACGGGGAACGTGCGCACCCTGGAGGCGATCGCGACCCATGCGGCGCACGAGGGCTACGCGGTGACGCTCCTGCCGGTCGCCGTCCCCACGCAGGACGAGGTGCGCGGGGCGTTCTCCCGGCTGGGGGAACTGGCCGTGGACGCCGTCATCATCATCCAGGAAGTACATCTGATCGACGCGGTGACCCTGTCGCTGCCGCCGAACGTCCAGGTCGTCGTGGCCGACTCGGACGCGGGTGACCGGTACACGGTGGTCGACACCGACCAGGCGGGCGGCACGCGCACCGCTGTACGCCATCTGCTCGACCTCGGGCACCGCACGGTCTGGCACCTCGCGGGTCCCGAGGAGTCCTACGCAGCGCAGCGCCGGGCCGACGCCTGGCGCGCCGAGCTGACCGCGTCGGGGCGCGCCACGCCGCCTCTCGTACGGGGTGACTGGTCCGCGGAGTCCGGCTACCGGGCGGGGCTGGAACTCGCGTCCCGGGAGGACTGCACCGCGGTGTTCGCGGCCAACGACCAGATGGCGCTGGGGCTTCTGCGCGCCTTGCACGGGCGGGGGCGAGGAGTGCCGGAGGACGTCAGCGTCGTCGGCTTCGACGACATCCCGGAAGCCGGGTCCTTCCTGCCTCCCCTGACCACCATTCACCAGGACTTCGCCGAAGTGGGACGGCGCTGCGTCGAGGGTGTCCTTCGGCAGATGCGCCGTGAGGAGTCGCGGCACGGCCTCACGCTCGTCCCCACGCGGCTCGTCGTACGCGACAGCACCGCTGCTCCTCCCGCGCGCCGGCCGGGCCCGTAGCGTGCCCGGTGGGGCGGCCGGGCCGCCCCACCGAGGGGCCGGCCGCCTCGCGCGTGTGAACGGGGCTTGGGCAACCCGGTGTCCGGGAACGTCGTCTCCCTGGCAGAGGGCGGCCCGCGCTACGAGGTCGGGCCCCGGGCACGCGGGGCCTGGACCGGATCCGGGTCGGGGGGATCGCTGGCGGTCACTCGCCCTCCCAGTCCCATGTGTCGACGTACGCGGCCTCGCCGGTGCGGCGGGCCCGCGCGACGGCGCTCAGGCGTGCGAAGTCGCGTGACGGCATCAGTGCCTCCCACTCCGCCAGGGGCAGGACGCGGACCTCGTCGTGCTCCCTCGGGTCGACGGTGATGTCACGGATCCGCGCGGCGGTGAGCCGGCCACCGTCGAAGACGCAGCCGATCGTGCTGTAGGGCCATCCGCCGCCGGGCAGGCCGTACACCGTGGCCAGCAGCCGGGGCGGCCCGTCCGGGGTGATGCCGGTCTCCTCCCGGCACTCGCGGACGGCCGTCTGCCAGGGGCGTTCGCCCGGGTCCATCGTGCCGCCCACGAGCTGCCACGGGTGGGCGGGTGAGTAGACGGAGCGCAGTTGCAGGGGCCGGTCGGCCTCGTCGGTGAAGTAGACGCATGCCCAGGCGGTCGCCTTGAGGACGGTCTCGGCGTACCGGTCCGGCGACATCCAGGGTCCGGCCTCGGCGCCGTCCGGCCGCTCGCCCGGCAGGGCCGTGGGGGATTCGCGTGGGGTCATCGCCGTCCACCGTCGGGAGTGATCGCGGAGGCGACCTGGTAGGAGAGCAACTGCTTGAAGAGGCCGGGTTGTTCGGCCAGCTCCTGATAGGTGCCCTGCTGGACGATCCGGCCCTCGTCGAGGACGACGATCCGGTCGGCCACGGCGACATTGGTGATGCGGTGGGTCACCAGCAGCACCACCCGGTCGCGTGCCAGGTCCCGGAGCCGCTGGAAGATCCGGTACTCGGCCCGGGGATCCAGATTCGCGGTCGGCTCGTCGAGGACCAGCAGGCCAGCCTCCCGGAAGAACGCCCGGCCGAGAGCGACCCGTTGCCACTGGCCGCCGCTGAGCTCCTCGCCGTTGAGCCATTCGCGGGCGAGCAGGGTGTCGAGACCCGCACCGAGCCCGGCCACGACCTCGTCCGCTCCGGAGGCTTGGCACGCCTCGCGCACGGCCGTGTCGCCCCGGGACGAGGGCTGTCCGAGCGTGATGTTCTCGCGCACCGTCAAGGGCCAGTGCGCGTAGTCCTGCGGGACCAGGGCCACTTGCCGCCAGAGCGCCTGCGGGTCCGCGTCGCCCACCGGGACCCCGTCCCACGACACCTGTCCGGCCGTGGGCAGATACAGGCCGCTGACCAGTTTGGACAGCGTCGACTTGCCCGAGCCGTTGAAGCCGACCAGAGCGGTGACCTCGCCCCGGCGCAGGGTGAGGGAGACATCGGACAGCGCGTCCCGGTCCTTGCCGGCGTAGCGGTGGGAGACCGAGGTGATCTCGATGGTCCTCGGCGGCTCGGGCCGGTGCTCGCCGCGGCGCATGCGGTAACCGCCGGCCTTGTCGAGGAATCCGGTCCAATCGTCCATGTACAGGCCGGTGCGCACGGCCCGGGCCCCGACGGACACCAGTCCGCGGACCGACTGGCCGGCCGTCTGGAGGGCGAAGACCGCCGTTCCGGCGTGCCCGACGCTGATACGGCCGTTGGCCAGCAGCCATACGACGGCGCCCCAGACGACCGCCGACCCCAGCCCCCCGCAGAGCGCGCCGACCAGGGACATCCGGGCCCCGGTGTCGGCCGCGGCCCGGTCCTCCCGGTTGATCCGGGCGACGGTCTGCCGGTAGCGGCCGGACAGGAACCCGGCCATGGTGCCGGCGCGGATCTGGTCGGCGGCGTCCTTCGTGTAGATGTGCCAGCGCAGCACCGAGAGCATCCGCTGGTCGCCGTTGCTCCGCAGGTTCGCGAGATAGCGCACCCGCGCGGCGCTGACCTGTGCCAGGGCCTGCGGCAGGCTCGCGACCACCAGCAGAGGCAGGAGCACCCAGCTCACTCCCGCCAGCACGAGGGCCCCGGCCAGGAAGGAGGCCGCCGAGGCGATCAGGTCCTGGCCCTCGTCGATCAGGTCCCCGGTGACCTGGGCGCCTCGGTCGGCGGCCTCGCGGTCGCGGTTGAAGTCGGGTTCGTCGTAGGCGCACAGCTCCACCTCGGCGCAGCCGGTGAGCAGCATCTGCTCCGCCTCGCGCGACATCAGCGGGCCGAGCCGGGAGGAGAGCCAGCTGACGGTGATGCCCAGAAGCGCACGCACTCCGGCCGCCCCGGCCAGCAGGGCGACGGACGGCCACGCCCTGAGGAGCCGGTCGTAGACGTCACCGCCGGTCAGCAGCGCGGTCAGGGTTCCGCTGATCGCGACCAGGCCCAGCGCCTGCGTCACGCCCGCGGCCGCCTGGCACAGCAGGAGACCGATGGTCGCTCGTCGGTCGACGCGCCAGGCGAGGGCCAGTGACCGGCGCACCAGCTGCGGCAGTCGGCGCGCCATGTCGCGCATACGGATCGAACGCCCGGCCGCTTCCCGGCTGCCGGTCAGGTCGACGTAGCGCATCTCGGGCTCGGGAACGGCGCCGGGAGCGGTTTCAGGAACGGGCCCGGGAACGGTCCGTGGCCCTCGTACGTCCGATGGTCCGGCGGGTGGCGGCGCGGACGGGGGCGGGGCGGTGCGCGGTGCCGGGACCTTCTCGGCTGACGCGTCGCCGGACTCACTCATGCCGCCCACCCCGCGTACCCCCGTGTCGTCGCCGTGCGTCAGCCGAGCTCAACTTGGCCTCCTGGAAGGTCGATCGGGCACGTCGTGAGGCTCAACGACCTGGTGGCGTTTTCGAACGCGTGTGTTTCGGACGCTCTGCGAACCGCGTGACCGCAGGGGAATCGGTGTGTGCCGGATGCACGGGCCCTTGGCGGGTGGGAGGGCGCCTTGTGAGACGGATGGCCGAAACGCCGATGCGGGTGGGTAACGGGGCCCGCTCCGCGTTCATCCGGTGGCGCAGCGGGTCGGATGCCGGTCGAGGCGCGGGTGTTGAGGCTGACCGGAAGGGACCGGACCGAGCGGCGCGGTGCGCGGCCGGCCGGGATTTCGCAGAGGGGGCGCGCGCATTCCGCGCCCATGTCACGGGGGCGCGGATCGATCGTCGTGCGGTGGGAGCCGGTGTGGCCGCCGGCCGGACAACGCTGGACAGGGGGCGGGTGGACCCGGGACCTGGAGGTCCACCCGCCCGTCATGGGGCCGGTTCAGCCGTCACGCCGCTCAGCAGTGGAAGAAGACGCTCTTCCAGCCGAAGGCGTCGCGGCTCTCCTGGCTGCCGCGGAAGGTGGTGTGCACCTTCCCCCGGCACCCTCCCTCGTTGTACATGGCGGCGGTCTGACCGGTGTAGGTGAAGCGGTAGGCCGCCTTGTGACCGGGGTCGATCTCGTTGCAGCCGCAGGCGAAGACCTCACGGGCGCTTCCGGTGTTCTGCGGTCCCGACCAGCTGAGGAAGCTGCTCGCGAGGGCCGTGCCCGAGCCGAGGACGAGGGCTCCGGTCAGCATCGTGGCGCTGACGGCGGTACGAAGAGCGTGGCGCTTGCGCATGGGTTTCCTGTTCCGTTTCGTGTCGTCTGTCATCGGGTGTCGTGCGGTGTCGTCTCACGCGGCGACACGTCGTGCGATGACGTGTCGTGCGCTGCCGCGGGCGGCGCCGCCCGCGGTGTTCTCGCGACGCACCATTCCGCCCGGCGCTGTCGTCCCGGTCACGCCGCGGTCACTCCGGGTCTCGGACGTCGGCCGGCCGGTGCACCTCGTGAGCGATCCCGAGCGCCAGGGCGATGCT
Organism: Streptomyces sp. NPDC104581; assembly: GCF_055583685.1. NCBI lineage: Bacteria > Bacillati > Actinomycetota > Actinomycetes > Kitasatosporales > Streptomycetaceae > Streptomyces > Streptomyces sp. NPDC104581. The sequence goes on from NZ_JBVJNN010000012.1 coordinate 42,553, forward strand.
GTCCTCGGCCGTCGCGCCCCGCTGCCACGCGCTGGTGTACGCCTCGGCCGCCAGGTGCTCCTGTACGACGGCGCGAGTGCGGGCGTGGAGTGTGCCGAAGGGGCGCAGTGCGGTGATGCTCGCGCCCGTCACCTGGCGGTAGCGGTGCGCGGCCCCGAGTACGACGGCGGCCCGGCGGTGGTGCCCGAGGGCGCCGAGGATCCAGGCCAGGGTCTCCAGGCTCCAGGCGGGACCCCAGTTGTCGTCGAGGGCGCGTTGCCGTACGAGCGCGTCGCACAGTGGCGCGAGCCCTCGGCAGGGCTCTCCGTGCAGCAGTTCGGTGAGACCGGTGCACCACTGGGCCCAGGTCCGCGCCCACTCGGCGCCCGCGCTCTCGGCGTCGGCGGCGTAGGTGTCGCAGGCGAGGCGGGCTTCGGCGCGGTCCCCCAGGAACGCCGCGGCCATCGCCCAGAACATGGTGGCCATGTGCGCGTCGCCGGTCTGTCCGGCCGCGATGAACTTCTCCCGCGCGTCGGCGAGTTGAGCGATGCAGACCGGGTCGCCCGGCGCGAGGAGCGCGTACACGCCCTCGATGTAGACGACGGGGGCGGGGCCCGGGGTCCCGGGCGCGGCCTTCCGGCACTCGGCGAGGTGGGTCCGGGCCGCCGTGTGGTCCCCCTGGACGATCGCGACGAAGGCTCTGGTGACCGGCACCATCACCGTCAGCTCGACGGGGGCGGGATCGACCAGCGGGGCGAGGCTGTCGATCCAGTGCCGGGCTTCACCGAGTGTGCTGCCGAAGAACCAGCAGCGCGTGCGCGTCAGGTCCACGACGATGGCCGCGCCGGTCGGTGCGAGGCCGGGGCGCACCCGGCAGAGGTCGAGCGCCGACCGGATGTTGGGCAGTTCCCGGCGCAGTCGCTCCAGCCAGCCTGCCTCTTCGGGACCGCACCATTCGGCGGCGGCGCGGGCGGTGAGCGCACGGTAGTACTCGCAGTGCCTGACGAGCGGTCCGGTCGAACCGCCCGCCGCCCGGAGGCGGTCCGCGCCGTACTGGCGGATGGTCTCCAGCAGGCGGTAGCGGGTGGCGCCGCCGTGGCGCCCCGGTGGCCCGGCCGGCTCGACGCTCACCACGGACTTGTGGACGAGCCCGTCGATCAGGTCGAGTACATCCTCTGGTGCGATGCTCCGCCCCGCCTCGTGGGACTCCGGCCTGCCCGCCTCGTCCGCGCAGACGGCCTCGGCGGCCCGGAGGTCGAAGCAGCCGACGAAGACCGACAGCCGCGCCCAGAGCAGCCGTTCGCCCGGTGTGCACAGCCCGTGGCTCCAGTCCATGACACCGCGCAGGGTCTGGAGGTAGCGGCCGGGGGCGGCCGTCGGCACCCGGGCCGGGGCCTGTCCGGGGACGCGGCCCGGTGCGGGGCCGTCCGGGGCGCCTGCCGCGCCCGCCGCCGGTGGGGCGGGCGCCCCGGACGTGGCGGGCGCCGGGCCGCGTGGGGCGGACAGCAGACGGAAGCGGTCCTCCAGCCGTTCCAGGACCTCCCGCACACTGAGCGAACCGAGCCGCACGGCCGCGAGTTCGATGGCCAGCGGGATGCCGTCCAGGCGCCTGCACAGCTCGGCCGCCGACGCGCGGTCCCCTTCGCCGGACGGCGGCGCGACCGCGCAGGCGGCGGCCCGGTCGTACAGCAGCCGCACCGCCTCGCACGCGCCTCCGTCCCGCTCCTGGTGGAGCGTCAGGCAGGGCACCAGCAGCAGGTGTTCGCCCGGTACGCCCAGCCTCTCGCGGCTGGTGGCGAGCACCCGCAGCTCCGGCGCGGCGCGCAGCAGTCGCAGTACGAGGGTGGCCGCCGCGTCCACCAGGTGCTCGCAGTTGTCCAGTACGAGCAGCGGACGGCGCGTGCGCAGATGGTCGGCGACCGCGTCGGTGGCGGACCGGGTGGACTGGTCGCGCAGCCCCAGCGTCTCGGCGACTGCCCGTTCCAGCAGTGCCGGGTCGGTGACCGCCGCGAGATCGACGAGCCACGCTCCGTCGGGGAAGGCGGGCGCCATCCGCCGCGCGGTGCGCAGCGCGAGCCGGGTCTTGCCGACTCCGCCCACGCCGGTGAACGTGACCAGCCGGGACCGCCCCAACAGCCGTTCCGCCTCGACGAGTTCCCTCTCACGGCCGATGAACGACGTCGTCTCGGCGGGCAGGTTCCCGCTCCGGTCCCGAGCGGGTGACGGCGCCGCCCGTGTCCGGGGTGCGGCGGGGGCGAGGTCCGGCGCCGCCGTGAGCATCCGCTGGTGCAGGGCCTTGAGTTCGGCGCCCGGATCGACGCCGAGTTCCTGGGCGAGCAGGGCGCTGATCTCGCGGAAGCTCGCCAGCGCCTCGCCCTGCCGTCCGCACTGGTACAGCGCCAGCATCCGCTGGGCCCAGAAGCGTTCGCGCAGCGGATGGAGCCGGGTCAGCCTGCGCAGCTCCGGGAGCGCGTCCGCCGGCCGTCCGCGCCGGATCGCGGCGTCGATCCACGACTCCTCGGCGGTCAGGCGCTGTTCGCACAGGACGGGGACGACGTCCTCGAAGCGTTCCGGCTCCAGATCCGCCAGCGGCTCACCGCGCCACAGCGCGAGCGCGTCGCCGAGCAGCTCCTGCGCCCGTTCGGGCCGGCCGGCGTCGAGCGCGGCCGTGCCCTCCCGGCTGAGGGAGGTGAACCGGTGCGCGTCCAGCCGGTGGCCGCCCTCCGTGTCGAGCGCGTATCCGCGCCGGTCGGTCCGTACGAGCTCCGCTCCGAGCGCCCGGCGCAGCCGCAGGACGTAGTTCTGTACGGCGTTCCTGGCGCCCGGCGGCGGGCACTGTCCCCACAGCCGGTCCACGAGCGCGTCGACCGGGACGACACGGCCGGCGTCGAGGAGCAACGCGGCCAGGAGTGTGCGCAGTTGGGCGGCGCCGAGGCTCACGCACGCGCCGTCGCGCGTGACGGCGAGCGGTCCCAGGATCCCGAACTCGTACGGTGCGTTCATCGGGGCGAGAATAGAACGGAACGTAATCGGTTCGCCACTTGGTGTCACCTTCTCTGGTGCTCGGCCGGTCGCCGGCCGGTGAGGCGGAGCAGGAGCGGCGCGGCGTCGTCGTCCGTCAGCCGCCGCAGGGTGCGGGCGGCGAGCGCGTCGCGCAGGGGCGCGGAGGTGCGGGAGACGGCCGGCTCGACCGGTCCGCCGGTGCGGGGCACCGGACCGAGAACAGCAACCCGCACGACGTCGGCGACGGCACGTACGTGGACGAGTTCACGCGTGGTTCCGCCCGCGCGGCGCTTCCCCACCGTCCGGACGCGGACGACCGAGGCGTGCGCGGCGACCAGCGCGACGAATGCCACGGAACCCAGCGCGACCATGCCTCGGCCGGGCGCCCGGGTCTCGTCCGCGACGACCACGCCCGGGCGGACGACGACGGCGAGCGCGCCCGCAGAGGCGACGGCTCGTGGCGGCGGGCGCGGCCCGGCCGGTTGTGACGGGGCCGGGCGCGCCGCGCGGCTCAGGCGCGTGCGAACTCAAGAAGGTCCGCGTTGAACCGTTCCGCGAACTCGGGCACCATCGCCAGCCCGTGGGGCGCGCCCGCGTAGACCTTGTAGGTCACGTCCTTGACGAGCTGTGAGGACTTGTCGCCGGACGCCACGATCGGCACGATCTGGTCGTCGTCGCCGTGCACGATCAGCGTGGGTACGTCGAACCGCTTGAGGTCCTCGGTGAGGTCGGTCTCGGAGAACGCCTTCACACAGTCGTAGGCGCCCTTGATACCGACGGTCATTCCCCACAGCCAGAACTCGTCACGGGTTCCCTGGGTGACGGTCGAACCGTCGCGATTGGCCCCGTAGAACGCGGCGCTGAGTTCCTGGTAGAACTGCGAGCGGTCCTTCTCGACGCCGCTGCGGATCTCGTCGAAGACGTCGATCGGGAGCCCTTCGGGGTTCGCTTCCGTCTTGAGCATGAGCGGCGGGATCGCGCCCAGCAGCACCGCTTTGGCGACGCGGCCGGAGCCGTGCCTGCCGATGTAGCGGGTGACCTCTCCGCCGCCCGTGGAGTGGCCGACCAGGATGACGTCGCGCAGATCCGCGGCCTCGATGACCGCCGCGAGATCGTCGGCGTAGGTGTCGAGGTCGTTGCCTTCCCAGGTCTGGCCGGAGCGTCCGCCACCGCGCCGGTCGTGGGCCACGGCGCGGAAGCCGTTGTCCGCCATCACTTTCATCTGGGGGTCCCAGGCGTCGGCGGTGAGCGGCCAGCCGTGCGAGAAGACGACGGGCTGACCCGTACCCCAGTCCTTGTAGAAGATCGGTGTGCCGTCCTTGGCGGTGGCGAAGGGCATGGTGACTTCCTTCCGAACTGATCCACAACTCCGGGTGTGCTCCGGAGTTCAGTGCCCGACCGGAGTCCGGGTGCCCGCGTGCGTGCCGCGGACCGGCGTCGAACGCGCGCCGGATCGGCGCGGAGGGGTCGGCGGCGAGAGGGCGACCCTGGATGAGCACGTCGTCCGGCCAACGCTACCGGAGGTGCGGCGCCCGGGCGTGTCGATCATCGGTGGGGCCCGCGGGCGGCCGGGGCGCGGGCCGGCGGGCCGGACTCGGTGCGTGGCCCGGCCGCCACCGGTTCAGAGGCTGGTGAGCAGCCCGTCGAGCGGCGCCGGTACGTGGTCGGCGTCGAGCGCCTCGACCAGGACGCGGCCGTACTGGATCTTGCGACCCTTCTTCGTACCGAGGAAGCGCCGGAACTGCTGCTGTGCGGTGCGGCCCCGCTGGGCGGGCTGGCGCAGGAAGGTCTGGAGGGCGCGCAGGTCGCCCTCCGCGCGTACGAGTTCCCGCACGCGTCCCACACCCAGCGCGCGGATCAGTTCGTCCTCCAGGTCCGCCGCGCAGACGAAGAACCCCCGCCGTTCCGCACCGGCCCGCTCCAGCGCACGGTCGTAGAAGCCGCGCTCCCCCTCGTCGCAGAGTCCCGTGAGCCGCAGACCCAGTCCGGGCGGGCCCAGGAGGCTCACGAAGCGGCCGACGCTCATCGCCCCGCCCATGGACAGGACGCAGACCCCTTCGGCGGCCAGGTTCCGGCCGCGCCGGGCGGCCAGCGCGTCGACCGCCGCGACGTCGCTCGGGCCTTCGAGCAGGACGGCCGTGCGGACGGGCAGCCCCGCGGCGAGCTCGTGCGCCCGCTCACCGGAACCGCCGGCCGCCCACGCGATGACCGCTTCCCGGAACGAACTCATGTCTGCCACGGGACGAGTCTCCGCCCTTTCGGGCCGTCGCGGTACGGAATATCCGCCGGCGCGCAGCACGACGTCCCCCGGCCGGGGGCGGGTCACGGCGCCGTACGCGGCCGGATCTCCCCCGGCGGGCTGCCATCTCCTCGGCGGCGCCGGGTACTTACTGTCCGGTAGAGACCTATGCGATCACGGGCACGCGCCTCTACCGTCGGGGCACCAGCGCGCGCCCGCCGGTCCCGGCGGGGCGTCCGACCGGGACCGGCGTCCCGTTTCGCTCCCGCACAGGAGGTTCCATGCCACCCCCCGCCCCCCGTCGCTCCAGAAGCAGGCTCGCCGTTCTGGCGCTCGCCGCGGCCCTGGGCGCGGCCTCGTTCACCGCCCCTCCCCCGGCCCTCGCCTCCGGGGCCCCGGCAGCGGCCCCGGACACCGCCGGCGACGGGGACCATCTTGTCGGGCGCGGTATCGCCGATGTCACGGGTGAGGCCGCCGAGACCGGGATGATGGGCTATTCGAGCTTCGACCAGAAGACGTCCGGCATCCACCAGCGACAGCGGTCGCGGGCTTTCGTGGTCGCCGACCGGTCGACCGGCAAACGCGTGGTCTACGTCAACGCCGATCTCGCGATGATCTTCCAATCCGTCCAGCAGGGTGTCGTCTCGCGCCTCAAGGAGCGCTACGGCGGCCTCTACAACGACGAGAACGTGCTGCTGTCCGCCACCCACACCCACTCGGGGCCCGGCGGATACTCCCACGACGTGGCGTACAACCTCTCCGTACTCGGCTTCCAGAGCGGCACCTACCGGGCCATCGTGGACGGCATCGTGGAGTCCGTCGTCAAGGCGCACGAGGACCTGCGGCCCGGCACGATCAGTCTGGGCACGGGCACGCTCACCAATGCCAGTGTCAACCGGTCCCGGGCCGCCTTCGACCGCAATCCGGCGGCCGACCGGGCGGCCTTCCCCGACGGTATCGACCCCGCCATGACCGTGCTGCGCTTCCGGCAGGGTGACAAGGACGCCGGCGCGATCAGCTGGTTCGCGACCCACAACACCTCGATCACCAACAAGAACACGCTCATCAGCCCCGACAGCAAGGGCTACGCCTCCTACGCGTGGGAGCACGATCTGGAAGGGGTGCGCTACCTCGACGACACACCGGGCTTCGTCGCGGCCTTCCCCAACACCAACGCCGGCGACATGTCCCCCAATCTCAATCTGAAGCCGGGGTCGGGCCCGACCGAGGACGAGTTCGAGAACGCGCGCATCCTCGGCGAACGCCAGCTCGACAAGGCCCGCGAGATCTACCGGGACGCGAAACCCGTCACCGGCGGCGTCGACTCCCGGCTGGCCTATGTCGACATGGAGAACGTGACCGTGAACGGGGCCCACACCCCGGACGGCAAGGAGCACCGCACCTGCCCCGCCGTCGTGGGCGCGTCCACGCTCGCGGGCAGCGTCGAGGACGGTCCGGCGATCCCCGGCCTGGAAGAGGGCATGCGCACGCCGGTCGCCTCCATCATCGAAGCGCTGCACATCGAGACCCCCGACTGGCTCGCGACGTGCCAGTACCCGAAGGCGAGCCTCGTCCCCACGGGTCTGCTGAGCAATGTGCACCCGGTCACCCCGAAGATCCTGCCTCTTCAGATCATGAGGATCGGCGACCTCCATCTGGTGGCCGGTCCCGGGGAGTTCACCATCACCGCCGGGCTCCGGGTCCGGCGCACCGTGGCCGAGCAGCTCGGTGTCCCGCTCGACCGGGTGCTGCTCCAGGGATACGCCAACTCCTACAGCCAGTACGTGACGACACCGGAGGAGTACGACTCGCAGCAGTACGAGGGCGGCTCCACCCTCTACGGCCGCTACACCCTGCCGGCCTACCAGCAGGAGTACGCGCGGGTCGCGGCGTCCCTGCGCGACGGCACCACCATCGACCGGGGGACGGCGCCGCCGGACGAGTCGGGCAGGCAGTTCAACTTCCAGACCGGCGTCGTCTACGACAACCCGCCCCCCAGCAGCTCGTTCGGTTCCGTACTGACCCCGCCGGACGCGTCGTACACCCGCGGCCGGAGCGCCACCGTCGAGTTCGCGACCGGGCACCCGAAGAACAACCTGCGCCGGGGCGGCACCTTCCTGGAGGTGCAGCGGCTGGTCGACGGGAAGTGGGTGCGGGTCCTGGACGACGGCGACTGGCGGACCACGTACCGCTGGACGCGGCTCAACGGGCTCACCGGCACGTCGAAGGCGACGGTCACCTGGGACATCGGCGCCGACACCGCTCCCGGCACGTACCGGATCGTGCACCACGGCGACTCGAAGAGCCTCCTCGGAAAGATCACGCCGTTCACGGGGACGTCCCCGGCGTTCACGGTGAACTGAGGCGGGCCGGGGGCCGGACGGGTAACCCGTTCGGCCCCCGCGTGGCCGCATCGCCCGCGATGAGAACGGCCCCGGCGCAACCCGCCCGCATGATGGGGCGGTGATCAGTGTCCTGTTCGCCGTGCTGACCGCGATCAGCAACGGCTCCGCCTCCGTGCTCCAGCGGCGTGCCGCGGCCACGGCGCCCGACTCCGACGCCATGCGCCTGTCGCTGATCCGGCATCTGCTCCGCAGACCGGTCTGGCTCGCCGGTATCGGGCTCGTGATCGTGGCGGCGGTCTGCCAGGCGGTGGCGCTGGCGACCGGCCCCATCGCCGTCGTACAGCCGATCTTCGTGATCGAGCTGCCGATGACGCTGCTGATCGCGAGCTACGCCTTCCGCTCCCGGCTGCCACGCGCCACCTGGTACGGCGTGGCCGCGGTGACCGTGGGTCTGGCGGTGGGCCTCGGCTCGGCGGCGCCGACGGGTGGCAGTGAGACCGTACGGGATCTCTCCTGGGTCCCGGCGCTGATCGTCACCGGACTCTTCGAGGCGCTGCTGATCGCCCTCGCGCTGAGGACCCGGAGGAACACCCGTGCCGCGCTGTTGGGGCTCGCGGCCGCGTGCGCGTACGCCCTGACGGCCGCACTTCTCAAGGACGCCGTGGCCAGGCTGGAGGGAGGGTCGGGGGTAGCGGCGTTCTTCTCGTCCTGGCAGCTGTACGCGACGGCCGTCGCCGGGATCGGTGCGCTGTTCCTCCTCCAGAACGCCCTCCAGGCGGGCTCCCTGGTCGCGTCCCAGCCGATGCTGACGCTGGGCGACGCGCTGATCAGCATCACCTACGGTGTGACGCTGTTCGGTGAGAGCGTTCGCACCGGCTGGTGGCTGCTGCCCGAGCTGATCGCGATCGGCCTGATCACCGCGGGCTGTATCGAACTGGCCCGCTCCCCGCTGGCGTCGGGTACCTCTCCACCGAGGCCGCGCGCGCGTTGACACCGCGCCGACACGGTGCGGGCGCCGCGGTCCGGCCCCCGCGGTGGACCTGCCGGCCCACCCCGGATTCGCCGGACGGTTCCGGCCCCGGGCCGCCTCCACGGCGCCGGCGCCGACCTGGGTCGCCGCAGGCAGACGCGCGGCGTACGCCGTCGCCGTCAGCGGTCACCTGTCCGGGAGCGTGCATGTCGCCGACGGCATCGCCCTGCGCCGGGCCGCCGGCTGCGTGGTCACCGGCACCGACGGCGCCCCGACCGGCCCGGGCGGTCGCGGCCTGCTCGCGGCGGCCGACGAGGGGACGCACCGACTCCTGACGGGAATGATCCGCGGCTGAGACGGGGCCGGTTGGGCCGCGTGAGCCGCTCTCGGAGCACGTCACCCGGCTCAGGTGCGGAGGAAGGCCGAGAGGGATGTCAGCAGGCGGGCCGTGTCGTTCGTGTCGTTGTACGCCGACAGGCCCACGCGCAGGCCGCCCGTGTCGCCCAGGCCGAGGTGGCGGGAGGCTTCCAGGGCGTAGAACGAACCCGCCGGGGCGTGGATCCGGGACCGGGCGAGGAAGTGGTGGGCGTCGGCCGCCGCGTGGTGGTCGAAGGTGAGCAGCATCGTGGGTGTCCGCAGCGCGGCGCGGGAGTGCAGCGTCACGCCGTCGAATCGGGACAGCTCTTGTTCGACGCTCTCGCGCAGGGCGCTCTCGTGGGCCTGGATCGCGGCGTAGCCGGAGCGGAGCCGGTCACGCCGGTCGCCGGTCGTGTCGGGGGCGAGTTCCGCGAGGAAGTCCACGGCGGCGCGCGTGCCCGCCAGGGCTTCGTACGGCAGCGTGCCGAGTTCGAAGCGCTCCGGTACGGCGTCGGTGGACGGCGCCAGTTTGTCCGGTCGCAGGGTCTCCAACAGCCGTGGGGACGCGGCGAGTACACCGTGGTGGGGGCCGAAGAACTTGTACGGCGAGCAGACGACGAAGTCCGCGCCGAGTTCCGCGATGTCCACCGACGCGTGCGCGGCGCAGTGCACGGCGTCCACGTACAGCAGCGCGCCCGCCCGGTGGACCAGGCCGGCGATGGCCGCCACGTCCGGCCGGGTCCCGATCAGGTTCGAGGCGGCGGTCACCGCGACCAGCCGCGTCCGGTCGGTGAGCAGGGCGCCGACGGTCTCCGGGGACAGTTCGCCCGTGGCCGCGTCGAAGTCCGCCCATCGCACGACGGCACCGGCCCGTTCGGCGGCCCGCAGCCAGGGCCGGATGTTGGCGTCATGGTCCAGCCGGCTCACCACGACCTCGTCGCCCGGCGCCCAACTCCCGGACAGGACACGGGAGAAGTCGTAGGTGAGCTGAGTGGCGCTGCGCCCGAAGACGATCCCTTCGGGCTCCGCGCCCAGCAGATCGGCCATGGCCAGCCGGAAGTCGCGGACGATCCTCTCGGCGTTGACCTCCCCCGGCGCCACGGAGCCCCGCACGGAGAGCGGAGCGCTCAGCGCCTCGGTGATCGCGTCGATGACGGGCTCGGGCGTCTGGGTGCCCCCGGGGCCGTCGAAGTGCGCGACACCCGCCCGCAGGGCGGGAAACCGGGCACGCGTCGCGGCGATGTCGTACGTCACGTACACCCCTCTACTGTTCGTACGACTCGACTTCGGCGACCGGGCGCGGTTCGACCCGCTCGGGGTCCTCCCCGCTCTCGGCCCCCGCCCTGCGTCGGCGCAGCAGGTCCCAGCACTGGTCCAGTCGCTGTTCCAGGTCCTGGAGACGCGCGCGCTCCTCCGCGCTGAGGCCCTTGCCGGGGGCCTGTTCGCGCAGCCGGTGTTCCTCCGCGACCAGCGTGTCGATCGTCCGCAGAATGTCGTCCGCCATCTCCGCCTCCACTGTTGTGGGCCGCCGACGAGCTTACGGGCACCGCCGGTTCACCCGGCTCCCGGTACTGATGCCGGTGGTGCCGGCTGTGTCGATGCCGTTCACAGCATCTCCAGCGGTACCGGGCCCCGGGTGGGCGGGAACGCCGCGTCGAGGTCGGCGTGGTCGTCCTCGGTGAGGGTCAGCGCGAGCGCGGCGTGGTTGTCGCGGACGTGCTCGGGCCGCCCCGCCCGGGGAATCGCGACCACTCCGGCACGGCTCAGGACCCAGGCCAGGGCCACTTGCGCCGCCGTGGCCCCGTGACGGCCCGCCACCGTCTCCAGAACCGGGTCGGTGAGCAGGCGTCCCTGCTCCACCGGGGAGTAGGCCATGACCGGGACGCCGCGCTCCTGGCACCGGGGCAGCAGGTCGTACTCGATGCCGCGCCGCCTCGGGTTGTACAGGACCTGGTTCGCGGCGATCGCGTCACCTCCGGGCACCTCGGCCAGTTCCCGCAGGTCGGCCGGGTCGAAGTTGCTGACTCCCCAGTGACGGATCTTGCCCGCGCGGAGCAGTTCGCCGAAGGCGGTGACGGTCTCCTCCAGCGGGACCGAGGCGCGCCAGTGCAGCAGGTAGAGGTCGATCCGGTCGGTCCGCAGCCGTTTCAGGCTGCGTTCGCAGGCGTTGACGGTGTCCATGCGCCCGGCGTTGTACGGCAGCACCTTCGTCACGAGGAACGCCTCGTCACGGCGGGCGGCGAGGGTCTCACCGACCAACTCCTCCGCGGCGCCCTGCCCGTACATCTCGGCCGTGTCGATCAGGGTCATGCCCAGGTCCATCCCCAGCAGCAGGGACTTCTTCTCGCCACCCCGCCGTGCCGGGTCCTGCGCCCAGCCCCAGGTGCCCTGTCCCAGTACGGGAACGTGTTCTCCCGAGGGCAGCGGGAGGGTGCGCACATCGTGTGTCGGTCCCATCGCGGGTCCGCTCCTCGTTGCTGGAGTCGTATCCCTGTCAAGGCTCTCACCAGGGCCGTCCCCGCTCAACCCAGGGGCGCTCCGGTGCCTCGCGGGTTCCGCTGGACCGGGCGGGGCGGGGCGGGGGCGGAACGGCCGAGACATGACCTCCGCCGGCGGAGTCCCTTGCCACTCGCAGTGGTCTAGACCTAACGTGTGCTGCTTGCGGCCCGCCCGTTCCGTACAGAGGACCGATGCTGTGATCGACATCGTTGTTGTGCTCCGCGCCGAAGACGCCGTACTCGACTTCCTGTCCGTTCTCACCGGCGGTGAGGCCGCCCTCGTCCTCGCCGGTGACGGCCGCACACTCAGCTTCTCCGCGGCGCAGGGCCCGGCGGAACGGCTCGCCCGGATCGCGGACCGTGTGCGTCCCGCCGACGACCGGGCCGCGGAGTCCGGTCCGGGCTCCCTGGCGGAGCTGGTACGGGCGGCGGCCGGCGACCGCGAGGCGCGGGTCTGGACGCACTCGCCGGCCGACAACCGGCGGAGCCGGGGCCGGGTCGGCCGGGACACGGCGGCCGGCTGCGCGGATCTCGATGTGCGGCACGCCGTCGGCTACTCGCCCTATCTCCAGGTCGTGAGCGACCTCGACCGTTCCCTGGACCGTGAACTGCTCGCGGGGAAGCTCGACTTCGTGAACCGGGCATGCGAACACCTCCTCACGGAGCCGTCGCCGGAGTACGTCGTCCAGACGCCCCGCATACCGGCGACCGAGCGCTTCTTCCGTGCCGACGCCGAGGAGCGCGAACGGCTCTTCGCGCTCCTCGCGAGCCTGGACGACGAGGCCGCGTCCATCCCGGACCCCTGGGAGTTCGGCAGCTCTCCCTACGAGAAGGACCGGCTGGACGCCACCGCCGCCTGGGTGCTGGGACATCGCGCCACGACCGGCGAGTGTCTGGTCGAAGTGGGCGCGTGCGAAGGCGCCCTGACGCACCGTCTGGTCGCGGCGGGGTGCGCCGTGCACGCCACCGAGCCCAATCCGGTGTTCAGGACGCGGCTCGCGGAGGCGATGGGGGGCACGGAGACGGTACGGGTCTCCTCCCAGGATCTCGCGGAGCTGACGGACCCGACGGGCCCGACGTACTTCGCGGAACCCGCGGACCTCGCGGACCTCGCGGACCGCCCGGAGCGTGGCCGTCCGCGCGCCGGAGCGCATCTGCTCATCGAGATGCTCTACTACGGCCAGGACCTCGGCCTGCTGGACCGCCTGCCCACCGACCACCTCTTCGTCGCCCTCGAACCCGACGCCATGGCCGACCGCGTACGGCCCTGGCTCGCGGCGTCGGCGATCTGGCAGGAGGTGGAGAGCGTGCACCTGGTCCCGCCGCGCGTCGAGACGGTCTGCGCGGGCCGCGCCTATCTGATCAAACGCGGCAGCGACGGGCTCCTGCTGCGTCGCACCGCGGGCTGAACCCCGTGACGGCGCTGCAGAATCAGGCCGCCCCGGCCCCGGAATCCGACGGTGCCCGCGCGGCCGACGGTGCAGACGGGGCGGTCGCCGGGAACGGGAACGGGGACGGCGCGTACGACGTGTGCGTGGGGCTCGGCTACCACTGCGAGACGACGTATCAGCTCCGCCGCATCACGGGGAACGACTCGGCGCACTTCTTCGACTGGCTCGACCTCGAACTGGAGTCGGTGGTCGAGGCCATCGCCGACGACTTCGCCCAGGTGCTGCGTCCGGGGCAGGTGGAGCCGTTCAGCGACGGGCTCTGCGCCCTGGACCGCGGCTCGGACATCCGCTTCTTCCACGACTTCCGGCCGGCCGACGGGCAGCGGCTCACCCAGGACGACATCGACTCTCAACTCGACGCCGTCGTAGCCAAGTTCACCGCACTCGCGGAGCGCTGGCGGGCCCTGGCCGCGTCCCCGGCGAAGGTGCTCTACGTCCATCACGACGCCTTCGACGAGAGCACCGCGAGGGACCTGAACCGGCTGCGCCAGGTGATCGCCTCCGCGTACCCGGGGCAGCGGTTCTCACTGTTGTGGCTGCGCCGTACGCCACCGGCCGACCCCGCGGCCCTCTCCCCGGACATCACCTGGGGGACGGTCGCCGCGAACCCCGGCCGTTGGGAGGGCGACGACGCCCAGTGGGACAAGGTGTTCCACGCCGTGCCTCTGGCGCCCCGCCCCCGTCCGTAGTCGCGCCGCCCCCGACGGCTCGACCCCTCTTTGGCCCACCCCACAACCGAGGAGACACCCCCATGACGCCCTCAGCCCCCGGCACCGTGATCCTCTCGCCGCACTTCGACGACGCGGTGCTCTCCCTCAGCGGCCTGATCGCCCGGCTCCCCGGTCCCGTCACGGTGGTGACGGTGTACGGCGGCGAGCCCGCCCCGCACCATCCGGTCTCGTGGTGGGACAGCTCCTGCGGGTTCTCCACCGCCCGGGAGGCCTATCGCGCCCGCCGCGCGGAGGACGCCCGGGCCTGTGAGCTCCTGGGGGTCGAGAGCGTCGCCCTCGACCATCCCGACGGTCCCTACGGTGACGGCGCCGAGCTGACGGGTATCGACACCTGTCTGGCCGAACTGAGCCCCGAGACGGCGCTGTTGATCCCCATCGCCACCAACCAGCCGGACCACGAGAAGGTCCGCGACCGGGTGCTGGCGGTCACCGCGAGGCTCGGCCGCCCGGTGCCGTCGGTCTACGCGGACCTGCCCTACACCGGCCATCTGGACGAATGGGGGTCGGCCGCGGCCGACCAGGCGCTCGGCCGCAGCCACGGGTACGGTCTGGCCTACCAGGACATGACGACCCGTCATGATCTGCGCGTGGAGCACGACCTCACGCTGACGGACGACCAGTGGGCCCTGAAGCGTGAGACGGTGCTCTGTTACGGCTCGCAACTCGCGCCCCTGGCCGCCGATCACGGGATGCTGCTGGCGCGCAACGGGCCGCTGCGGGCCGAGCGCGTCTGGTCGGTGGCAGCGCTGGAGCCGGCCGCCGGGACCGGTGCCGGCCGCCGGAACAGCGGCGACGGCACCGGCCGCACCGACAGCTGACATCACCAGCGCCCTTGCCGCGGCGGTTCGTCGCCCGCCGCCCGAACTCCGGTGTCGCGGTTCGCCGCCGCCGTCCAGGCCGGCGGACCGGGCACCGGGTCGGCGGCTCCCGTGGCCGGACCCGGCAGACCCGGCAGGTCGGGTGCGTCGGCCCGGCCCGGTCCGCCCTTTCCCGCGGGTGTCTGGTTCCACTCCCCGTCCCCGAGGACCAGCAGCGGGTCGAACATGACGACCACACCGGCCAGCACGAGAAAGACCAGCGGTCCCAGCAGCATGGGGAGCATGATCGACGGCAGCGAGTCGCCCGAGACCCCGGGACGCGGCGCGCCGCCGGCGAGGTGCACGCTCATCGCCGCCATTCCCGTGTAGTGCATGCCGGTCGCGGCCGCGCCCATGATGAGGCTCGCGACCAGGCTGGGGAAGAACCCCCGGACGGACACCGCCGCCCACAGGGCCGCGGTCGCGGCGACCACGGCGATCACGACGGAGACCGCCACGATCGAGGCGTCGTAGTGGAGTTGGCCCTCCAGCCGCATCCCCGCCATGCCGAGGTAGTGCATCGCGGCGACACCGAGACCGGTGATGACCCCGGCGGTGATCAGGACGGGCGGGGAGCTTCCCCGGTAACCCACCACGAAGACGCCCACGCTGACGACGAGGACCGCCACGACGAGGCTGGCGACCGTGAGCGGGACGTGGTAATCGATCGGTGTCTGCCGTACCTGAAAGCCCATCATGGCGATGAAGTGCATCGTCCAGATGCCGCAGCCGATGGAGGCGGCGCCGAGGGACAACCACCCCGGTTTGAAGGACTCTTCCGCCCGCAGTGAGCGTGTGACGCAGCGCAGTCCCAGCGCGCTTCCGAAGCAGGCCATCACGAAAGCCGCGATCGGTGTGATGACCCCGTAGCTGAACCCGTCAACCGTGCCTTGCATGTGCCGTGCTCCCGTCCCTCACATCCGTGGAGACGATGTGTAGGCGCTCACATGGCCGAATTACAACCCTCATGACCCAATATGCAGGAACTCCGCCGCACAAATACCCCGTAGCGGCTGATAGTTACCCGCCCTCCCGGGAGCGGGCGGACCACGAGCGGGGAGATCGATCAGCGGGCAGGATGTGACCTGGGTCGACCTCTCACGTCAGGAGCGGATCATGGCATTGAAGATCGCGATCGTGCTCGGCAGCACGCGTCCGGGCCGTAACGGCGAAGCCGTCGCCAAGTGGGCGCACGGGATCGCCGCCCCGCGCGGTGACGCGGAGTACGAGCTCGTCGACATCGCGGATCTCAAACTGCCGCATCTGGACGAGGTCTCCCCGCCGGCCATGGGGCGCTACACACAGGACCACACCCTGGCCTGGGCGGAGAAGGTGGCCTCCTTCGACGGCTATCTCTTCGTGACGCCCGAGTACAACCACTCGACCTCCGGCGCGCTGAAGAACGCCATCGACTTCGTCTACGCGGAGTGGAACAACAAGGCCGCGGGATTCGTCAGTTACGGCAGCGTCGGCGGCACCCGCGCAGTGGAGCATCTGCGCCTGATCATGTCCGAGCTCCAGGTGGCGACCGTGCGCTCCCAGGTGGCGCTCTCCCTCTACACCGACTTCGTGAGCGTCTCGGGCGTCGTCGAGTTCACGCCGGCCGAGCACCACCGGACGGCCCTGGAGACCACGCTCGACCAGCTCGTGAGCTGGTCCAAGGCGCTGCGGACGGTCCGCACCGGAGCCTGACGGCGACGCGCGGCGCGGGCCGGACGGCAGCGGGGCGGGAGCCGGCCGGCCCGCGCGCCGTCACCGGCCCGTCCGCACGGCCCCCGCTCCGGGGCGCTCGCCACGGCCCCGTTGACGGGGCCCTTCGCGCGCCCTACGTTCCCCTTGTTCGCGTCCGGGATTGCGACCGTTGTCCGAGATATCGAACCGCTGTGAGGAACGCATGACGCGCACCGCCCATTTCACCCTCGACCCCGCCTTCACCGTCGGGGATGTCGACGACCGTGTCTTCGGCTCCTTCGTGGAGCATCTCGGCCGCTGCGTCTACACGGGGGTGTTCGAGCCGGGCCACCCCACCGCCGACGCCGCCGGCCTGCGCGGCGACGTGCTGTCCCTGGTGCGGGACCTGGGCATCAGTGTCATCCGCTATCCGGGCGGCAACTTCGTCTCCGGCCACCGCTGGGAGGACTCCGTCGGGCCCGTCGCCGACCGGCCCCGCCGCCTCGACCTCGCCTGGCACTCGACCGAGACCAACCGCTTCGGCCTCGCCGAGTTCATGGACTTCACCGGCAAGGTCGGCGCGCGGCCGATGATGGCCCTCAACCTCGGTACGCGCGGGGTACGGGAGGCCCTCGACCTCCAGGAGTACGCCAACCACCCCGGCGGTACGGCCCTGTCCGAACTGCGCCGGTCGCACGGCGCGAAGGAGCCGTACGGCATCGGGCTCTGGTGCCTGGGGAACGAGCTGGACGGCCCGTGGCAGACCGGGCACAAGACGGCTCGGGAGTACGGCCGGCTCGCCGCCGAGACGGCGCGCGCCATGCGCCGGCTCGACCCGTCCGTGGAACTCGTCGCGTGCGGAAGCTCGAACCAGTCCATGGCGACGTTCGCCGCGTGGGAGGCGGAGGTGCTCATGGAGACGTACGACCTGGTCGACCACATCTCCCTGCACGCCTACTACGAGGAGAAGGACGGCGACCGCGACTCGTTCCTGGCGTCCGCCGTCGACATGGAGTCGTTCATCGAGAACGTCGTCGCCACCTGTGACCACGTGGGCGCCCGCCTCAAGTCCCGCAAGCGCGTCAATCTCTCCTTCGACGAGTGGAACGTCTGGTACCAGTCCCGCTACGAGCCCCCGACCGGCGACCGCTGGGACGAGGCCCCCCGGCTGCTGGAGGACGCGTACTCGGTCACCGACGCGGTCGTGCTCGGTTCGCTGCTGATCGCCCTGCTGCGCCACGCCGACCGGGTGGCCGTCGCGTGCCTGGCGCAGCTCGTGAACGTCATCGCGCCAATCATGACGGAGCCGGGCGGCGCCGCCTGGAAGCAGACGACGTACTTCCCCTTCCAGCAGGCTTCACGGTACGGGCGGGGCCGGGTGCTCCGGGTGGACGTGGACTCACCGACGTATCCGACACGGGCGTACGGGGAGACCGACCTGCTGCACGCCACCGCCGTCCAGGGTGACGACGGCTCGGTCACGGTCTTCGCGGTCAACCGCGACAGGGCCGAGCCGCTGCCGCTGGAGGTCTCCCTGCGCGGGACGGGGGTGAGCGAGGTCGTGGAGCACAGCACGCTCCACGACACCGATCCCGATGCCCGCAACACCCTCGCCGAGCCCGAACGGGTCGCGCCGCGGACCCAGTTGGGGACCGAAGTGTCCGGCGGCACCATGCGCGCCACACTCGCCCCGCTCTCCTGGAACGTGATCCGGCTGGTCTGATCACGTGCGGCCGACGACGAGAAACCTGTGTGCGAGGTATTTACATCCAGGGTTTTACATCGATGTAATCGATGTCCGGCCGCACACGTCAGCCCAGCCTCCCCGCTGCCACTCACGTGCCTCTTCCGTGCCTCGTCCCTGACCGGAGACGCCATGTCACAGCCCTCCACCGATCCGACCGAGACGCCGTCCGGCGAGTCGAAACCCGTCCCACGGCCCGAATATCCCCGCCCCAGCTTCGTCCGTGAGGAGTGGCGGAATCTCAACGGCACCTGGCAGTTCGCGTTCGACCCCGGTGACAGCGGTCTGGAGCGCGGACTGGTCCACCGGGAGCTCGACGGCCGGATCGTCGTGCCCTTCTGCCCCGAGTCCGAGCTGTCGGGCATCGGCGATCCCGACTTCCATCCCGCGGTCTGGTACCGGCGTACGGTGCGGGTGCCCGCGCACTGGGCGGGACGGCGCGTGCTGCTGCACTTCGGCGCGGTCGACCACGACGCGACGGTGTGGGCCGACGGGCGTGAAGTGGGGCGCCACAGCGGAGGGTTCACCTCCTTCACCGTGGACCTCGGCGAGGTCGCCGGAGCGGGGCACGGAGACAGGAGCGGGAACGGAGAGGGCGGAGGCGACGGGGACGACGGAAACGACGGCGAGGTCGTCGTCGTGGTGCGCGCCAGGGACACCCCGGACGGTCCGCAGGCGCGCGGCAAACAGTCCGTCGAGTACGCCAACAGCGCCTGCAACTACACCCGTACGACCGGGATCTGGCAGACGGTGTGGATGGAGCCGGTCGCCGATGTGCATCTGCGCAGGCCCCGTATCACCCCGGACCTCGGCTCGGGCGCGTTCCACCTCGAACTGCCGCTCTCCGCCAACCGTCCGGGGTACCGCGTACGGGCCACGCTCCACGACGCGGACGGCGACGCCGTCGTACGGGCCGACGTACCCGCCGATCTCGATCTGGCGCCCCGTATGGTGCTGGCCGTCCCCGCCGGCCGGCGCAGGCCGTGGAGTCCGCGGGATCCGCATCTCTACACGGTGCTGATCGAGGTGGTGGACGCGGCGGGACGGGTCGCCGACTCCGCCGTCTGCACCGCCGGGCTGCGGTCGGTCTCCATCGACGGCAAACGCCTGCTGCTCAACGGGCGCCCCGTCTTCCAGCGGCTCGTACTGGACCAGGGCTGGTATCCGGACGGGCTGATGACCGCGCCCGACGACGCCGCCCTGGTGCGCGACATCGAGCTCTCGATCGCCGCCGGCTTCAACGGCGCCCGGCTGCACCAGAAGGTCTTCGAGGAGCGGTTCCTGCACCACGCCGACCGGCTGGGCTATCTGGTCTGGGGCGAGTTCGGGGACTGGG
The DNA here is from genome assembly GCF_055583685.1 of Streptomyces sp. NPDC104581. Classification (NCBI taxonomy): domain Bacteria; kingdom Bacillati; phylum Actinomycetota; class Actinomycetes; order Kitasatosporales; family Streptomycetaceae; genus Streptomyces; species Streptomyces sp. NPDC104581. The sequence continues at coordinate 61,734 of NZ_JBVJNN010000012.1, forward strand.
GCTGCGCGGGCGGGCCCACCACCAGGGACAACCAGCGGCCGACCGCCGGATACACCGCGCAGTGGCTGGAGGCGCTGGAGCGGGACTACTCCCACCCCTCGATCGTCGGCTGGTGCCCGCTCAACGAGACCCATCAGAAGCTCCACGACCGGCATACCGTCCTGGACGACGTCACCAGGTCGATGTTCCTCGCGACGAAGGCCGCGGACCGCTCGCGGCCCGTCATCGACGCGTCCGGCTACTCCCACCGGGTCGCCGAGACCGACGTGTACGACTCGCACAGCTACGAACAGGACCCGGCCCTCTTCCGCGCCCAGATGGCGGGCCTGGACAAGGACTCCCCGTTCGTCAACCCCGACGAGCGGGACACGGACGCCGTGTGGTCGCTGCCGTACGGCGGACAGCCCTATTTCTGCAGCGAGTTCGGCGGCATCTGGTGGAACCCGGAGGAGGCCGCCGCCCACCGCGACGGACCGGGGGACGACGAGGCGGTGGGCGACGCCGACCGCAGTGTGTCGTGGGGGTACGGGCAACGCCCGCGTACGGAGGAGGAGTTCCAGCGGCGCTTCGCCGGGCTCACCGCCGTACTGCTCGACGATCCGCACATGTTCGGCTACTGCTACACCCAGCTCACCGACGTGTTCCAGGAGCAGAACGGGGTCTACCGCTTCGACCGTACGCCGAAGCTCGACGTCGCGCGGCTGCGCGCGGCACAGGAACGCCGCGCGGCCTTCGAGGAACCGGCCCCGGACGACGGCGAGGGCGGCGACGGCGACGGCGGGGCCGAGCGGTGAGCGGCCCGTCCCGGCGCCGGCTGCTGAAAGGCGCGCTGTACGGCGCCGGGGCGACCGCCCTCGGCCCCGTTCTCGGCGCCTGCGGCTCGTTCACCGGCAGCGTCTCGGACGCCGGGGAGATGATCCAGTACTGGAACCTCTTCCAGGGCCCCGACGGCGCGCTGATGAAGGACATCACCCGTGACATCGAGCGCCGCACCACGGGGTTGAAGGTCAGGAGCACGGTCCTGGAGTGGGGGCCGCCGTACTACACCAAACTCGCCATGGCCTCGGCCGGGGGACGCTCGCCGGACCTGGCGATCCTCCATCTCACCCGGCTGCCCGGTTACGCCCCCGGTGGTCTGCTCGACCCCTTCGACATGGACCTGCTGGCCGAGTTCGGCGTACGCCGGGAGGATCTCAACGAGACGGTGTTCGAGCGGTGTCTGTACGAGGGCGAGCCGTATGCGATCCCCCTCGACACCCACCCGTTCATCATCTACTTCGACCGCGACATGATGGACAGGTCCGGGCTGCTGAGGAGTGACGGGCAGCCCCTCCCGTTCGAGTCGCCGGCGCATTATCTCGAAGTCGCCGAGAAGCTCCGCGAGGACCACGGGAAGCTCGGCCCCCTCTTCGGCCATGTCACGGACGCGGCCATGGGCTGGCGCATGTTCTGGACCCTGTTCAACCAGACGGGCGCCACCTTCGACCTGTCGGGGAGCAGGCTGGAGATCGACCGTGAAGTGGCCGCGGAAACGGTGGAGTTCATGGCCGACATCGTGCGGCCCGACTGCCGCACGATGGACCTGACCACCGCGATCGCCGCGTTCGCCAACGGCCGGTCCCCGATGATCTTCTCGGGTGAGTGGGAGCTCAACACCTTCCGTTCGGCCAAGAAGGACGCCCTCGGCGCGGCCCCCTTCCCGACCTTCTTCGACAAGCCCGGCGCCGCGTCCGACAGCCACTCACTGGTGCTCCCCCACCAGAGCGAGGCCGATCCGGACCGGCGCCGCCGTACCCACCAGTTCGTCGCCGAGCTGCTCAAGTCCAGCCTGGCGTGGGCCGGGGCCGGTCATATCCCGGCGTACCGACCGGTCGTCGAGTCCGAGGAGTACGCGGGGCTGCATCCGCAGGCCGAGTACGCCGCCGCGGCCGATCATCCGGTCCTCGATCCCCAAGCCTGGTTCACCGGCTCCGGTTCGGACTTCCAGAACCGGATGTGCCAGGCGCTCCAGCCGACCCTGACCGGGGCGGCGTCCGCCCGAAGCGCCGTGCGGAAGATGGAGTCGGAGATCAACACGCTTCTGTCCAAGCCGAATCCGGCCTGATCGCGAAGGAAAGGAGCGACGGCCATGAGCAGCGTGCCCACCGCCGGCGGCCAGGCCGCCGTGGACGGATCCCGGCCCTCCGCGAAACGCCGGCGACGTGACGCGCCGGGTGGTGACGCCACATCAGGTGAACGGCCGTCAGGAAAGGTCGCGTCGGGGCGAGGTGCGTCGAAGGGGGCCGGATGGCCGTTCGTCGTGCCGTTCCTCGTCTTCTTCGTCCTCTTCCTGGTCGTGCCCCTCGCCTTCGGGCTGTGGATGAGCCTCACCGACTCCAGTCTCACCGGCAACGGCGACAGCGCCTTCGCCGGACTGGACAACTACACCGAGGCGTTCAGGGACAGCGAGGTCTGGCAGAGTCTGGGCAACACCGCCTGGTTCACCCTGCTCTCGTCGGTACCGCTGGTGCTCTTCGCGCTCGTGATGGCGCTGCTCGTGCATACCGGCCTGCCCGGCCAGTGGATCTGGCGGCTCTCCTTCTTCGCCCCGTACCTGCTGCCCGTGGCCGTCGTGACCCAGGTGTGGGGCATGCTCTACCAGCCCGAACTGGGTCTGTTCAACACCATGCTGAAGGCCGTCGGCATCGACGGCATCGGCTGGGTGGTCGAGGAGAAGTACGCGATGTGGTCGGTCGCGCTCCTCACGCTCTGGTGGACCGTCGGATTCAACTTCCTGCTCTACCTGGCCGCGCTCCAGTCCGTCCCCGACCATCTCTACGAGGCGGCGGCGCTCGACGGGGCGGGCGCGTGGCGCCGGCTGTGGTCGATCACACTGCCGCAGCTGCGCCGTACGACGGGGCTGATCGCGGTCCTGCAAGTACTGGCCTCCCTCAAGGTGTTCGACCAGATCTATCTGCTCACCAAGGGCGGGCCCGCCGGATCCACCCGGCCGATCCTGGAGTACATCTACGACACGGGCTTCACCAACTACCGGCTGGGCTACGCGTCGGCGGTGTCGTACGTCTTCTTCGCGGTCGTCCTGATCCTCTCCCTCGCCCAACTGAAGCTCTTCTCGCGCAGGGAGGACTGAGCCGGTCATGAGCACCGACGCACTCGCATCCAAGTCGTCCGGACCGCACCGCAGCACGATGCCGAGGGAGGTGGCGCGCAGGCGCCGGGGCGGCGGTCCGCCCCCCGGTGGAGTGGCCGGGCGGAGCTGGCACCCCATGCTGGGCGCGGGGCTCCTCCCCCGGGTCCTGTCCGTGCTGGCGCTGATCCTGATGGCCGGTGTCTGGCTGCTGCCGCTGGCCTGGGGGGTGGACACCTCCTTCAAGTCGGAGGTCGACGCCAGCTCGGCCGCGGGTGACTGGATACCGGCGGCGGGCTTCACTCTGGCGGCGTACCGGGAGATCTTCGCCCAGGGGAACCTGCCCGTCTGGGCGCTCAACAGCCTGCTGATCGGGGTGGCGGTGACCGTGCTGACGGTCGTCGTGTCCGCGCTGGCGGCGTACGCGCTCTCCCGGGGACTCTTCCGCGGCAGGCGGGCGCTGCTCGCCGTGACCGTCGCGTCGATCCTGGTGCCGCCGCAGATCCTGATCGTGCCGCTGTTCCGGCAGATGCTGGCCATGAATCTGGTCGACACCTACGCGGCGGTGATCCTGCCGCAGGTGGTGGCGCCGGTCATGGTCTACATCCTGAAGAAGTTCTTCGACGCCGTACCGCGCGAGTTGGAGGAGGCGGCGCGCATCGACGGCGCGGGCAGCGTGCGGATCTTCGTCAGCGTCGTACTGCCGCTGTCCCGGCCCATCCTCGCCGCGGTGTCGATCTTCGTCTTCATCACCACCTGGAACAACTTCCTGTGGCCGTTCATCATCACGAGCGACCCGACACTGATGACGCTGCCGGTGGGGCTGTCGAGCGTCAAGGACTCCTACGGGCTCCAGAACGCCCAGGCGTCCGCGGCGTCGGTGCTCGCCGCGATCCCGCTGCTGGTGGTCTTCATGCTGTTCCAGCGGCAGATCGTCAGGTCCGTCGCCACGACGGGGCTCGGGGGCCAGTGAGCGCGGCGGGTGTTGTGGACGACGGAGAACAGCAGATCCCGGTGGTCGACGAAGACCTGTGCCGCCGCGTCGGCCGCCGGCTCCCGCCGTCTGCCGGCTCCGGTCCCGGGCTCGGACATGTCGTGCCTCCTGTAGCTCGCCCCCTCCTTCAGGAAGGCGCCGTACCACCCGGAGTCCGACATCGGGCCCGGAACGCGGTCCGCTCCGAAGGTGCCTCCGGCGGCAGGACGGGGCTCCTGCCGCCGGAGGGTCGCGCCGGGGGTCAGGCCAGGAGGTGCTTCCAGTCCGTCGCGGTGAGTACGCCGGTGGAGTGGGCCCGGTCGGCGCCGGCGCGGTGCAGGGTGGTCACCGCCTTCTCGACGTCGGCGTTCTCGCCGGCCCCGACCTTCGGGGTGATCAGGGGCCAGATGTCGGAGCCGAGATAGCCCGTCTCGTCCGTGCGGCTGCGGGCCATGGCCGCGCAGGTGTGCTTCTCGACGTTGTGCACGTCGGCCAGTGTGACCACCGCGCGCTTGGTGGCCGCGCCGAAGACACCGTCCACGGGCACGTCGTCGAAGCCGCGGGCGCGCAGCAGGTACTGCGCGGCACGCACCTGGGGACCGACGGCCCCCGGCCGCAGCAGCGGCCAGACGGAGGGCCGGTCGGCCGGCGCGACGCCCAGTGCGCCGGCGACCGCGTCGCGCAGCTCCTGGAGCCTGCCGTAGAGCACGCCGCCGGGGCACTCGGTGGAGTTGAAGTCGCGGTGGCCCATGATGTCGGTGACGGGGCGCCCGTACTGGGTGGCGATCCACGCGACGAGCTGGACGAGGGAGCCCCAGAGCGCGGCGGGTACGTCGACGTCCGTGTAGAGGCCCTCGTTCTCGATACCGATGACCTCGCTGTTGCGGCCGCCGACGTTCGCGCCCTGTACGTGCTGGGTACCGCCGCGTACGACGTCGAGGCTCTGGTGGCGGCCTTCGAGGATGAATCCGCCGCGCGAGTTGGTGAACTGCTGGCCGGAGTCGCCCCAGCCCTGGCCGTCCATGTGGAAGTTCTGGATCGACCGGCAGATCGCCATCGCGTGCTCCAGCGAGTAGTCCTCGCTGTTGCCGGGCTCCGCTGTGTGGTGCACGACGATGTAGGTGGGGACCCGGTCGAGCACCACGATCTGCTGGTTCGGGGGTCGCGCGCCCCATTCCGCGGTGCTGTAGATGCGGGGCTCCGCGGCGGCGGGCGCCGAACCGCCCGCCGGACGGCGGGCGGGGGCGGCGTTCGCCGTCCCGGTCGCGGCGAGTCCCAGCGCGCCGACGGCCGTGGCGGTCAGACCGCCTCTCAGCACCGTACGACGGCCGGGTCCTGATGTGGCAACCATGTCGATCTCCTTGGGAAGTGGGGGGAACGATCTCCCGGGTTCAACGACAACAGGTGTGCCGTGCCTCGGGGTTGGCCACTCCGGTGGGGCGGAGTCCTGGCCTGCCCACGGTGCACGACGGATCAAGACAAGCAATTCCGCCATGTTCTCGACAACCCTGTCGGGCAACCAATTTGACGCTCTTTCGGCAGACTGAAACTACGCGCGTTCACGAATCGCCCGCAGGCCGACCAATCACCCTCCTCCGCCTTTGCTCGCACCAATGACGGAAGCCCCGGAAACCCGGCGGCCGACCGGAATCCACCTCGCGTGTACGACCTCTGACGCCTTCTTAGGCAGAACGGGGGAAATCACGGGGTCTGTCACTGGTCGCGTATCCCGTGACGGTCGGATCACACGATGATCGCGTTTCATGGCGCAGAGAGACGCGGCGGACGAGGACTGACCGCCTGCCCACACCCACGGAAGGTTCGACATGCTCCTCCTCCCCCGCGCACTTCACGGCGCCCGAGGTGCCCTGGCCCTCACCTCGCTCTGTACGTGCCTGCTGCTCACCGGATGTGCTCAGCAGGCGCCCGCGCCGGGCGGCGGAGCGCGGGCCGAGAGCGGCACGGAGGGGCGAACGGGCCCGGCCGGCGCGCGGGAGGAGGGGCGGATCACGGAGAGCAAGTCGGCCGAGGGCAAGCCGGTCGAGGGGCGGCAGGCGCGGGGTGAGACGAGATACGGACGGCCCGATCGCCGTCAGGACCCGCTGAACGGGGCGGGGGCCCACGGAGCCGCCGGCCGACCGGTGGAGGCGTCGCTGATCCGCGAGATCCCGGGCCTCGGCCCGGCCACCCGCGCCGGTATCCCCGTCTCCGCACGCCAGGCCCTCGTCGTCACGGGCGAGGGCCGGAACTCACCGCGCTCCGGGGTCGCGCTGTACGAGCGGGACGCGGACACCGGCTGGCAGCCCGTCACCAACCGCTGGCCCGCGCACAACGCGCTGCGCGGCTGGACCCGTGACCACCGGGCCTCCGACCTGCGATCACCCATCGGCGTCTTCACCCTCGGCGACGCGGGCGGCCGGCTGCCCGACCCCGGGTCCCGGCTCCCCTACGACGAGGACAGCGACTTCGAGGCGTCCGGGACGGGTTTCCTGGGCGAGCCGCTGGAGGGCTCCTTCGACTACGTCGTGGCCATCGACTACAACCGCACGCCCGGCACCACGCCGTTGGACAAGGAGCGCCCCCTCGGCGCCGGCAAGGGCGGCGGCGTCTGGGTCCATGTCGACCACAAGGGCCCCACCCAGGCGTGCGTCTCGCTGTCGAGGACGCACATGGTCGAGCTCCTGCGCCTGCTGGACCCGGCGAAACGCCCGGTGATCGTGATGGGGGACGCCCGGGCACTCCGCGACTGAGGCCACCGAAGCGGCCTCGAACGAGGTGGCCGTGACGGCGCGGCCCTGCCGGGGTGGCCTTGCCGACGGGGGCGGGATGGCGACAGGGTGTGTGCGACAACACCGGCAAGCACTCCCCCCACGAGTCATCCGAGGTGCCCGGCATGAGAAACGACCCCACAGGAACGCCCTCGGGCGAGTATCCGGCAACGGGCGCGGTAGCGCCCGCGACAGCCGCAGGACGGTCCGGCGGCCCGAGCCGCCGTCAGGTCGTCGGCATGGTGGCAGCCGCCGCGGCGACGGTCGCCGTACCGGCCACAACCGCGACGGCCCGGACGACGCCAACCACCGTTCCCGCGACGGGAGTCACGGCGGGCACCCGTCAACCCCGCGTGACAGGAAGCCTGTTCATCGGCACATACACCTCCAGTGGCGGTCCGGGTATCGGGCTCGCCTCGTACGACACGGCCACCGGCGATATCACCGGCACCGGCACGCTCCAGGGTGTCGGCGACCCCTCGTACCTCGCCGCGCATCCCGACGGCGGCACCCTGTACACGGTCAACGAGCGCCAGGACGGCGGTGTCACGGCGATCGCGCTGGGCGGGAACGGCGACCACACGGTGCTCGGCACCCGCGGTACCGGCGGTTCGTCGCCCTGCCATCTGTCGGTCCATCCCGGCGGGCGGTGGCTGCTCAGCGCGAACTACGGCTCCGGCGACGTGGCGGTGCACCCCATCGAGGCGTCGGGCGCGCTGGGCGAGCGCACCGATCTGGTCGCCCATAGCGAACCGGCTCCGGGCCCCGGCCAGAACGGCCCGCACGCGCACCAGATCGTCACCAGTCCGGACGGCGCCCATGTGCTGGCCGTCGACCTCGGCACCGACAGCGTCCACACCTACCGCCTCGCCGAAACAGCGGGCACGCTCACCCGGGTCTCGTACGCGAGGCTGCCCGCCGGAGCCGGGCCGAGGCATCTCGTCTTCCATCCCTCGGGCCGATTCGCCTATCTGGCCAATGAGTTGAACAACACGATCGCCGTGTGCGGGTACGACCCGGGTACCGGGGCCGTCACTCCGGGCGAACCGCTGCCCACCGGCGCCGGCGGCGCGGGCGACAGCTTTCCCTCGCAGCCGGTGATCACGGGCGACGGCGCCTACGTCTTCCTCGCCAACCGGGGGCACAACAGCCTCTCCCGCTTCGCCGTCGAGGACGACGGGGCGGGTCTGCGACTGCTGGACACGGTGCCCGTCGGGGGCGACTACCCGAGGCAGCTCGCCCTCTCGCCCGACGGGAGTCTGCTGTTCGCCGCGAACCAGCGGTCGAACGACGTGTCCGTCTTCCACGTCGACCGGGAGAGCGGCGAACTGGCCGCGGCGGGCGACCCGTTCGCGTCCCCGGTCGCCGTCTGCGTACTTCCGCTCTGAGGGCCGGGAGCGCTCGGACACCCGGGTTCGCCGGGCCTGCCGCTCAGTGCGGGCGGCCCGGCGATCCCGGTCGTATCCGTACGACCGCCGTACCGCCGTACCGCCGTCAAGCATCGCCCGTGCCTCACGGGCCGTCATGTGCCCACCGCGCGGAGGTCCTTGAGCAGCGCCGGGTAGTCGGTGTATCCCCGGGCGCCGTGCGTGTAGAGGTACCGCTCGTCGACGGCGTTGAGCGGGGCGCCTGCGGCGAAGCGCTCGGGGAGGTCCGGGTTGGCGATGAAGGACCTGCCGTACGAGACGAGGTCGGCCAGGCCGTCCGCGAGCACCGACTCGCCCGCCTCGCGCGTCGTCGGGCCGTGGTTCTCACCGACGTTCGCGATGAGCGGGCCGTGCCAGCGGGGCCGCAGGTCGGTGAGTGCCGGATAGCGGTCGTTGTCGGTGAGGTGGAGGTAGAGCAGACCGAGCGGGTCGACGGCGTCGAGGAGCGCTCGGTAGACCGGCGCCGGGTCGGCCTCCGCCATGCCGAACTGGGGGTTGCCCGGGGAGAGCCGCAGCCCGGTCCGGCCGGCTCCGACGGTGTCGGCGACCGCCCTGACCAGTTCGACGGGGAAGCGGATCCGGCCCTCGGTCGTACCGCCGTACTCGTCGGTGCGGAGATTGGTGTTGTCGGCGAGGAACTGATGGATCAAGTAGCTGTTCGCACCGTGCAGTTCGACCCCGTCGAAGCCGGCCGCCATGGCGTTGGCCGCGGCCCTGGCGTGGTCGTCGACGGCCTGGCGGATGTCGTCACGCGTCATCTCACGCGGCGGGAGGGGGTCGGCCTTGCCGCCGTCTCGTACGTGTACGGGTCCGGGGACACGTACGGCGGACGGGCCGCGCGGCACGTCCCCGTCGATCCGGGACAGCGGGTGACCGTGCCGGCCGCCGTGCATCAGCTGGGCCATGATGCGGCCCCCGGCGGCGTGCACCGCGTCGGTGACCGCGCGCCAGCCCTCGATGTGCGCCGCCGTCTCCAGGCCGGGGAGCCGCCAGCCGCTCTGGCCCCGGCTGCTGGGCCAGATGCCCTCGGTGACGACGAGGCCGGCGCCGGCGCGCTGCGCGTAGTGCTCGGCGACGACCGGCAGCGGGGTGCCGTCCACGGCGGCGCGGTAGCGGGTCATGGGCGCCATCACCATGCGGTTGGGAAGAAGGAGCGGGCCGAGGGAATACGGGGCGAGCAGCGTCGTTTTCGTCATGGCGGGACGGTAGGACCTCACACTGGTGTCAGGTTCAATCCCGCCACCGTCACGGCGACGGTGCGGAGCCCCGGGGAGGACGCGTGAAGATAGGCGAACTGGCGAGACGCACCGCCGTCAGCGAGCGCTCACTGCGCTACTACGAGGAACAGGGACTGCTCGCGCCGGAGCGCACGCCCTCGGGCCACCGCACCTATCCGGAACGGGCGGTCGACCGGGTGATCCGTATCCAGGAGCTGTTCGCCGCCGGGCTGTGCAGCGGGAAGATCGCCGAACTGCTGCCGTGCATGCGGGACGAGGACGGGGGCCCGTCCGAGGCCGCGACACCCTGGCTGGTGGCCGACCTGACGCGGCAGCGGGCCAGGATCGACCGGAGGATCGCCGAGCTCGTGCGTACGCGCGAGGTGCTGGACGACGTCATCACGGCGGCGTCCGGTCCGCCCTCGCAGGCCGGACGGCCCCCGACGCACAGCGGGACCCACGCGTCCTAGCGTCCCGGGCGCTTCAGGCGCGGTCGTGGCGGCCTCTTCCGGCCCCGCAGCCACTGTCTGAACGCCGTGTAGCGGGGATAGCGTTCGCGCTGTTCCCGGGTGGCCTTGTCCAGCTCCTCCATCAGCCTCTGGGAGCGGTGGTCGGTGTCGAGTTCGTCGAGCAGCCTGTCGATCTCCGACAGCAGCGCACCGTGCAGCTGCCACTGCCTCGGGTGGCGCTGTACGCCTTCCAGCAGCAGATGCGCCACCCGCTCGCGGCTCGCGGCCGCGGCGTTCAGATCGCCCGCGAGGCGGTCCTCCGCCGCCTCCGCGGCCTCGCTCGTCTGCGTGGTGACGAGCACCGCGAAACTGACGAGCGCGTCGGCGACCTGCGACAGCAGCTCCTCCAGGCCGGATCCCTCCTCGGGTGTGAAGAGGTTCTCCTCCTCCCGCTCCTTGGCGAGGTCCGTGATGGTGCGGGTGAGCACGCGCAGCACGACCGCGCAGATCTCCAGGGTGTCGAGGCCGGTACGGAGCACCACCCGGTGCAGGAGTCCCTCCTTGACGCGCGGGTTGAGCCGCAGGCTGTCCTCGGCCTGGCGCAGCGCCGCGTCCACCTCCGCGATGCCGTGGTCGAGCCGCCGCGCCTCCGACAGCCGGGCCGCGGCGCGTTCGACCGGCGTGGGGGTGGTCAGCTCCTCGCCGACGTCGCGCATCAGCCGGCGCATCCGCCGGGCGAGGCCCTCGATGGACTCCCCGGCGGCCGAGACCCAGACCGGCGGCACGAACACCACGTTGAACAGCAGTCCCACCACCGCGCCGATCAAGGTCTCCAGGACACGGTCCCAGGCGGTGTTCGCCGCGTGGGTCACCCCGAGGACGAGCATGGCGCTGATGGCGACCTCGGGAACGAACTCGCCGACCCGCACGAGCCGGCCGGCCAGCAGGGAGGCCAGGATGATCAGCCCCAGGCTCCACCACGACAGCCCCACGAGCACGCTGAACGCGATGGCGATCAGCACACCGGCGACGACGGCGTTCACCCGGCGGAAGCTGGTGGTGAGGGTGGAGTAGAGCGTCACCTGCACCACGAGCAGCGCGGTGAGCGGCGCCGTCAGCGGCGCGGGTTCGGTGCTGAGCCACAGCGCGACGACGTAGGCGAGCGTCGCGGCAGCCGCCGAGCGCAGGGTCTGTGTGAAGGTCACGTCTTTCCGCAGGTCCGTCACCGCCGTCAACGCCCCGCGCCAGGAGCCGTCCTTGTCGTCGCCGTCCGCGCCCCGCAGTCTCATGAGCAGCACCCTGCCCACAGACCTCCCGCGGAGTGCGGACGACACGCGGCACCGGTCGCGAAGGCCACCGGTGGCCGGGCCGGGCCGCGCCGGTCGCCCTTCCCCGTCAGGACACGGAGCCGGCAGTCCCCCGCGAGCGGCGCCGAAGTCGCGCTCACTCCCTGTTACCGTCCGCCCGGGATCGAGGGGCGAGGGAGGGAGAAGAGCAGCATGCGGATCGCAGTCGCCGGTGCGACCGGGAACATCGGGGCCCTCACCGTGGCCGCGCTCGAACCGGACGGCCGCGACGTCGTACGGATCAGCCGGTCCTGGGCGTGGACCTGTCGACGGGTGAGGGGCTGGACGACGCGCTGACCGGCGTGGAGGCGGTCGTCGACGTCACCAACAGCCCGGCGGCGGACCGGGCCGGGACACGCGCGTTCTTCCGGACAGCATCCGGGGGTTCGCTGAGGTCGGCCGCGCACCTCGACCAGCGACCCGAGCGGGGTGACCGGCGGAGTCGTTCACCGCTTCGAGAGCGCCGGACGATCCGGGTCCGCGTCCGGGCCGTCGTCGGGGTCCGGGGCCGGACCCGGACCGGGCTTCGGGGGCGCCGGTGGTGGGGTGGAGCGGGATTCGGGTGACCGGCCCCTGCCGCGCAGGCGGTCCATCTCGCGCCATTCCGGGCGCAGTCCGGTGAGGTTCGTGGTGAGAAAGTACGCCGCCGCGCCCGCCAGCAGAACGGGCGCCAGTCCGAACGAGGCCACCGCCGCACCGCCGATCAGGCCGCCGAGCGGGATTCCGGACCAGGAGAGCGATCCGCTGAGGGCCTTGACCCTGCCCAGCAGGTGACGGGGCACGCGTTCGTAACTGACCGCCGCCAGAATGGGGTTGAGGAAACCGGCACCGAAGCCCCCCACCGCGAACACCACCACCACGGCCCACAGGGGCGCGGGCGAGGCGAGGATCAGCCAGCGTGGCGCGCCCGCCAGGAGGAATCCGCCGAAGAACACGAGCCGTCGGCGCATCCGGTGGGCGACGGCCGCCGCGATCAGGCTGCCGCCGATCGCCGCGAGTCCGCCCGCGCTCGCGCACAGGCCGATGGCGCTCGGTCCGTTGCCGGACTCCTTGGCCCAGACGGGGAGGAGCACGGAGCTGAACGCGGCGTCCAGGAGGTTGGTGATCGCGACCATGATGATGATCGCGAGGAGCAGCGGTTCACCGCGCAGGAAGGTGAAGCCCTGGCCGAACCGCCGCCAGTAGCCCGGTTCGGCGGACGGTTCACCGTCGTCGTCCCGTGGCGACGGGATCCGCTCGGCCGGCCGGCCCATGCCCCGTGGCAGCAACAGCGCGATGATCACCGAACCGAGCGCGAAACAGGCCGCGTTGACGGTCAGCCCCGTCAGCGGGCCGAGCAGCGCGATCAGGGCGCCGCCCGCCGCCGGTCCGACGGTGGAGGCGAGCCGCTCGGTCACACCGGCGAAGGCGGCGGCCCGCTCCAGGGGGACCCGCCCGTGGTCGGCCGCCTCCGGGACCATGACGTCCTTGGCCAGGTCGCCCGGTCCGCGCGCCGCGCCGATCAGCGCGACGAGCACCAGCAGCAGGGGGAACGAGAGCCGGTCCGCGCTGTGCAGGAGGGGCACCGCGATGGCGGCGACCGCGCTGATCAGGTCGGTCGTCCAGGAGATGGTCCGCGGTCCGGCCCGGTCCACGAGCGGCCCGGTGAACGCCTTGACCACCACATAGGGCGCCATCTCGCAGAAGACGACGAGCCCGGTCTGTGCCGCGCTGCCGGTGGTGACGAGCACGAACCAGGGCAGGGCGATGGCGGAGACCCGCGTACCGGTCAGCGACACGGCCATCGCGGTGAGCAGACCGACGAGCGGCATCGGCGCACGCCGACCTGATATACCGTCAGATGCGCCTTCCCGCAGGCCCATTGGACTCACCAGGACTCCATTCCCCGCCGCACGGGGGGCGGTTCGGTCGCGGGAGCGAGATCGGTGGGGTCTTCGCCCGAGGTGTCCAGCTCGGGCAGGATCTGGGTGATCAGGGAGACGCGCTCGGCGCCCTCCGGTGCCTCGGCCGCCGTCTCCGGACTGTCGGCGCGGTAGCGCGCGAGGAGTGCCTGCAATTCCTCCCGCAGGTTCACCGTCTCCTCGGGAGTCAGCCGCAGCGGCCAGTCGCTGATGTCGAAGGTGCCGCGCCACCGGTCGGGGAGCGTCTGGAGTTCGCCGAGAGCCCGCTGGGTGCGCAGGGTGTACGCGGCGGCGACCGACTGGAGATAGGCCAGCGCCGCCTCCGGCTCCCGCTCGGCGAGTTCGGGCTCACTGAACCGCGTGGACCGGTGCACGGCACGCCACCAGCGTTCGCGTGCGTTGCCGCGCTCCGCGTCCTCCTCCACGAAGCCGGCGTCGCCGAGCTGGCGCAAGTGGTAGCTGGCCGTACCGGAGTTGACCCCGAGCCGCTCGGCCAGCCGGGTGGCGGTCGAGGGGCCGTGCTTGCGCAGCAGCCCGACCAGCTGGACACGGACCGGGTGGGCCAGGGCACGCAGCCCCTTGGCGTCCAGGACGACCGTGTTCGAGTCAAGCTCGGGACCGCGAGGAGTGCTGTCGGAATCCGTCATGGAGAGCAGCGTAGACCGCGAACAGTTCTTCGCAAAGACTTGTTCGCAAAGAAATCTTTGCGGAGACTTTTTCGCAGTCAGGCTCGGGGATCGGTTGCCGACAGCCGGATCAGTGGACGGAGAAACCGCCGTCCACGAAGACCGACTGCCCGGTGACGTACGCCGAGGCCCGGCTCGCCAGGAACACCGCAGCGCCGGCGAAGTCCTCCGCGACCCCGTTGCGCCCGGTCATCGTGCGCGCGGCGAGCGCCGCCACACGCTCGGGGTCGGACGACAGCCGTTGGTTGAGCGGCGTCATCACGAACCCCGGCACGAGGGTGTTGCAGGTGACCCCGTACCGCGACCACGCCTCGGCCTGTGAACGGGCGAGCGACTCCAGCGCGCCCTTGGAGACGCCGTAGACACCGCTCTGGACGAACGCCCGGTGCGCCTGCTGGGACGTGACATGCATGATCCGCCCGAATCCGCGCTCGGCCATGCCGGGACCGAACCGCTGCCCCAGCAGATGGGGCGCCTCCAGATTCACCGACATCGTCGCGTCCCACACGTCGTCCATGGTCTCCCCCAGCGGGGGACGCAGATTGATCCCGGCGCAGTTGACGAGGGTGTCCGGTTCACCGAACACCTGGGCGGCCTCGTCGGCCGCCGTACGGACTCCTTCGCGCGTCCCGAGATCGCCGCTCACCCAGGCCGCGCGGCAGCCACGGTCCGTCAACTCGTCGACGGTGGCGCTCAGTTCCGCCTCCCTGCGGGCCACGATCACCACGCTCGCGCCCGCTCGGGCGAGCGCCTCGGCGATGGCCCTGCCGATGCCGGAACTGCCGCCGGTGACCAGGGCGACGCGGCCTTCCAGGGAGAACAGTTCGGAGAGGTACGTCTGAGAATCCATGGCCGCAGATTAGACGTCACGCCTGGTCCACGAGCCGGCGGGGACGTGGCCGCCACGCGGACCGCCCCGGAAACCGATCGGCCGAACCCCTTGACGCGCCGGAGGAGACACTTCAGGATCCTGTCTCGGAAACGTTTCCATGGAATCGTTTCCAGTCACTCTCGGGATACAGTCCCGACAGCTCACACACCGATCCGCGAGAGGTACCCATGGACAGCACCGTGACCATCAAGGACGTCGCCGCACTGGCCGGCGTCTCCGTGGGCACGACGTCCCGGGTGCTCTCCGGCAACCCCTCCACCTCCCCCGCCGCCCGTGAACGCGTGCGCGCCGCCGTCGCGGAACTCGGCTACCGGCCCGACGCCCGTGCGCGCTCCCTGCGTTCGGCCCGTTCGCAGACGGTCGGGCTGCTCATCTCCGACGTACGCAACCCGTTCTTCGCCGATGTGGCGCACGGTGCCGAACAGGCCGCCCTGCGCTCCTCGTACGTCACCCTCCTCGCCAACGCCAACGAGGACCCGGGACAGCAGGACACCTATCTGGAGTCCTTCCTCACCCAGCGGGTCGACGGCATCATCATCGCTCCGCAGGGGGAGGACAGCGCGAACCTCCGCGCCCTCGCCACCACCGTGCCCCTCGTCTTCGTCGACCGGACCGTCGACGGCTTCGAGGTGCCCAGCGTGACCTCCGACAACGCGCTGGGCATCGACCAGGCCGTCGCCCATCTCGCCGACCGCGGCCACACCCGTATCGGCTACATCGGCGGCCCCCGGTCCATCTCCACCGGCCGCGCCCGGCACGACGCCTTCGTGCGCGCCGTCGCCCGGCACGGTCTCGACGCCGACCCCGAACTGATCACGTCCGGGGACTTCCGCTCGGCGAGCGGTTCGGCGGCGGCAGAACGGCTCCTGTCCCAGGGACGCCCGCCGACCGCGCTGCTCGCCGCCGACAGCCCGATGGCGGTGGGCGCGCTCGGGACGCTGCGCCGCCGTGGGCTGCGCATCGGCTCCGACATCGATCTGGTGGCCTTCGACGACATCGAGTGGTTCTCCGAACTCGACCCGCCGCTGACCGTCGTCTCGCACGACGCGCAGGCCATGGGGTCGACGGCGATGAGACTCCTCCTCGACGTCATCGAGGGCCGCACACCCGAATCGGTGATCCTGCCGACACGCCTCGTCGTACGGGAATCGTCGGGCGGCGGGCACCGGCCCGAGTAGCCGGGGGACCACGTCCGGCGGTCGTCCCACGCATCACACACAACTGCTCATCCGTATCAGTCCTTCCGAGGGAAGCGGCCCGCCCGACCGGCGGCCCGCCGTCCCGTACAGCACCACGCCTTCCACACCACGAACGGGGATCCCCCATGCCCACCACCGTCTTCGTCGTCGGCAGCCTCAACGCCGACCAGCTCCTGGAGGTGCCCGCGTTCCCGGCGGCCGGCGAGACCGTGCTCGCGTCGGACGTACTGATCACCGCCGGAGGCAAGGGCGGCAACCAGGCCGTGGCCGCCGCGCGGGCCGGTGCCGCGGTCACCATGATCGGCGCGCTCGGCGACGACGCGCACGGCCGGCTCGTCCGCCGGGCACTGACCGAATCAGCGGTGGACACCGGGTACGTGGTGACCGCGGACGGTACGCACACGGGCACGGCGGTCGTCGCCGTGGAGGCGGGCGGCGAGAACCGCATCATCGTGGCGTCCGGCGCGAACGCCCGACTCACCCGGCAGCACGTCGAGTCGGGGCTCGCCGGGGCGGCTCCCGGCGATCTCGTACTGCTCCAGCTGGAGACCCCGGTGGAGGTGGTCGCCCACGCGGCCCGCTTCGCCAGGGAGCGCGGTGCCACCGTCGTGCTCAACGCCGCCCCGGCGCCCGCCGACACCGGCTGTCTGACGACCGACATCGATCTGCTGGTGGTCAACGAGGGGGAGATGCGGGCGGTGGCACGGCTGGTCGGCGCCGACGTGGGCGGTCAGGGCCGGGAGGGCGGAGAGGGCGCGGATGTGGCGGGCACCGTGCTCACCACATCCCGGGCGCTGGAGTGCGTCGTCGTGTGCACCAGGGGCGCCGGGGGCGCGTACGTCAACGCCGGCGACCGGGTGGTCCACATCCCCGCCGTACCGGTCACCGCCGTGGACACCACCGCGGCCGGCGACACCTACACCGGTTATCTCGCGGCTGCCCTCGCCCGGGGCGAGAGCGACCTGCCCGCCGCCCTGGCGACGGCATCGGCCGCCGCGGCGGTCACGGTCACCCGGCGCGGTGCGATGGCGTCGATCCCGTACGCCGACGAGGTCGGCGAGGCGCCGCGCACCGTTCCGGACGCCGCCCACGCCGCCGGCACCACCGGCACCACCGGCACACCCGGAACGGCCTGTGTCAGCGGCACCACCGGCACCAAAGACATCACCGCCACCACCGAACTCACCACGAAGGGCTGACACATGAGAATCGCTCTGGGCAACGACCACGCGGGACACGCGCTGAAGGACCATGTACGCGGCGTGCTGGAAGGGCTCGGCCACGAAGTGCTCGACCGCGGCACGGACAGCGACGCGCCGGTCGACTTCCCCGACATCACCTTCGCCACCTGCGACGCCGTACGCACCGGCGAGGCCGACCGCGCCGTGCTCGTGTGCGGAACCGGTGCCGGCGCGCTGATGGCGGCCAACAAGATCGCCGGGATCCGCTGCGGTCTCGGGCACGACGTCTACTCGGCCCACCAGGCGGTCGAGCACGACGACGCGAACGCGATCGCCATGGGTGCCTGGCTGATCGGTCCCGCGATGGCCGGGGCGGTCGTCGAGGCGTTCCTCGGCGCGAGGTTCGACAACGACGAGGACACCGTCCGGCGGGTCGCCAAGCTCCACGAGCTGGAGCTCAGGTCGGCGCGCGAACTCACGGCGGACATCCCGGCGGAACTCCCGGCCGACGGCTGCTGATCACCACTCCTCCCCTCCACCACTCCCCCACCCCGCACCCCCGTCCCCACGCACCACCACCCGCCGAAGTACCCCACCGCGTAACCGGTGATCAAAGGAGATTAGGAGTTACGGCATGAGCGCGAACAACAGCGCACCTCCCCCGGCCGCCGCCACCGCTCAGGACGGCAGCCGCGGCAAACTGAGGACCTCCCTCGGCGCCGCCGCGGGAACCTGTGTGGAGAACTACGACTTCGTCGCCTACGGCACGGCGTCGGCCCTCTACTTCGGTGACGTCTTCTTCCCCGAGTCCGACCCGGTCGTCGGCACCCTGCTGGCCTTCGTCACGCTCGGCGTCGGCTTCCTGATGCGCCCCATCGGCGGCGCCGTCGGCGGCCATCTCGGCGACAAGTACGGCCGCAAGCCCGTCCTGGTCGCCGCACTGCTGACGATGGGCGTCGCGACGGTCCTCATCGGTGTGCTGCCCACCTACGCGCAGGCCGGCATCGCCGCGCCGATCCTGCTCGTGCTGATCCGTATGGTGCAGGGCCTCGCGTTCGGCGCCGAGTGGGGCGGCGCGGTGATGATGGCGTACGAGCACGCGCCCCGCAGGCGGCGCGGTCTGTACGCGGCGATACCCCAGGCGGGCAATCCGCTGGGGATCGCGCTGGCCAACGTCGCCTTCCTGCTGTCCGTGAACCTGGACAGCGACTGGGCGTGGCGTGTGCCCTTCCTGGCCAGTTCGGTGCTGATCGTGGTCGGCCTGGTCGTCCGGGTGAAGCTGACGGAGTCGCCGGAGTTCGAGGAGACCAAGGCGAGTGGCGAGACGGTCAAGAACCCGCTCGCGACGGTGCTGCGCGACGACTGGCGGAACATCCTGCGGATCATCGCGCTGCGCGTCGTCGAATCGTGCGCGTACTACCTGACGGCCACCTATCTGCTCTCGTACATCACCGACCGCGACGAGAACGACCGGGGGATCGCCCTCGCGGGCATCGTCATCGCGAGTCTTCTCGCGGTGGGCACGACCGTGCTGTCCGGTGCGCTGACCGACCGGATCGGCCGCCGGAAGCTGTATCTGGCCGGGTGTCTGATGGCGGTCGCGTTCGGCTTCCCGATGTTCCTCATGGCCAACACCGGCAATCCGGTGCTCGTGGTGCTGATCTATCTGATCGCGATCGGTGTGATCCACGCGGCGCTGACGGGTACGCAGGCCGCGTGGTTCGCCGAATTGTTCAAGACCAACACCCGTACGTCCGGGGCCTCGCTGGGCTACCAGGTCGCCGCCTCCGTCGCCGGGTTCGCGCCGTTCCTGGCCGTGCTGCTGGCGGAGTCCTTCGACTGGGTGGGCCCGGCCGGTTTCTATGTGGTCATCGGGCTGGTCGGACTGATCGGTGTGGCGACGACGCGTGAGACATGGGGTGCGCGCGAGCGCGCCGCGGCGGTGGCCGCCGAGAAGACGGCCGCCTCCCCGGTGGTCCCGGGGCCTCGCGCCACGGACGGGGCGGCGGCGGCCGGTTCGGAGGCGCCGGCCCGCCGGTCCTGAGCGGGCGATCGCGGAATCGGTACACCGGGCGAGCCATCCGCGCGGGCCCCGGCGCCGAATACCTTCTGTGGTGGATGGGGCCCCATCCACCACAGAAGACGGAAGAGAGGTCAGGCACCAGGTGTTCGTCAGCGATGCCCGTGCTCCGCTCCCGCCCGCCCTCGTGCTCGACAGATCGGCCGCGCGGCCCCGTACCGCCGTGCTCCTGCTGCACGGCGGACGCTCCGAGGGCATGGAGCCGCCGCCCCGGCTGAATCTGGCCGCCGCGCGGATGCGCCCGTTCACGCGGGCGGTGCTGCGCGCGACCGAGGGTCACGACGTCCTCGTGGGAAGGGTCCGATACCGGCACCGGGGGTGGAACGGCGCGCGTGCCGACGCGGCGGTGGACGCGCTGCGGGCGCTCGACGAGTTGGAACAGCTCGCCGGTTCGGTACGGGTGGTGCTGGTCGGTCATTCGATGGGCGGGCGTGCCGCGCTCACCGTGGCCGGGCACGACCTGGTGCGCGGTGTGGTGGGCCTCGCACCTTGGTGCCCGTCCGGGGAGCCGGTGGGCCAGCTCATCGACCGGCGGGTGGTCCTGGTGCACGGTGACCGGGACCGTACGACGGACCCGCTGGGCAGCCGCGACGTGGTGCTCCGTGCCCGTGCGGCGGGCTCGGAGGCCTGTGTGGTGCAGATGACCGGCGGTGACCACGCGATGCTCCGGCGTGCCGGCGAGTGGCATTCGCTGACCACCGGGCTGGTCTCGGGGCTGCTCGGCCTCGCTCCGCTGCCCGGTCCGGTACGGCGCGCGTTCGACGAGGGGCGCGATCCGGCCACCGGCTGAGCGGACGGCGGTGGGCCGTGGGAGACCCGGGAGCGCCGCTCAGCCCCGTCCGGTGTCGATGACGCAGAAGCGGTTGCCCTCGGTGTCGGCGAGGACGACGAAGTCGGGGTCGTCGGGATAGCGGTCCCAGTCGACGCGTTCGGCGCCGAGGGACACCAGGCGTGCCACTTCGGCGGCCTGCTGGGCCGCGTCGCCCGCGTAGAGGTCGAGGTGGACGCGGGGCCGCCCCTGCACCGGCGTCTCACTGAGTCCGAGGGAGAGCCCCGGCCCCGTACCGCAGGCGGGGACGAGGACGACCCAGTCGTCCGCCACCTCGCCGTCGCGGGGGACGTAGTCCAGCGCCCGGCTCCAGAATTCGGCGGCCCGCCGCACGTCGGAGGCGCCCATCACGATCGACCCGATGCTGATCACCCGGTGATGGTGCCAGAGGTGTCGCGGGACGATCAATCAGTATCCGCTCGTACGCGCGGCCTGGTCGTGCCGCGCGTACGGCAGGGCGCGGCGGCACATGAGGAACCCCGGTGGCGTGATCAACCGATCCCGCCGCCGGGGTTCACTGTCCTCCGTCTTCGCGCCGACGCTTCCCGGTGCGACTCATCCGCGCTCCTTGGCGTCGCCGTAGCGGCGCTCGAAGCGCTCCACCCGGCCCGCGGTGTCGAGAACCTGCGAGTTACCGGTGTAGAAGGGGTGGCTCGCCGATGAAGTCTCGACGTCGACGACGGGGTACTTCCGCCCGTCCTCCCACTCGATCGTCTTGTCCGATTCCGCGGTCGAGCGCGTCAGGAACGCGTAGTCGGCGGCGCGGTCCCGGAAAACCACCGGACGGGATACGGGGTGGATACGAGGCTTCATATGTGATCCCTTCCTGCCGACTCACCCGGGGTCCGTTCAACCCCCGGTATGTGCGTCAACGGAGCGAGGGAGACGGTTATTCCATTGAATTCGAAGGGTCCACCGCTGGCCGATGAACAGGCAGTTGGCCCCCGTACCGACCCCGACCGACCAGATGGTCCGGTGATATTCTCAATGTATGGCTGACCGAATACATCGGGTCATTATCGAAGGCTCCCTGATCACCACTCCCCGGTTGACCCTTCGACCGTGGGCGACGGGTGATGCCGAGGCCGCCCTGCCCGTGTACGGCGTGGACGAGGTCTCCCGATGGCTCGCCCCGGCCCTGGAGCCGGTGTCGGATCTGGCCGCCATGGAGCGCCTGGTCGAGCGGTGGGTGGCCGAGTCGGCCACTCTCGAACCTCCGCAGGGCAGGTGGGCCGTCTCTCTGCGCGAGACCGGCGAGCTGGTGGGAGGAGTGGCCCTGCTGCCGCTGCCCCCGCTCGGCAGTGATCTGGAGATCGGCTGGCAGCTCGCTCCCGGTGTCTGGGGTCAGGGGCTGGCCGCTGAGGCGGGGCACGCCGTGGCGCACCAGGCGTTCGAGTCGGACGCCGGTGTCGAGGAGCTGTTCGCGGTGGTACGGCCCCGGAACACGCGAGGCGCGGCGACGGCCCGGCGGGTCGGGATGGAGTGGGTCGGTGAGACGGAGAAGTATTACAACCTGCAACTCCAGGTCTACCGTCTGCGCAAGGGCGATCTCGACGCGGGCGGTCCCACCGCGGCCTTTCCCTGATTCGCGGACGACGGTACCGCCGGCTCCGGGGCTGCTTCCCCGGAGCCGCACGCGTTCTTGGCCACCGTAGGGTGATCGCGTGACGGCAGAGGCGAAAGAGACAGAGACAGAAGAGGCGGAGAGGAAGAACGCCGGCCGGCTGCTCTACGGCTGTATGGGGCTCGGCGGCGGCTGGGACACCACCCCCTACGGCCCGGCGGACATCGACGCCGCCGAGGCGGCCGTCGAAGCGGCGCTGGAGAGCGGGATCACCACGTTCGACCACGCCGACATCTACCGGCACGGGAAGTCCGAGGCCGTCTTCGGAGAGGTTCTCACCCGCGCACCGGGGCTGCGGGAGCGCGTCGTCGTACAGACGAAGTGCGGGATCCGGCTCGCCGACGGCGACCGGCCCGGCATCTACGACCTGCGGGCCGCGAGCATCGTCCGGCGTGTGGAGGAGAGCCTGACCAGACTGCGTACGGACGTCATCGACGTCCTGTTGCTGCACCGGCCCGACCCGCTCGCGGACCCGGACGACATCGCGGGCGCCCTCACCTCGCTCCACCAGCAGGGTCTCGTACGGCGGTTCGGCGTGTCGAACATGAGCGGCGCGCAGATCGCCCCGTTGCGGGCGGCGCTCGGATTCCCGCTGGTCGCCAACCAGCTGGAGATGAGCCTGGCGCACCGGGACTGGATCGAGGCCGGGGTACTGGTCAACACTCCGGGGGCGGCCGAAGGCGGCTATCCGCTCGGCACGACCGAGTACTGCCGCGCGAACGGCATCGCGATCCAGGCGTGGGGCTCCCTCGCGCGGGGACGGTACACGGGCCGTCAGGAGACCCCGGACGAGCGGGCGACGGCACGGCTCGTCGCCTCGCTGGCCGAGGCGAGGAACACCACGCCGGAGACGATCCTGCTGTGGTGGCTGCGACGGCACCCGGCCCGGATCGCTCCGGTCGTCGGCAGCGCGCGGCCGGAACGCATCCGCGCCTGCGCCGACGCGGCCACCCGCGAGCCGGAACTGACCCATGAGGAGTGGTACGACCTCTGGCTGACGGCACGCGGCGCTCCGCTGCCCTGACGGTGCGGGTCCGGACCCGCGGACCCGCACCCGCACCCGCACCCGCACCCGCACCCGGAACTGGTGTGGTCCCCGGCGGGCCTCTCGGCCGGCCGGGGACCACATCGCCGTGCGACCGGGCTACGCCGGCTGTTCCTCCTCGTGCAGCTGCCGCACCTGACTGTCCGTCAGCGCCTTGTCGTGCACGCGTACCTGGTCGATCGAGCCGTTCCAGAAGTCGCCCTTGGCACCGTCGTACTTCGCGCGGCCGAGGGACAGCGGTCCGGTGCTCACATCGGCCGGACCCGCGGCGACGGTCGCGACCGGCGCGCCGTCGACGTACAGGGTGATGTCGTCCGAGGCCGCGTCACGGACCCCGACGAGGTGGTACCAGCGGCCGGTCTCGGGGCGGATCTCCAGGCGGGCGCGGTTGCCGCCGGGGGTGCTGAAGGCGAACGCGCCCTGACCGTACTGGAGATAGAACGGATTCTCGGTGCGCCGTCCGTCCTGGCTCACGGCCGTGGCGTAGTTGCCGGGCAGTTCGTCGAGCGTGACCCACGCGGACACCGAGTAGCTCGTGGTCGTGTCGACCACCGGGCCCTCGGTCTGCGCGTACTGGCCGTCGCCGTCGAAGGCGAGCGCCGTGCCGCTGACACCCGGTGTCCAGCCGGCACCGCCCACGAGGCTCAGTGAGCGGCCGTTGGGACCCTCGTCGCGGGCGGTGGTGCCCTCGCCCTCGTCCAGCGGCCAGTGCCCGCCGCCGCTCAGCTCGTCCCGGTCGCCGGCTGCGGCGCCGGCCTCGACGACCTTGCGGTTGATGGCGCGCACGGGCGCCGGGTCGACCTTGATCTGCCGGCGGTCGTAGGTGTAGAAGCCGTTCAGTTCGTTCTCCAGGTCACTGACCTGTGTGTACACGGAGCCGGAGAGTTCGGCGCCCGCCGCTTCGAGATAGAAGTCCGTGGTGTTCTGCACGTACTTCGCGGTGAGGGCGTCCTTGTCGGCCACGCCGCTGTAGATCGCGGCCGGCGGACCGGGCCACATGTGTCCGGGGGTGCGGAGGGTGAAGCCGCCGTGCTCCCCGTCCATCGCGGCGCGGTGGTCGGGGAAGGGCGCGTCGTTGTTGACGTAGTCGTGGTGGTCGATGATCTCGCCCTTGCCCGAGTCCCCCTTGGAGGAGCAGCAGTTGACACCGCTGTGCGCGTTGACGATGCGGGAGGGGTCGGTCTCCTTCACCGACTCGGCGATCCGGCCGGTCTCCTCGCGGTTCCACTCGCCCCAGCCCTCGTTGAAGACGATCCAGCCGATGATCGAGGGCGAGTTGTGCAGCTGCCTCATCATCTGCTTGCCCTCGGCGACGAACGTGCGCTGTCCCGCCTCGGTGGTGATGTCGCTGGAGACGAAGTCCTGCCAGACGAGGAGACCGAGCTTGTCGGCGTGGTGGTAGAAGCGGGCGGACTCGACCTTGATGTGTTTGCGTACGGCGTTGAAGCCGAGCTCCTTCTGGGCCTTGAGGTCGAACTCCAGGGCCGCGTCGCTGGGCTGGGTGTAGAGGCCGTCGGGCCAGAACCCCTGGTCCAGCATGGCGAGGGAGAAGACCGGCTTGCCGTTCAGCACGAGCTTCTGGTAGCCGCCGACCTTCTCGATTCCGACGGAGCGCATACCGAAGTAGCTGTCGACGCTGTCGGTGGAGCCGCGGTCGGTGAGGGTGACGTCCAGGTCGTAGAGGTACGGGTCGTCCGGGGTCCAGAGCCGCTGGTTCCTGATCGGCAGGCGCAGTTCGTTGCCGGGACGGCCGCTGACCGCCGAGACGTTCCTGCCCTTGGCGTCGCGGGCGACGGCCCTGACCTTGGCGTCGGGTGTGGCCCCGGCGGAGTTGACGGTGACGGCCAGGGTGCCGGAGTCGATGTCGGGTGTGGTGACGAGTTCGTCGACCGCGGCCGTGCCGACCGGCTCCATCCAGACCGTCTGCCAGATGCCCGACGACTGAGTGTAGACGATGCCGCCGGGGTCGGTGGACTGCTTGCCCATCGGCTGGTCGGGACCGTTGGTGTCGGTCACGGCGACGACGATCTCCTGGGGGCCCTTGCCGCCGTTCTTCAGCGCGCCGGTGATGTCGGCGCCGAACGCCGTGTAGCCGCCGGTGTGTTCGGTGACCTGGGTGCCGTTGACCCAGACCCGGGTCGCGTAGTCGACGGCGTCGAAGTTGAGCTTCAGCCGCTTGCCGCTGCCGATCTTCCAGCCCTGGGGCACGGTGACGAGCTTGCGGTAGAACATGTGGTCCTCGTGGCGTTCGAGGCCGGAGAGCTGCGACTCCACCGGGAACGGCACGATGATCTTCTCGTCGAGGTCCTTGCCGAAGACCGGCCGTTCGTCCTTCTCGGCGCCCGCGAACTGCCAGGGGCCGTTGAGGTTCTTCCAGTTGTCGCGCACCTGCTGCGGACGGGGGTACTCGGGCAGCGGGTTGTCCGGGTCGAGCTTGTCCCCCCACTCGGTGGTGAGCCGGTGCGTGGAGTCGTTGGCCGCGGTGCGCGTGATCTCCGGCACCGTCTCGCCGCCCGCCCGGAGGCCGCCCTCGCCGTCGTAACGGAAGGCGACCCGCTGGTCCTTCTGGACCGGCGCCGTCAGCGTGACGGTGAGGGAGTAGGGGTCGCCGGGGGTACGGGCGACGGAGGAGACCGGCATCCGCGTGGTGTCGACCTCGATCCGCAGATGGTCCCTGACCGCCGCGACCGTGCCGCCGACCTCCTCCTCGAAGGTCGCGCGGAGCCGGCGGCCGTCCTCGCCGACCGTGAGCGAGACCGGGTAGATCTCGAAGTCGGCGGGCGGGGTGAAGGCGGACTCGGGGACGATCTGCTTCTGGGTCCCGGCGCCCGACCAGCGCAGGAACATGTTCGCTCCACCGGTGTCCTGGAACATCTCGACCCGGACGTCCTTCGGCTCGCCCGCGGTCAGCGCGACCGGTTCGCTGGTCTGCTCCTTGTCCCAGTCCGGCTCCCAGTGGTCGATGACCAACCGGTCGCCGATCCACACCCGGAAGCCGTTGTCGCCGGTCGCGTAGAACGTGTAGTCACCGCTCGCGGGGGCCTCGATCCGGCCGGTCCAGCGGGCGGTGGTGTGCTCGGTGCGGCCGGTCATGGACTCGAACGTCGAGGCGAGGCCCGGGAATTCGATCTGCGGGTCGAGGGCCACTCCCCCGAGGTCGGCGAAGTCGCGCGCACCCGGCGCGGACATGCTGAAGTACTCGCCCTTGAGACCGTGCACGTCCTCCGCCACCGGGGCGGCGGCCGGCCGTACGTCGGCGGAGGCGGTGTCGGCGGCCGTCGCGGCCGGGACGAAACCGCTCGCCGGCAGCAGCAGGGCGACGGCGAGCAGCAGCGAGCGGAGCAGCGGTCGGGAGCGGGTGGCGGGCTTTCGTCTCATGGGTGTCCTCGGTGTCCTCGCGCGGGCGGGGGCGGAACGAGCGGGAGCGGAAGAGATCCGTCCTCTGCATTACAACGTTGGAAAGAGTGCGCAGCGGAATGACAGCACGCCCGATCGACGGGTGTCCAGAGTTACGACAGAAGGTCTTGGCGTGAGGTGGGGCGGAAACGGCGTTGCCGGGGCGCGGGTTCGGCTCTACCGTCGTCGTCATGAAGCGTGCCGCGATGACGACGACGCCGGAGAGTGTCCCGGCGCGCTGACCGATGATGCGGTTCGAAGCCCCGGGGCGAGTGCCCCGGGGCTTCGTCGCGTGGTCACTCGCTCCGCCGAGCGAGGAGACCACCATGCACGACCACCGCCGGCTCGGCCGCGAGCTGGGCCTGTTCGACACCGATCCGCTGATCGGCGCCGGGCTGCCGTACTGGCTTCCCGACGGCGCGACCGTACGGCACACCCTGGAGGAGTACATCCGCGGCGTGGAGCGGCGCGCGGGGTACCGGCACGTGTACTCACCGGTGCTGGCCAAGCGGGAGCTGTACGAGATGTCGGGGCACTGGTCGCACTACAGCGACGACATGTTCCCGCCGATGGAGCTGGGCGGGGAGCGGTTCGTACTGCGGCCGAGCCTCTGTCCGCACCATGCGCTGATCTTCCGGTCACGCGCCCGCAGCTACCGTGAACTGCCACTCCGGATCGCCGAGTTGGGTGCCATGTACCGCTCCGAGCTGTCCGGGGTGCTCGGCGGGCTGACCCGCGTACGCGCCATTCAGCTCAACGACGCGCACATCTTCTGCACCGTCGACCAGGTGGCGGACGAGGCGCGGGCGGCGCTGGAGCTGATCCGGCGGGCGTACGACGCGCTCGGTGTCCGACCGGCCCGTTTCCGGCTGTCCCTGCCGGGGCCCGGCGGGAAGTACGTCGCCGACCCCGCTCTGTGGGAGCGGTCCGCCGCGCTGCTGACCGAGGTACTCGACGGGGCGGGCGTGGCGTACGAGGCGGTGGAGGGCGAGGCGGCGTTCTACGGTCCGAAGATCGACGTACAGATCGCCGACGCGGCCGGACGTGAGTCGACCCTGTCGACCGTCCAGGTCGATTTCCACCAGCCCGAGCGGTTCGGTCTGCGCCACATCGGCGCCGACGGAGGCAGGCACCGGCCGGTGATGATCCACCGCAGTGTCATCGGCAGCGTGGAGCGGGCGGTCTCGCATCTCGTGGAGCGGCACGGCGGCGCCTTCCCCGGCTGGCTCGCACCCACCCAGCTCGTCTTCCTGCCCGTCTCCGACGCCGAACTCCCGCAGGCGCGCGCGCTCGTGGAGCGCTGCGCCGCGCGAGGGCTGCGGGCCGAGGTCTCGGGGCCGGAGCACGGCACCCTGGGCTCCCGCGTCCGGGCGGCCCGGCTGGTGCCGTACCAGGCGGTGATCGGGGCGAGGGAGGCCGCCGGGGGCTCCGTCGCGCTGCGCCTGCGGGACGGGCGGCGGTTCGACGCCCTGCCGGCCGTCGAACTCCTGGACCGGGTCGGGGCACTTGTCGGCGCGCACAGCACCGATCTCTGGGACGCGGGCAGGGTGGGAGACATGGCCGGGGGGCGGACGGGAGGGGCCGGGGGACGCGGATGATTCCACGGGCCTGAAGTAGGAGCGAGCGGGAACGCTTGGTCTGAAAGCGGTACAAGCGATGCACGTGAGGTGAACACGCATGAACGGCACGAGGATCACCGACGTGATGCCCGAACCGGGCGTGGTGCGAGGCGACAGTCCCGCGGGCATCCACGCGGCCCGCGACACCGCCAGGGCCTTCACGGGCGGCCTGACCCCGGCACCGGGCTCCGGCCTGGTCGACACCATCGTCCTGGTGGTGTCCGAGCTGGTCACCAACGCCCTGCGGCACGGCGGCGGCCGGTACACGCTCGAACTGTCCGCGGCGCCGGACTCGGTGACCGTGGCCGTGAGCGACCCGAACCCGGCGCCGCCGCGCGAGCGCGCCCCCGATCTCGACGGCGGTGGTGGCGGGTTCGGCTGGCACATGGTCCGCAGGCTGGCGGAGTGTCTGGCGATCATGCCGGGTCCGGGGCCCGGTCCCGGCAAGACGATCTACGCGGTACTGCCGCGGTAGTGCCCGGCGGGCGGCTTCCGCGCGGCACCGGGGCACGCCCGGCGGTTGCGCCCGGTCTCCGGTACTCGCCCGCGCCTTCGGGTGGCCGAGTGCGGCCGTCGTGTGTCCGGCTCATGATCTTGGGTATCCGGGTCCCATGTTGAAACACCGACGTATCCGGATCCTGGTGGTTCTGCTCGTGAGTTGGGCCGCGACGGCCGGGGTGGAGCGGTTCGGCGGTGAACTGCCCTGGCCGTCGGCCGTGGGGCAGGCGCTGCTGTGGGCGGTGCTGGTCGCGTTCGTCTGGTGGTTCGCCGAGTGGACCCAGGTGCGCCGACGCTGACAGGTCCACCGCCGGAGCGTCCCCGCCCGACAACCGGCCTTTCGCACACCGAGGGTGTGGATCCGGGCATCGCGTCCCACCAGCGCGCTGCAGGACGACGGGGAGCGGCTCCGGACGACCGTGGACACGGCCCGCCACCGGTTCGGGTCAGGGCAGTGCCGCTGCTTCACCCCTGAACTTCCCTGTCGGGTGCGGGAGTCGCGGTCCGCCTTCTGTGCCCGGCTGAGGCCCGGCACCGGGACGTGTTCGGTGCCATGGTCCTCCCGCTCAAGGTGGTCGTCGGTCTCGACGTGCCCGGAGAGGACTTCGGCGGCCGGGGAGTTCCTCCTGACCGAGCAAGCGTCCGCGTGCCCGGTCGCGCGGCTCGTCGGCCACCCGTTCCGCAGGACCACGGGCTGGTCTTCACCACCCGCGACGGCCTGTGCGCTCCGCGCGGGGCCGGTCGAACGCGCCCACGCACCACGGGGTCGGCACGGTGCGCACCGGTCGCCGCCACACGCTGGGGCTCGTCTTCCACGACGCCGCCTGAGCCGGGCGGGCGGTCGGCAGGCCGCGGTGGTAACGGCGGGTGCGGTCGTCCTGGCAGGGCGCACAAGGCGGCGTACGGCAAGAGCCCCCCGCCGACACACTCTCCGCTGTCGGGCCCACCCGCCCGGCGAGTGGAGAATCCTGGAATGACCGATTCATCCCCCGACGCCGACTACTCAGGGCAGACCCGGTGCGGCGGGCCGACGCGCACACCGTGGCGGGCGTTCCTGCGGACCGAGACCGGCAGTGCGGCCGTCCTGCTGGCCGCCGTGCTCGCCGCGCTGGCCTGGGCGAACGCCGACCTCACGGCGTACGAACGCTTCTGGCGGACGCATGTGGCGCTGTCGTTCGGCTCGCGGAGCCTGTCACTCGAACTGCGCGACTGGGTCAACAGCGGGCTGATGGCGGTGTTCTTCTTCGTCGTCGGCCTGGAGGCGCGCCGCGAGCGGGACATGGGCGAGCTGCGGGACGGACGGCGTATCGCGCTGCCCGTGTTCGTCGGGGTCAGCGGCATGCTCGTACCCGTCGGGATCTATCTCCTGGTCAACGCCGGGAACGGCACCGCCTACGGCTGGGGCGCCGCGATGTCCACGGACACCGCCTTCGCCCTCGGCATGCTGGCGCTGCTGGGCAGGCGCCTGCCCACCGGTCTGCGGACGTTCGTCCTGGCCGTGACCGTCGTCGACGACTTCGTGGCTCTCGGCGTCATCACCTTCGCCTACAGCGAGAGCGTCGCGCCCGTCGCGCTGCTGGTGGCCCTCGGCGTCCTCGGTGTGATCGTGGCGCTGCGCTACGCGGGGGTGCGCCGGGGCGCCTGGTACGTGCCGCCGGCCGTCGCGGCATGGGTGGCGCTGCTGGAGTCCGGTGTCGATCCCGTCGTCGTCGGACTGGTGATGGGCCTGCTCACCTCCGCGTACCCCGCCGCCCGCGGTGATCTGGAGCGCGCCACCGGACTGTTCCGCCGGTTCAGGGAGCAGCCGACGCCGGAGCTCGAACGTTCCGCGCGGCTCGGGCTGGCGTCGGCCATCTCGCCCAACGACCGGCTGCTGCGGATGTACCACCCGTGGTCCAGTTATGTGATCGTGCCGGTGTTCGCGCTGGCCAACGCCGGGATCAGGATCACGCCGGACGAGCTCTCGCGGGCCTTCACCTCGCCGGTCACGCTGGGCATCGTGTGCGCGTTCGTCGTGGGCAAGCCGGTCGCGGTGCTCACCGCCTCCTGGCTGGCCTCCCGCCTCAGCGGCGGCCGGCTGCGTCCCCCGGTCGGCTGGGGCGCCGTCACCGCCGGCGGGACGATCGCGGGTGCCGGGTTCACCGTGTCGCTGCTGATCGCCACCCTCGCCTTCGACGGCGATCATCTGGAGGAGGCGAAGATCGGCACGCTGACGGCGCTGCTCGGCGCGTTCACGGTGACCTGGGCCGTCAGCGCGGTGATCGGGCTGCTGCCGAGACGGCGCCGTAACCGGGCCCTGCTGGGCACCGCCGAGTCGATCGTCGACCTCGCGGTCCCGGTCGACTCCGAACGCGACAAGATCCGCGGCCCGTTGGAGGCGCCGGTGACAGTCGTGGAGTACGGCGACTTCGACTGCCCCTACTGCGGGAAGGCCGAGCCGGTCATCCGGGAACTGCTGGCAGATTTCGGCGACGTGCGCTACGTCTGGCGGCACATGCCGCTCACCGATGTGCACCCCGGGGCGATGCTCGGCGCCGAGGCGTCGGAGGCGGCGTACGACCAGGGCGCCTTCTGGGAGATGCACGATCTGCTGCTCGCGCACGAGGGCACGCTGCGGTTCGCGGACGCGCTGGGTCTCGCCTCCGGCCTCGGGCTGGACACCGAGCGCTTCGAGCGGCACCTGCGCCGCCACAAGGGCGCGGCGCGGGTCGCCGACGACGTGGACTCCGCCGATCTGAGCGGGGTGTCGGGGACGCCGACCTTCTTCGTCAACGGGCGGCGCCACCACGGGGCTTACGACATCGGCACTCTCTCGGCGGCGGTGCGCACGGCCCGGCAGCGGGCCGCGCTCGCCGAACCGGAGGCGTGATCCACGACGCGGTCCACCGCGTCCGACGGCCTCTCACCGCGGCCGGTCGGCCACCGTCGGTGAGGGCTCCCAGGTGCTCAACGGGTCGCCGTCCACGGCGAGTTCGGCCGCCGCCCGTTCGAGGGCCTGCCGGTGGCCGAAGAGGCCGGGCAGGCCGCCCGAGTGCAGGAAGACCGTACGCCGGCCCGGTGTGATGTCGCCGGCCCCGACCGCGGCGGCCAGTCCGGCCATCGCCCGGCCGGTGTAGACGGGGTCGAGCACCATGCCCTCGGTGCGCGCCGCCAGCGTGAGGGCGGTCATGACGGGCTCGGTGAGCGCGGAGTAGCCGGATCCGACCTGGTCGGGTCGGATCCGCAGGGACTCGGGCGGGCAGTGCGTTCCGGTGAGCCCGGAGACCAGCTGCGAGACGACGCGGCCGGGCTCGGCGACGGCACCGACGTCGACGCCCAGTACCCGCTCGGCTCCCAGTTCCGCGACGAGTCCGGCCATGGTGCCGCCGGAGCCGAGGGCGACCACGACGGTCGCCAGGTCGGCTGCCTGCGTGCGGAGTTCCCGGCCGCACTCGGCATAGCCGCGGGCGCCGAGCACGCTGGAGCCACCGAAGGGGACCAGCGCGGGGACGGCGCCCCGGTCCCGCAGCGTGCCCGCCACGTGCCGGGCGATGGAGGCGAGTTCGTCCTTGCCGACATCACCGGCCCAGACCACCCGCGCGCCGAACAGACCGTCGAGCGTGAGATTGCCCGACTCGGACGCACCGGCGTCGCCGGCCAGGACGAGAACGACGTCCAGTCCGAGCCGGGCGCCCGCCGCCGCGGTGAGTCGCGCGTGGTTGCTCTGCGGCGCCCCGGTCGTCACCAGCACCGTGGCGCCGTCGGCCAGCGCCGCCCCACAGGTCCATTCCAGCTTGCGCACCTTGTTGCCACCGCCGCCGAGACCGACGAGGTCGTCGCGTTTGACCCAGAGGTCGTTGGCGCCGAGGCCGAGCGCGCCGGCCAGCCGCGGCATCGGTTCGAGCGGGGTCGGCCAACTGCCGAGGAGAGCGCGGGGCGGCTGCCCGTCGTCCGAGGTGATCACCATGGCTCTACTCTGCCCGCCGGCTCGCCCGCTCACCGCGTACGACGTGCCGCCGGCCCACCGTGTCCCCGCTCCCCGCGCCCGCGGCGGATGACCGGCGGGTGAGCACCCCGGGTGGCCGTCGCCCGGTTCTACTCGGCGTCCTGATCCCCGGCCGTGCGCCCGGCCAGCCGTTCGTAGCGCTGGCGGGCTGCCTGCGGGGTGCCGAGACCGAGGCCGAAGGAGATCTCCTGCCAGGTCATGCCCCGGCCACGCGCCATCTGGAGGAGCCCCGCCTCCAGTTCGTCCATGTCCCCGCGGGCGCGCGGCACCAGGCTCAGGGCGGCGGTGATGTCGGCGTGGTCCACCTCCGGCTCACCCGCTTCCGGCTTCGCCGCCCCGCTGAGCAGGAAGGACACGAGCCTGACGGCTTCGTGCGGGGCGATCACGGACGGGTGCGTCTGCCGGCGGCGCTGGGCCTCCGTGGCCGCGTGCCGCTCGGCGATACGGAACAGGGACGCGTGCACGCGGTGCGCACGGGCCCGGTCGGGGTGAGGTGCGGTGAAGGGGTCGGAGGGGCGCCGGCCGGAAGTCGATGACATGCGGGCAAGCATGGTCCGGCACACACGAGGATGTCAACAGATCATGTTGAACGAATTGTTCAACTCCGGGTCGGTGCACTTCGCCGGGTCCCCGGGACCGCCGGCGGACACGCGTTGCGAGAGACTCGGCGGACGGCTCCGGAGAGGGGGCGGCGCGGTGAAGCCGCTCAATTCGTTCGGTGGAGCGTCCCGTTGCGGGAACACGCTCCGGGAGAGGGAAGGCCCTCGCCCCAGGAGGCCATGGAAACGATGGACGTCAACCTCACGGTCGCCCTCGTCGTCGCCGCCGTCGCGGTGGTGGCGATGCTGGCCACGACGATCGTCCTGTTCGTCAGGGTCTTCCGGGCCCGTGCGCTGCTGCGCGAGGCCGGGATACCGCTGACGAACCGCGCCGCGTACTGGGGCGCCCTCATCTATGTGGTGAGCCCCGTGGACCTGCTGCCCGACCCCGTCTACCTCGACGACATCGGGGTCCTGCTGCTCGCCCTGCGGTCCCTGCACGCGGCGTCGGCCGGGGCGGCGGGGCGGGGCCGTGAACGCAAGGGATCGCGGACGAGTGGCACTCGTCCGCGCTCCCTCGACGCACCGTGAGGAACCCCTGGGTTCCGGCCGGGTCAGCTGATGCGGTGCACCAGCTGGGTGTTCAGCTCATAGCGCGCGCCGACGATCTGAAGCTCACCCGCGGCCACCTTGGCGGCGAGGTCGGGCTCGGCCGCCAGGCGGGAACGGACCAGGTTGACCTGGGCGCTGACCGTGGCGTCGACCCGCGCGTCGCCCTCCTGCGAGTGGTCGATCGCGGGCTTGATCTCGTCGGCTATGTACTGGAGGGAGGCGGGCAGGTGCGCGCCCGTCTCATCCGCGTGGACGGCGGCGGCGACGGCCCCGCACGACTGGTGCCCGAGGACCACGATCAGCGGGACACCGAGTTCGAGAACGCCGTAGGTGGCGCTGCCGAGTACGGCGTCGTCCAGGACCTCACCGGCGGAGCGGACGGTCATGAGGTCGCCGAGCCCCTGGTCGAAGACCAGCTCCGGCGGGACGCGGGAGTCGATGCAGCCGAGTATCACGGCGAAGGGTGTCTGGCCGGAGACGAGAGACTGCCGCAGGCTCTGGGACTCGTGCGGGTGCTGCTGGTTGAGGTTGCGCCAGCGACGGTTGCCGGCGGAGAGTTCCGCCAGCGCGGCGGCGGGGGTACTGGGCCTGGGACGTGTCGCGGACTGCCGGGGGGCGGCCCCCGCCGACGTGGCGCCGGCGACGAGTCCGCCGCCGGCGGCTGTGGCGACCGCCGCGGTGGCGACGGAGGCGCGGAGCAGTGCGCGGCGGCTGGTCGCCACCGGCATCTGAGCATGCGTGGTCATTTTCACGCACGGACGTTAACTCCCGTAACATTAAAGAACTTTCATGCAGGCGAAGTCTTGGCTGCTCCTTGAATATCCCTTGGCCATAGATGAGCCGAGTGTGACCACTGCCGATCACTCCGCGACGTCCGGCGATGGCCGTAGAGCACTGTCACGACGCCTGCGCGTGATGGCGTGGGGGCGCCGAACCACGCCTGTGGCAACGGGAGTTCATACCCCGTACATCGCCCGTTCAACTGGCCGCGGCGGGCGGTGCGCGGTGGGCGGCGCTCAGCGGATGACACCGCTGTAGGCGTTGAGGGCGGGCTGCCCGCCGAGATGCGCGTACAGCACGTTCGACGTCGCCGGGATGTCCCCGGCGCGGACGAGATCGATCAGCCCGGCCATCGACTTCCCCTCGTACACCGGGTCGATGATCATGCCCTCCAGCCGGCCCGTGAGCCGGATGGCGTCGAGCGTGGACTCGACCGGAACGCCGTACAGATCCCCGGCCCAGCCCTCCAGGACGGTGATCTCGTCGTCTCCCAGGTCCCGTCCCAGCCGGATGAGTTCGGCGGTGGCGCGGGCGATCCTGGCGACCTGCGCGCGGGTCTCGCCGATCCTGGCCGAGGCGTCGATGCCCAGGATCCTGCGGGGGCGGTCCTGTCCCGCGAAACCCGCGATCATGCCCGCGTGCGTACTGCCGGTGACGCTGCACACCACGATCGTGTCGAAGAAGACGCCCAGCTCCCGCTCCTGAATCGCCACCTCCCGCGCCCAGTTGGCGAAGCCGAGTCCGCCGAGCGGATGGTCCGAGGCACCCGCCGGGATCGCGTAAGGAGTACCGCCCCGGGCCTCGACGTCGGCCAGCGCCCGGTGCCAGCTGTCCTTGGCGCCGATGCCGAACCCGGCATCGACCAGACGTATTTCGGCGCCCATGACACGGGACAGCAGGATGTTGCCGACCTTGTCGTTGACGGCGTCCGGCCAGTCGACCCAGCTCTCCTGGACCAGGACCGCCTTCAGCCCGAGGCGGGCGGCGACGGCGGCGACCTGCCGTGTGTGGTTGGACTGGATGCCGCCGATGGTCACCAGGGTGTCGGCTCCCCGCGCGAGGGCGTCGGGGACCAGATACTCCAGCTTGCGGGTCTTGTTCCCGCCGTACGCGAGACCGCTGTTGCAGTCCTCGCGCTTGGCCCAGATACGGGCGCCGCCGAGATGGCCGGAGAGACGGTCCAGCGGATGGACGGGGCTCGGGCCGAAGAGGAGGGGGTGGCGCGGGAAACGGTCGAGGGACATCTCGGGCTCCTTGGGGCTCGGGGTCAGTCGTCGCCGTCCTCGACGGCCAGCGTGTCGAGAAGCGGGGCGAGCGTCTGCCAGTTGGCGCGGGTGGCCGCCGCGGCTCCCTCCACGTCACCGGCGGCACACAGCTCGATGATCCGGTCGTGCTGGGCGACCGAGCCCCGGCCGCTCAGCGAGGAGAAGCGCACCCGCTCGACACGGCGCAGCACCGGTGTGAACTGTTCGAGTACGGCGCGCAGCGCCTGGTTCGCGGCGGCGGTGACGGCGACGCCGTGGAACGCGTCGTCGGCGGCCAGCGCCGCGTCCACGTCGTTCGCGGCAAGGGCGCCGGCGAAGCGGTCGTTGGCGGCGCGCATGGCGTCGAGTTCGGCCGCCGAGAGGTTGGGGAGCGCTTCCCGGACGGCCAGTTCGTGCATGGCGGCGGTGACGGACTGCGCGCCGCGCGCCGCTCTGAGGTCGAGCGGGCTGACGATCGTGTAGCGGCCCGGCTTGGTCCGTACGAGGCCGGTCTGCTCCAGGCGCGCCAGCGCCTCCCGGATGGGGGTGCGGCTGATCCCCAGCCACTCCACGAGATCGCTGTCGTTGAGCCGCTCCCCCGGAGTGAGTGTGCCGTCGACGATCGCGTCCCTGAGCGCCTGGTAGGCGTTCTCCCGCAGGAGTGATCTGGAGACGAGCCCTCGGCCCTGGGGTACCGGCATGCAATATATTGCACATCACCAAGCCCGACGCGTCAAGGCCGTGACGGATTTCCCGGACGCTCGGGCCCGTTGGCGCGACGGGGCCTCCGGGTCGCTCAGCGCACACCGCGCGGACGGAACTGGACGCTGATGCGCGCGCCCACCGCCCGCGCGGTCTTGGGGACGGCGTGCTCCCAGGTGCGCTGGCAGGAGCCGCCCATCACGATGAGGTCGCCGTGCCCGAGCGGTCTGCGGACGACGGAACCGTGCCGGTGCCGAGGCCGCAGCACCAGATCCCGGGGCGCGCCGACCGACAGGATCGCGACCATGGTGTCCTCGCTCGAACCCCGGCCCGTCCGGTCGCCGTGCCAGGCGACCCCGTCGCGGCCGTCCCGGTAGTAGCAGAGTCCGGCGGTCGCGAAGGGCTCGCCCAGTTCGCCGGCGTAGTACGCGCTCAGGGCGTCGCGCGCCTCGTCCAGGACCGGGTGCGGGAGGGCGTCCGGCGTGCCGTCGCGCTCCCCGTAGAAGGCGAGCAGCCTCGGGACCGCCACCTCCCGCTCGTACATCCGCCGGCGCTCGGCCCGCCACGGCACGCCGGAGGCCAGCTCCTCGTGCAGCGCGTCGGCCCCGGCGAGCCAGCCGGGGAGGAGATCGATCCAGGCCCCGTCACCCAGGACGGTCCGCCGGACACCGGTCAGCGGACCGAGCCGGATCTCGTCGGCCTGGTCGAAGAGCGACCCCTGCGCGTGTGCTGCCATACGCCCAGCATAACCACACGTTCGAACATATGGGCGATTCGTTCGCAGTCCACGCCGTGCCCCGGCCGGCGGTGTCCCGGCTCAGCTCAGGCAGTTCGCCGGGCGGGTGTTCGCCGGGTCGAGGGCGTTGAGGACCAGCCGGTACATGACCGGGCTGTACGCAATGCCCAGATGCGCGCTCATGTCCGCCGGACACGCGTCCTGGAGATCCAGATTCTCCACCGGGGCGTCGGGGCCCGCCGCGAGGTACTGCTGACGGTAGGGGGTGACCACCTCGTCGGTGCGCGTGACGACGGTCGTGTAGCGGACACCGGGCACGGTGTCTCCCCCGGCGTCCAGCCGCGCGTTGACGTCGGACCCGATCGTCTGGTCCTTCGCCGCCAGCCCGGCCATCTGCGCGGCCGGGTCCAGCACGCGCAGCGACCTGGCCAGGGACGCCATGCCCGACGCCGTGGTGCCGTGGTTGCTCGGGGCGATGCCCACCAGGCGGTGGGTCTTCGCCGCGCCGCCCTCGGACTTCAGGTACCAGCGCGGCAGCAGGCCACCGCCCTGCGAGTGCCCGACCAGATCGACCTTCTCGGCGCCGGTGGCGTCCAGGACCTTGTCGACGAAGGCGGCCACCTCCTTGGCGGACTCCGGGACATGGCCCCTCCCCTTGAACACGTCACCGTCGGGCGCTCCGAAGTTGAGGGCGTAGACGCAGTGGCCGGCCCGCTTCAGCACGGGTGACAGCCCTTGCCAGTTGGCGTACGCGTTGGCCCAGGTGCCGTGGATCAGCACGACGGGCCTCGGGTGCGCGGCACCGGGCCGACAGGCCCAGTCGTTGGCGCCGGACGGGGATCTCTCGGGGTCGGTCCGCGAGCGGGCGAACGCGGTGGAGAAGTCCGCCAGGCCGCCGTTGGGGGCGAGCGCCGACGCGTGGGCCGAGTCCGCCGTGACGGAGACGGAAAAGGAGGACGAGGACGAGGACGAGGGCGCCGCCGCCGCGACGGCGATCGCCACGGATCCGGCCAGCGCGGCGGCGGCGTGTCTGAGCTTCAACAGGGCTCCCAGGGGTGCGGCCCCCGCTCGGCCCCGTACGGGTCCCGGCTCCGGCTCGGGAGTTCGGGGACGCCGCGCCGGAGACAGGGGGGCGTCTATCGATGACGCCCGCCATCCGACCCCATCCGGACCCGCGCCGGCGGGATTGCCCCATCGGTGGGCGCGGAGCGCGGGCCGGCACGCGCGGTGCGTCCCCGTACGTCCCGTGCACGGCCTCGCCGGCCGGGACCGGCACGTCGGCTTGCCCGGCGGCGTGCCGGTGCGAACCGGAGCGTGCCGACCCTACGTACGCGCGGTGAAGGGCGGGTGCGTTCCGTTGAGGTAGTGGTCGCCGATGTCGCGCAGGCGGTGCGTGGGTGAGCTCCGCGCGGTCAGCGCGCGGGCGTTGCGCCAGAACCTGTCGAGCGCCGGGCCGCCGTCGAACGACGCCGCCGCTCCGGTGAGTTCGAGGATCCGCGTGGTGATGTCGACCGCGGATCTGCTGGTGACGGCCTCGGCCGCCGCGACGAGGACGGCGATCTCGGCGCGCTGGTCCATGCCGAGGTCGCGCCCGGTGGCCAGGCCCTGTTCCAGGGCGTCGGTCGCGCGTTCCACGACGGCGGCGGCGGTGTGCGCGGCGGTCGCCAACTCCCCGTACGCGAGCAGGAGATACGGATCGCCGCTGGGCCGTACGGCGTAGCTGGTGGCGCCCGTGGCCCCGGAGCGCGGTGCGGGCAGCACCGCCCGGCTGACGTCGCGGGCCTCGGCGAGGGCGCCCTCGGCGATGCCCAGGGCGACATGGCCGAGGACGAGGCGCAGGGCGAGCGGCGCGAGCGCGGTGTACGCGGAGACCGCGTGCTCGTCACGTGGCGTGGCGCCGAGGATGTGGCCCGCGTCCACGGGCACGTCGTCGAAGTGGACGCTGCCCGCGCCGGTGAGCCGCTGGCCGATGCGGTCGTCGTCGGTGCCGGTGAGCACACCGGGGTGGTCCGGGTCCACCAGCGCGATCAGCAGTTCGCCCGTCTGTGTGGAGGTCGCTCCGACGACCAGACGGTCGGCGACACCGACCCCCGCGGGGACGGTCCTGCGGCCGTTGAGGAGATGGCCAGGGCCGGCCGGGGAGAGGGTGAGTCCGGGCCCGTTCTCCGGGTCCGGCAGGTCGGTGCCGCCGCCGAGGAGCAGCCCCTCGGCCGCGGGGTCCCGGTGCCCGGCCGGGTCGTCCGCGGGGCCGAAGAAGCGGCCGCTCCAGGACAGTACGTAGTGGCGGGCGACGAGTTCGCCGATGGAGCCGTCGGCCGCCGAGATCTCGCGGATGACGGTCGTCGCGGTGCGCCAGCCGGCGCCGCCCCCGCCCCCGGCCGCGCCGGAAGGCGTACCGGTCCGGCCGAGGGAGGCGGGTGGCGTCAGGAGCGCGGGCAGTCCGGCTTCACTCAGCCGGGCCACCTCGTCGTAGGGCGGTTTCCCGGCCCGGTCGCGGGCGATCGCGTCGGCGGCGAGGTCGTCGGCCACCTCCCGCGTGACGCGCCGCCACATCGCGTGGTCGACCGCGGGGGGCTTGCGCGGGGCAGCGGTTCGGACCACGGGTTTCGTCGGCACGGCGCCGGCCACCTCCAACATCCCTATGTTTCCCACTGGATTGGTAGGAATCTTGGCACGGAGTCGCCCGCGGCCCAAGGGCGTGTTCATATGGTGGACCCGTGTCCCGGCCTGCGGACCGGGCCTGCGGAACCGGGTCCGGCCCGCTGTCCGCTCCCGTCCCTCCCCCTCCCCGCCCCGTCAGGGGTTCGTCCACGCCTCCGGGTCCGACGCGAGGGCGGACACGTCGTCCGGCAGCCCGGCCGAGGCCACGTCCGCCAGCGTCACCACGTCCAGAATCCTGCGGACGTTCGCCCGCACCGCGATCCACAGCGGCAGCAGCGACTCGGCGGACCCGCTGTAGGAGAGTTCCGGCGGACG
This sequence comes from Streptomyces sp. NPDC104581, assembly GCF_055583685.1. Taxonomy (NCBI): domain Bacteria; kingdom Bacillati; phylum Actinomycetota; class Actinomycetes; order Kitasatosporales; family Streptomycetaceae; genus Streptomyces; species Streptomyces sp. NPDC104581. The sequence goes on from NZ_JBVJNN010000012.1 coordinate 101,565, forward strand.
GACTCCGCGTACCGAGACGAGAGGTCCGTCCACCGCCCGGATGACATCGGCGACCGTGATGGTGTCCGCGGCCCTGGCCAGCCGGTAACCGCCGTTGCCGCCGCGCCGGCTCACCACGAGCCCGCCGCGGCGCATGTCGTTGAGGATGCCTTCCAGGAACTTGTGCGGGATGTCCTGGGCGGCGGCGATCGCCTCCGCCTTCAGGGGGGCGTCGCCCGGGGACGTGGTGAGTTCCAGCGCGGCGCGTACCGCATAGTCCGCTCTGGCTGAAATGCGCATGTGCGCAGTATCGCGTACGGCTGCGCCCCGGAGGGTGTCCGGTGCGCCTCCCCGCCCCCACCGCTCAGCCGCCCACCGGGTCGAACAGCCGGTTGGCCGGGCGCGCCAGTCCGTAGTGCTCGCGCAGCGTCGTACCGGTGTACTCGGTACGGAACAGGCCGCGCTCCTGGAGGATGGGCACGACCTGGTCGACGAACACCTCCAGACCGGAGGGGAGCAGCGCCGGCATGATGTTGAAGCCGTCGGCCGCGCCGCTGTCGTACCAGTGCTCGATGGTGTCGGCGACCTGCTCCGCCGTGCCCGCGAAGGTGCGGTGCCCCCGACCGCCGCCGAGCCTGCCGATGAGCTGACGTACTGTCAGGCGCTCGCGTCTGCCCAGCTCCACGACCAGGGTGAAGCGGCTCTTGGCACCCTGGATCTCGTCCTCGGTGGGGATGTCGTCGGGCAGTTCCTCGTCGAGGACCAGTCGCCCGGCGGGCACGCCGAGGAAGTTCGCCAGCTGACGCCGGGCGTACTCGGGGACGATGTGCCGGTCCAGCTCCGCGTCCAGCGCCAGGGCGTCGGCCTCGGTGTCCCCGATGACCGGCACGATCCCCGGCAGGATCTTGATGCCGTCCGGGTCGCGCCCGAGGGCCACGGCGCGCCGCTTGACGTCCTGGTAGAAGGCGACACCCTCGTCCAGGGTCTGCTGCGCGGTGAACACGGCCTCCGCGTAGCGCGCGGCGAAGTCCTTGCCGTCCTCGCTGGACCCGGCCTGCACGAGAAGGGGGTGGCCCTGCGGGGAGCGGCTCACGTTCAGCGGCCCGTCGACGCGGAAGTGGGGGCCGCGGTGTTCGATCCGGCGGACGCGTTCGGCGAGGGCGTACAGACCGCGCGCCTTGTCGGCCACCACCGCGTCGTCGGCCCAGCTGTCCCACAGCTTGGTGGCCACGTCGATGAACTCGGCCGCCCGCACATAGCGCTCGTGGTGCGGCGGGGTGTCCTCCAGACCGAAATTGCGGGCGGCGTCGGCGCCCGCCGTGGTGACGATGTTCCAGCCGGCTCGGCCGCCCGAGACATGGTCGAGGGAGGCGAACCTGCGGGCGAGGTTGTACGGCTCGTTGTAGCTGGTGGAGGCGGTGGCGATGAGGCCGATCCGGCTGGTGACGCCGGCCAGCGCGGTCAGCAGCACGGTGGGTTCGAGGATGCTGGCGGGCCGGCGGCCCGGGTCGCCGTACAGGGCGGGGCCGTCGGCGAGGAAGAGCGAGTCGAGTCTGCCGCGTTCGGCGATGCGGGCGAGGTTCTTGTAGTGCTCGACGTCCGTGCCGTCGCCCGGACTCCGCGGGAGCCGCCAGGCGGCCTCGTGGTGGCCCGCGGTCATCAGGAAGGCGTTGAGGTGCAGGGGCTTGCGGTCCGGCTCGCGTGACATGGGTCTTCATCTCCTGGTGCGGGGGCGGAGGGTGCGGTGTGGCGGGCTGCGTGCGGTGGCGGGGGCTGTGGCGCGATGCGTCAGAGGGCGAGGTAGCGGCCGTCGTGGAACAGCAGCGGTCGCCGTCCCTCGTCGTGCGCGGCCTCCTCGACGCGGCCCACGACGATCCGGTGGTCACCGGCGGCGACGATCTGCTGGACGCTCAGCCGCAGCCAGCCCGCCACACCGTCGAGTACGGGCTCCCCCTCCGGCAGCCGCCGCCAGGCCGTCGGCGCGGCGAACCTGTCGACACCACTGGTGGCGAACGTCCGTGCCAGCGGCTCCTGTTCGGCGCCGAGGAAGTTGACGACGGCGGAGGAGGCGCGCTCGATCGTCGGCCAGGACGAGCCGGTGAGGGCGATACCGAACGACACGAGGGGCGGGGAGAGGGAAAGCGACGTGAGCGAGGTGGCGGTGAAACCGACGGGACCGTGGCCGGCGTCCGCGGTGACCACGACCACCCCCGCCGGATATCGGCGGAACACTTTCCTGAAGCGCTCCGGGGCGATACCCGGAGCGGGATGCGACGACACGGTGACAGTCAATGTCTCCCCCAGGGAAGAGAGGTGGAAGCAGCGGAGAAGGGCATGCGGCGGTGAGGTACGGAGCCGTGGGGCGACCAGGGTCTACGCGGTCCGGGGCGCGCGTGGCGGGCCGGACGTGATCGCCGGTGAATTCATCGGGCGGACCGTGGCGCGAGGAGAATTCAGGCGCGACAACAGGGGCAGGGCATGTGACGCGGAATCCGCTGCCGAATGGTCATGAATTGATTGTCCTGCGCATGTACCGGACGGGTCAACAATGCAACTTCCTGAATTAACTCGAAGCGATCGGCTCGAAGGGGCCCGCCGGCCGGGAGCGGTCGCCCACCCGTCAGGACACGTGCGTCAGCGCGGGCCAGGGGCCCAGCGGATCGGCGTACAGGGCACCGAGCGCCACGGCCGCCCCCGCCGTGGCCAGCACGCGGCCGGTGAAACTACTCGCCACGACGGCCTGTTCGGGGTCGTCGCAGACCTGGGAACGTCTCGCGACCTCCGTCCGCAGCTCCTCCAGGCAGTGCGGAAGCAGCCCGGTGCCCGGCTCGACCACCACCACGACCTCGGGGTCGAACATGTCCAGCAGCAGTGCCACGGCCCGGCCGGTGAGCCGGGCCCTGCGGCGGAACAGCGCGAGCGCGCGGCGCTCCCCCGCCACCGCGCGTGCCAGCAGGGCGGGGAACGTCGCGACGGGGTGGCCCTGTTCGGCCGCGAGCCGCACCATCGCCTGCTCGGAGACCTCCGATTCGAGGCTGCCGTCACCGCCGACCGGCAGGTGCGCGATGCTTCCCGCGCCGTGCCGGGGTCCGAGGTGCACCTCTCCGGCGGTGGTGAACGCGGCGTCCACCACGGCTCCGACGAACAGCAGGACGGCGCTCCCGCGCGTCGCCACCTCGCCGACCAGTTGCTCGGCCCGCGCCAACGCCCGTGCGTGGCTGTCCACATGGACCGGCAGCCCGGTCGCTTCGCTGAGGTGGTCCCGTACGGCCACGTCGCGCCAGCCCAGTTGGTGATGGCGCACGACCACCCCCGCGCCGGGGTCCACCCGGTGGCCGGTGGCCACGCCCAGGGCCAGCAGCGAACGGCCGCCCGCGTGCGCCGCGACGAGGCGGGGCAGCCGCTCGGCGAGCGAGTCCAGCACGGCGTCCGGCCGTGGCCGGGCGCCCCGGTGCGGGCGCCGGTCCTCGGCCACGATCCGGCCGCGCAGATCCATCAGGGAGAGCGTCGAGTTGGTGACGGCGATGTGCGCGCCGGCCACCAGATGGCGGCCGGTGTCGATGTCCACGGGTACGTGCGGCCGGCCGAGACCGCGCGGCCCGGTGGTCTCCGGGCTCTCCCGGATCAGCCCACGGGCCAGCAGGTGCGCGCTGTGCCCGGTGACGGACGCCGGGGACAGCCCGGTGAGGCGTGCGACGGTGCTGCGGGCGACCGGGCCGTGGTCGAGGACGGCGTTCAGCACGGTCCTGGTGCCCGGCGGGCGGCGTGGCGCCGCGGTGCCGGGCGGGATGTCCGCGCGGCGCAGGGGGGTGGGTCGGCGAGGGGCGGGGACCGGCGGCATCTTCACGGGTGTCTTCCAGATCCTGGACGGCAGCGGCGGCGACCCCGGGGACGGGTCCCGCCGGGGGTCGGCCGATCGCGTGGGCGCTGTGATGTCAGCCCTGGTGACACGCCGCGGAGCAGACGCGCTTGAGATCGATGTGATCTCTCGTCGTCAGGTGCGCGGCTCGCTGCATGCCGCGCAACGTAACCGCGCGAGCCGGACGGGGTCAATCACCGGCCGCATCCTGGACGGGGACGGCTGTGCCCGGGCAGGGCGGGTGTTCGCCCCGCCCGGGCGCGCGCTCACTTCAGATAGGGACCGGCGGTGCCGATCCTGCCCGGTGCCGCGTTCGCGCCGCCGAGGTCGAGGACGTACACGCGCAGATTGCCCTTGCCGGGCGCCGCCACGTCGAGCGTGCCGCCCGTCACCGTGCGGGTGTCGCCGGTGACGGCGTCCCGGTAGGTGCCGTTCGGGATCCCGGTGTACCTCGCCGCGCCGGTGACCGTCACCAGGGCGAAGCTGTCGGTTCCCGAGGCGGCGTCGGTGTAGCGGCGCTTGAAGGCCATCTGGCCGGTGATGCCCTCGGTCGAGTACTGGCCCATCTGGAGGGCCGGCACGCTCCGCCGGATCTCACCCAGCCGCTGGAGATGTCTGACGAGCGGCTGGGCCAGGGTCGTGGCGACCTGGCCGGTGGCGGAGTCGGCCCTGCCGAACCCGGACGCCTTGACCTCGCCGGCCAGATGGTCGCCGAAGTAGGCGCGGCCGGTGGTCGCGAGCGGGCAGGAGGGGCCGCAGTCGATCCTCTTGCCCTTCTGGAACTCGATCTCCGATCCGTAGTAGAGGGTGGGGATGCCGCGGAAGGTCCACATCAGGGACATGTTCTCGGCCCAGGCGTCGGTGCCGCCGGTGTAGCGTTCGGCGCTCTTGTTGGGGCCGTAGTCATGGCTGTCCACATAGACGACGTTGTAGGTCGCGTCGTTGACGGAGTCGTCGGAGTCCTTGCCGTTGTGGAAGGCGTTGCCGGCGTCACCGAAGTTCATGTGCATGCGCATGTCGATGATGTTCATTCCGGAGAACCGGCTGCGATCGGGGGTGTGGTAGGCGTTGCCGTCGAGGAACGCGTTGGTGGAGGTGGGCTGTGCGGCGACGCCGGCCTGGTTCTCGTACTCGTACATCTCCAGTGCGGCCTTCGCGTCGTCCGCGGCGTACTCCTTGCGCTCCTTCCAGGTGAAGAACTGCGCGGAGTGGTTGACCGATCCCCGGTTCCACTTGTCGTTGACGAACGCGCCGACCTCGCCGAAGACGAAGAAGTTGCTGGCCGCCCCGGCACCGTGTTTCCGCGTGACGCGCTCCTGGATGGCGGGCAGGAAGCGGCGGTTGAAGGTGGTGCGCGGAATGTGCACGGCGGTGTCGACACGGAAGCCGTCCACGCCCATGTCGATGTACTTGTCGTAGGCGCCGATCAGATAGTTCTGGACGGGCGCGGACTCGGTGTTGAGGTCGGCGAGGTCGTCGTGCAGCCAGCAGGAGCGGGAGTCCTCGCCCTCCCAGTTCCCGAGCCAGCAGTTGTGGTAGTACGCCTTCGGGAACATGCCCGACGTGGGGCTGGGCCACTGGCAGTTGTAGATGCGGTAGCCCTCGGGCGAGGTGTGCTGCGTGGGCTTGCCCCAGTTGACGCACGTGTTGCCGGACGGTTCGGCCGTGGACCAGAGGTCGCCGTTGTAGTAGGACTTCCCGGACTTGGGCTCGACGGTGAGGCCGTCGTACTCGAAGCCGTCGCTCCGCTCGTCGTAGTACCAGGACCAGTCCTGGTCCCGGACGCCGTAGACCGTCGGGGTGTAGAGGCCCTTGGCGCCCCAGCGCGAGGAGTGGTTGTAGACGACGTCCTGGTAGATCTTCATGCCCTTGGCGTGGGCCGCGTTGATGAGGTCCTGGTAGGAGGCGCCGGCGGACTCCAGTCGCGGGTCGACCCGGTAGAAGTCGTATCCGTGGTAGCCGTGGTAGTCGTAGTCGGAGCGGTTGAGGACGACGGGGGTGATCCAGATCGCGGACATGCCGAGGGCTTTGATGTAGTCGAGTTTGTCGACGAGCCCTCTGAAGTCACCCCGGAACATGGGGTCGTTGTTGGCGGCGTTGCCGGACTTCACGTGCTGGCTGCCGCCCCGGTTGTTGCCCGGGTCGCCGTCGTTGAAGCGGCCGGTGAGGACGAAGTAGATGGGGTCCTTGCGCGGGTCGGTGCCCAGGGGCTTTCCGGGCTCGGCGGCGGGTGGCCGGTCGCCGGTGGTGGCCTCGGCGGCGGTGGACGCCGCGGAGAGGTTGCCGGCCGCGTCGGCCGCCCTGACGGTGTAGCGGTAGGTGGTCCGTTCCTCCAGGTCCGTGTCGGAGAGCACCGTCGACGCGACGTCGGTGACCAGCGTGCCCTTCGTGCCGCCGGTGCGGGTGACCTGATACTTCGTCACCCCCCGGTCGTCGTGCGACGGTTCCCAGGTGACGACGGTGGCGACGCCGTCCGCCGTGGCGGTGACCCTCCCGGGCACGGTCGGTGCCCGGGTGTCCGGTGGCTCGGCCGCGCAGGGGTCGGCGGCGTCCTTGGTGACGCTGCCGTTCCTGACGGTGCTGAGCCCGGCCGGGACGGTGTAGTTGCTGCCGTTGTTGTTGTCCCAGACGCCGTTGCCGTTGTTGAACGTGGCGAGCATCGCGGTGGCGGTGCCGAGATCCACTGCCCTGCGCACCCAGCCGGTGCAGGCGGGCTCCATGCCGACGCCGGGGACCGGGGTCCAGGCGCCGCCGTCGGGCCGGTAGTGCAGATTGGTGGTGGTCCAGCCGACGTCGGTGGTGGCGTAGTAGACGTCCGCCGTGTTGCCCCCGCCCGGGTCGGGATCCGGTCCGGTGCCGGCGCACGGGTCGCTGTGGGCCACCACGCCGTCCTTGACGGTGATGTTCCCACTGCCCAGGTCGTAGTTCCTCCCGGCGTTGTTGTCCCAGACGCCGGCTCCGTCGTTGAAGGTGGCCTTGAGTCCGGGCGCGGCGCCGAGGGTGACCGTCTTCTTCACCCAGTCCGTGCAGGCGGCCTCCATCCGGACGCCGGGCACGGTCGTCCAGGTGCCGCCGTCCGGGGCGTAATGGAGGTTGTACGCCGGCCAGTTCTTGGTCTTGGTGTAGTAGAAGACCGTCGCCGTGGTCTCGGCGGCGGCGACGGGCGTCGGTGCCGTGTCCCCGCTGTCGGGTACGGCGCTGAGCAGGCCCAGCAGACCGATCGTGGCGGTCGCCGCGGCCAAGGGGCGTCTGAACCGGTGAGGTCGGGGGCGGGCCGGGTGCAAGTCGCGCGTCATCCAGGACTCCTGCGGAGAGATGCCGCGGTCACCACCGCGGCGGCCGGGACCCTGACGCGCCTCAGGGGTCGGCTGAACAGCACGGTCCGGCATGGAAGTTGTGCCGGAATGTTGCTGCAAGCTCTTGCGGGAAGGAAGTTACCGCCGCACGGCGGGCCCGTAAAGCCTTCGCGCGGGGGTGGCCCGGGGCCGTCTACCGGGCCTGCCCGGCGGCCGTCCCGCCGGCGGTCTCCGGACGGGCGGTTCGCGCGGCCCGCGCGATATTGCGCGCCATCCCGCCGAACACGACGGTGTGGAACGGCGCGACGCTCCACCAGTACACATGTCCCGGCAACCCGCGCGGATGGAACACGGCGCGCTGCCGGTAACGGGTGGGGCCGCTCGCGCCGCCTTCGACGCGCATCTCCAGCCAGGCGAGCCCCGGCAGCCGCATCTCCGCGCGCAGCCGCAGCAGCCGGCCCGGTTCGATCTCCTCGACACGCCAGAAGTCCAGCGAGTCCCCGACCCGCAGATGTGCGGCGTCCCGGCGCCCCCGGCGCAGTCCGACGCCGCCGACAAGGCGGTCCAGCCAGCCCCGTACGGCCCAGGCCAGCGGGAAGGAGTACCAGCCGTTGTCGCCGCCGATGCCCTCGATGACCCGCCACAGCGCCTCGGGGCCCGCTTCGACGGTCAGTTCGCGGTCGTCGGTGTAGAGGCTGCCGCCCGCCCAGTCGGGATCCGTCGGCAGCGGATCGCTCGGCGCGCCCGGCACGGCCGCGGAGGACCAGCGGGTGGAGACCTGGGCGTCCTGGATCCGTTTGAGGGCCAGACGCAGCGCCTCCTCGAAGCCGATGGGCCGGCCGGGGAGGTCGGGCACATGGCGGGCGATGTCGTGCTCGTGGCAGACCACTTCGTGCCGCAGCGACTCGGCGAGCGGCCGGGCGATCGACCGGGGTACGGGGGTGACCAGCCCGATCCAGTGGCTGGAGAGGGTCGGTGTGAGGACGGGTACGGGCATGATCAGCCGGCGCCGCAGTCCGGCGACGGCGGCGTAGGTCTGCATCATGTCGAGATAGGTGAGGACGTCGGGGCCGCCGATGTCGAAGGAACGGTCCACATCGGCGGGCATCCGCGCGCCGGCGACCAGGTAGCGCAGGACGTCCCGGACGGCGATCGGCTGGATACGGCTGCGCACCCAGCTCGGCGTGACCATCACCGGGAGGCGTTCGGTGAGGTAGCGCAGCATCTCGAAGGACGCCGAGCCGGACCCGATGATGACGGCGGCGCGCAGCACGGTGGTGGGGACCGGTGAGTCGAGCAGGATGTGTCCGACCTCGGCGCGGGAGCGCAGATGGGGTGAGAGCTCCCGCTCCGGTACACCGGCCGGGGTGAGGCCGCCGAGATAGACGATGCGGCGGACGCCCGCCGCGTGGGCCTGTTCGGCGAAGATCCTGGCGGCCTCGCGGTCGGTCCGTTCGAAACCGGCTCCGGTGCCGAGCGCGTGGACGAGGTAGTAGGCGACGTCGATGCCCCGCATGGCGTCGCGGACGGATTCGGGGTCGGTGACATCGCCCCGGACGGACTCGACCCGGCCGGCCCAGGGGTGGTCGCGCAGTTTCCCGGGTGTACGGGCGAGGCAGCGCACCCGGTGTCCGGCGTCCAGCAGTTCCGGAACGAGCCGGCCGCCGATGTAGCCGGTGGCGCCGGTGACCAGACAGTGGAGCGCGGGCGCCTCGTCCGTACCGCTCGCCGCGCCGTCGCGCACGGCGTCCGAGCCGTTCGCCTCGGCACCGTTCCCCGCGCCCCTGCCGTTCGCCGCGTCACCGTTCGTCATGCAGTCCTCCGTCGGCCGTGTGCGTCGCGTCCACCATGCCCCGTTACCCCGTCCTCCGCCCGTCCGGTGGCCGCGACCGTTCCTACCAGGGCAGGAACGCGGTCGCCGTGGCCGCGCCGAGCGAGGCACCCGCCGCCGTCTGGGCGATCGAGTGGTAGCCGAGCCGCACCCGGGACCAGCACACGGCCACGACCAGACCGTACGCCGCGAGCCACCGCGGATCGTGGACGGCGGCGAGCATGGCGACGACGGCGGAGGCCACCGCGGAGTCGACGCTGATCTTCCACACGGTGTTCACCGCCAGCAGGAGGACGGTCATCGCCCACAGCGCGGTCATCGCGATCAGGATGCCGGGGGGCGCCCCTCCCGCGATCATGGCCAGCGCGCCCGTGCCGATCGAGCCGAGGATCACGAGGAAGATCGGCGCCCGCTGGGTCCGGTCCACGACATGCCGGTCGCCCCATCTGCCGCGCCCGCGCTCCCACTCGATGTACGCGGCCGGCACCACCCCGGCGCACAGCGCGCCCAGCAGGCCCCAGGGCACGCCGGTCCAGTCGCCCGCCGCCGCGGCGCCTATGCCGACCATCCCGGCGAGCAGGGCGTTGCGGGGCTGGAGCACGTCGGTGGTCCGGCGCGCGGCCGTCGTGGTCGTGTACGACTGCCGGGGCGTGCCGCTCATGCGGCGTCCGAGGCGCGCGCCGTGCCCGCCGCGATGCGCCGGTTGCGCCGGACCGACGACCAGAAGGACGCAGCGATCAGGACGACTCCGACGAGGCCGGTGATGATCTCGCTGATCTGGTACTGGATGGTGACGAGCAGGATCACGGCGAGCGCGCCGATCGCGTAGTGCGCGCCGTGCTCCAGATAGACGTAGTCGTCGAGGGTGCCCTGGCGGACGAGGTAGACGGTCAGCGACCTGACGTACAGCGCCCCGATGCCGAGACCGAGCGCCATCAGGACGATGTCGTTGGTGATGGCGAACGCGCCGATCACACCGTCGAAGGAGAAGGAGGCGTCGATGACCTCCAGGTAGAGGAACATGAAGAACGCGGCCTTGCCGGTGACGGCGACGGCCGAGGGACCGCCCTTGCCGCCGCGCCCGGACGCCGCCCGCGCCTGCGCCTCCTTCTCCGCCTGCGCCTCCTCCTCGTCGGCGAGGCGGTTCTCGAAGTAGCTGGAGAGTCCGCCGACGATCAGATAGGTGACCAGGCCGGCGAGTCCGGCGGTGAGCACCGTCTGGGCCTTGTCCGCGTGTGCTCCGCCGTGCTGGTGGGCGTGGGTCGCCACGGTCATCGAGGCGACGAGCAGCACGATCAGCGCGAGGCAGACGGAGAGCATCTCGACCCGGCCGAGCCTGGCCAGCGGGCGTTCGATCCGGCCCAGCCACTTGATCTCGCGGTCGTCGAAGACGAAGTTGAGGAAGATCATCAGCAGGAACATGCCGCCGAAGGCGGCGATCGACGGGTGGGCGTCGGTGACCAGTTGCTGGTAGCGGTCCTTGTCGTTGACGGCCAGCTCCACCGCCTTGACGGGGCTGAGCTTGGCGGTGACGGCGACGATGACGACGGGAAAGGCGAGTCTCATGCCGAAGACGGCGATGAGTACACCGATCGTGAGGAAGATCTTCTGCCAGAAGGCACTCATCTTCTTCAGGATCCCGGCGTTGATCACCGCGTTGTCGAAGGACAGCGAGACCTCCAGCACGGTCAGGATCGCGACGACCCCGAGTGCGGCCCAGCCGTCATAGAACACCGCCGCCGCCAGGCCGAGCGCGGTGAAACCGAACGCCCAGCCGAAAGTTCTCAGTACCACGACTCACCACGCCTTCCGCCGACATGCTAGGCGATCTTCGGCCAGGCATCCCGTTAGAGAAACTGATTCCGGGCAACACTTGCCAGGCGGCAACTATTAGGCCACCGTAGGACCGGACGGGTCCTCTCAGGCAGTGGCAACGCGGCAGAGCGCCCACATCAGCGAAGGCGATGACGTAACGATGAGTACGCACTCCCCCACCACTCCGGCCCTCATGGGCTCCGGAGCGGTCAATACCCGTACGGAAACGGACACACCGGCGGACGGGCTTCCGTGGATCGAGGACACGGGGAAGGTGTCCCCCAGGGACGCACGGGCGCTGTCCAAACTCTTCTTCGACCGGCTCCAGGAGCTCGAAGAGGGCACACCGGAGTACCAGTACACCCGCAACACCCTGATCGAGATGAACCAGTCCCTGGTCAGATACGCGGCGCGGCGCTTCCGTAATCTGGGCAACGGCGACATGGAGGACATCCTCCAGGTCGGCACGATCGGCCTGATCAAGGCCATCGACCGATTCGACCTCTCCCGCGAGGTGGAGTTCAGCTCCTTCGCGGTGCCCTACATCCACGGGGAGATCAAGCGGTTCTTCCGGGACACCACCTGGGCCGTCCATGTGCCGCGCAGACTCCAGGAGTTGCGTACGGAGCTGACCCGGGCCCAGGACGAGCTGAGCGACAGACTGGGCCGCGGGCCCACCGTGGCGGAGCTGGCCGGGCATCTGGGGCTGACCGAGGCGGAGGTCATCGACGGCCGGGTGGCGGCCAACGGCTACACCGCCGGTTCGCTCGACCTGTCGGCCGACGGCGGGGACGACGCCCCCGTCGCCGCCGGCGGGCGTGTCTTCGCCGACACGTTCGGCGCCTGCGACCCGGCCATGGAACTCATCGAGGACTTCCACGCGCTGGCACCGCTGCTGGGGCGGCTCGACGAACGCGACCGCGGAATCGTCGAGATGCGTTTCGGGCGGGAGATGACGCAGTCGGAGATCGGCGCCGCACTGGGTGTGTCACAGATGCACGTGTCCCGGCTGCTCTCGCGCATCCTGAGCACCCTGCGCACGGGCATGCTCGCCGAGGAGTGAGTCACGGCCGATCCTGATCAGCGGGGTGGGGGGGGGGGGGGGGGGGGGGGGGGGAAGGGGGGGGGGGGGGGTGGGGGGGTGGGGGGAGGCGCCCGGGAGGGGGGGGGGGGGGGTGGGGGGGTGTGATTTCTTTCGTTCC